>JAFGKR010000033.1 GCA_016928515.1 Bacteroidota bacterium | reverse complement strand
TCATCGAGGAACCCGACCGCTACCTCGCACAAATTTCCCGCCAGGGATACGGGACGAATGTCCTCGACGCAATCCGCACACATCATACTTCGGTGATGCTTCAGGACGTCCGTACCGATGCGGTCGCAGCCGCTTTCCGCGGAGAAACGGACACACGGATCGTCCGGGATTATCGGGGAGTCCGCGTGCTCAGTTCTTTCACCCCGCTGCATATTCCGGGCCTGCATTGGGTGCTGCTTGCCGAGATCGATGAACTCGAGGCTTTCCGTTCGGTCTATCAACTTCGTGAACAACTCATTCTGAGCGGGCTTATCCTGATGCTCTTTGCCATCATTCTGGGCTTCATCATTTCGGGCACCATGACACGACCGATCGATGCGCTGGCTCGTGTTTCCGAGCAGTTCGGTCGGGGAGATTTTCGCCGCCGGGCGAAGATCAGCAGCGAGGACGAAATCGGCCGACTCGGGGCGACATTCAACACAATGGCCGAGAAAATCACTTCCCACACGCAGCGGCTGGAAGATGAGATCCGCGAACGTCGTCGCGCGCAGGAAGGCCTGCAGCGCTCGCGTCAGCAATTCCGGAATCTGTCGCGCCACCTGCAGGGCGCCCGGGAAGAGGAACGGAAGAGCGTCGCACGGGAAATCCACGACGACCTCGGTCAGCGGCTGACCTTGCACAAGCTGCAACTGACCCTCCTCCAGCAGGATCTCTCCACGGTGGATACCGCCCTGGGTGCCCGCTGCACGGTGATGGCCGGAGAAATCGACGCTACAATTCAATCGGTGAAGCGCATCATTTCGCAGCTACGGCCTGGGGTGCTCGACGATCTCGGCCTGACGGCGGCGATCGAATGGCAGACAGAGGAATTCCAGCGGCACACCGGGATACCCTGTGTATCGCGTATCACGCCGCCGGATATCCGGTTGGATCCCGAACGATCAACCGCTCTGTTCCGCATCTTTCAGGAGACCCTGACCAATGTCGCCCGGCACGCAGGAGCCGATCGAGTGGATATCACGCTGTCAGCGGACGCAACCGGAATCACGATGGAGATTTCGGATAACGGCTGTGGCATCAGCGCGGCTGCGATCGAGCAGCCCGCGTCTTTCGGCCTGATGGGAATGCGTGAACGGGCATCCTATTTCGGAGGAAGCATCCGCTTTGACGGGACGCCGGGAGAGGGCACGCGGGTCATGGTTCACTTTCCGCAAACAACCGTTGATATGGCATCATGATACGTATCCTCATCGCAGACGATCATGCGCTGTTCCGTGAGGGACTCAAGCAGATTCTCTCGCGTGAAAACAGCTTCCATGTTGCTGCGGAAGCGAGCCACGGCCAGGAAGCGCTCGAACAGCTTGCCTCCCGCTCTGTCGATCTCGTCATCCTTGATATCACGATGCCGGGAAGGACGGGACTGGATGTCCTCGCTGAAATCCGATCCCGGTATCCGGATCTCCCGGTGCTCATCGTCAGCATGCACCCCGAGGATCAGTACGCCGTCCGTGTGATTCGTGCCGGCGCCTCGGGCTACCTGACCAAGGAAAGCGCCGCGTCCGAGCTGATCAGCGCCATCCGCCGCATAGCCGCCGGCGGACGCTATATCAGTCCTTCCGTAGCGGAACGTCTGGCGGACGCAGTGGGGAGGGAGCACCCGGACGCACCGCATCATTCCCTTTCCGACCGCGAATTCCAGGTCATGCGCCTCCTCGCTGCGGGAAGGACCCTGCATGAAATCGCGCAGGACCTGATCCTCAGCGAAAAAACCATTACCACCTATCGCGCACGAATCCTGGAAAAGTTGGGCCTGCGAAATAACGTCGAACTCTCCCAGTACGCAATGCGCCACCATCTCATCGACTGACCAGGATCCATCCCTCCTGTAGGGAATTCCCTACACCACCAGGCGCCTTTTCCTGACAGAAGTATCAGGATTCCGCCTCTTTTCCGTGAACCCACTCTTCCCTACTTTCAGATCAACTACTCCTGTATTCTCCGCCACGCGCGGAGAAGCTCGCTTCATCCACATACTTCGGAGTGCATATGTTTGACACCGGAAACACCGGCTTCATGCTGGTTGCGACAAGCCTGGTCATGCTGATGACGCCCGGGCTCGCCTTTTTCTATGGCGGACTGGTCGGACGGAAAAACGTTCTCAGCATCATGATACAGAGTTTTGTCTCCATGGGAATCACAACGGTCCTGTGGTTCACCGTCGGGTATTCTCTCTGTTTCAGCGGGGATATCGGCGGGATCATCGGGAATCTGGACCACGCCTTCCTCGCCGGACTTTCCGTGGATGATGTTTTCGGCAGCGGATCCAACAACATCCCCCTCATGGTGTTTATCGCGTACCAGATGATGTTCGCCATCATCACCCCCGCGCTGATCACCGGCGCATTCACCAATCGCGTCACCTTCAAGGCCTATCTGATCTTCCTCGTCGTCTGGCTGCTGTTCGTGTACTTCCCCTTCGTACATATGGTCTGGGGCGGCGGACTGCTCGCCCAGTGGGGTGTGCTCGACTTCGCGGGCGGCATCGTCGTTCATGCCATCGCGGGTATGGCCGCTCTGGCCTCGGTCTTCTTCGTCGGAAAGCGCAAGGTCGCTGAATCCGGCCCGCACAGCATTCCGCTGGTCGCCCTTGGTACCGGACTGCTGTGGTTCGGCTGGTACGGCTTCAACGCCGGCAGCGAGCTGCAGGTGGATCAGATCACCGCGCTGGCCTTCCTGAATACGGACGTCGCCGCGTCCTTCGCCGGCGTCACATGGTTGATCCTTGCATGGACCATCGAAAAGAAGCCGAAATTTGTCGGGCTACTGACCGGTGCCGTCGCTGGTCTCGCCACGATCACACCCGCTGCCGGATTCGTGTCCACCAGCAGCGCTGTCATCATCGGCATCGCCGCGGGTGTCATCTGCTATTTTGCGGTTACGCTGAAAAACCGGCTGCAGTGGGACGACGCGCTCGACGTCTGGGGCGTCCACGGTGTCGGGGGCATTCTCGGAACCATCGCTCTGGGACTGTTCGGCAGCACTGCGGTAAACACCGCGGGTGCGGACGGATTGATGTTCGGCGGCGGAGCCTTCTTCCTCAAGGAAACGGTCGCGGTGCTCGGAGCCTCAGCCTACGCCTTCGGCTTCACGTTCGTGGCGCTCAAAGTGATCAACGTCATCACCCCGGTGCGTACCTCTGATGCGGAAGAAGCCAGCCTGGATGAGTCTCTTCACGGTGAACAAGCATATATCGAGGCAGTGTGACATGAAACAGCTCTCATTCCTGATTCCGATTGCTCTTCTTCTTCTCGCCGCACCATACGCAGGTGCGCAGGAAATCGTCTGGTACGAACGAGTCGACATGAACGGCTTTCTCTCGACATCATTCACGTACAATCTCAATACTCCTGCATCGATGGAGAACGGGGAGCGGATCTTCGACCGTCACCACAACAGTTTTGCATTCGACGTCTTCCAGCTCGTCGTGCGCAGCGATGCGGAGAAGGCCGGGGACGCGGGATTCCGCTTCGACCTGATTACCGGCGCACTCCCGCAGTACACTGCTTCGAGCGGGCTCTTCGGCGGTGGAAACATCGATGTCCTCCAGGGCTATGTCTCCTACATCATTCCCGTCGGCAGCGGGCTCACGGTGGATGCCGGGAAATTCCTCACCCATATGGGATATGAACTCATCGAAGGCTACGACGGCTGGAACGACAATGTCAGCCGCTCCTTCCTCTTCGGCTACGCCATCCCGTTCGCGCACACGGGCATCCGGACCCGCTACGGCTTCAGCGAATCCGTTTCCGCCATGGTCATGCTCGCCAACGGGTGGGACAATGCGGTCGAGAACAACACCAACAAGACCGTTGGGGCACAACTCGCCGTGACGCCGGTCGCCGATCTGTTTCTTGCCGTCAACGGCATTCATGGTGCGGAAGGAGAGGACGACAACAGCAACAATACCTCCGTCTTCGATCTGGTCGGGATTTACACCGTCAGCGAGCTGCTCACTGTCGGCGTGAATGCAGATTTCGGTTCCGCCCGGACAGCAGCGGAGGACGGCGCCGACGCTTCCTGGAGCGGCGTCGCCGGATATATCCGTCTCAACCTTTCCGATGCGTTCTCCATTTCCCTTCGCGGAGAACAGTTCGATGATGCGGATGGTCTCCGCACCGGCACGCAGCAGAAGCTCACCGAACTCACGGTTACGCCGGAGTATCGTCCGACGGATCGTCTGGTCCTGCGCGCGGATTTCCGCATGGACAGCTCCGACAAGGACGTATTCGAGAAAGGCGCTTCGCTCTCCGACCCGACTCTGAAATCTGTCGACAGTCAGACGACGATCGGACTGAACATGCTCATCACGTTCTGATCCCTCCTTCACCATTCTTCCGTTTCTCAGCAAACGGCAGCCGGTCTTCACGGCTGCCGTTTTTTCTTGGAGGTTGCCGGAATGTTTTCAATTTTTCCTTTTTCCTTATTGCACCAATGCACCATCTCGTTGCTCCATGAAACAGGTCATCGTTCTTTTCCTCCTCACCACCTCCCTCCACGCGCAGACCGATCTTCTCAGGGAAGCGCTCGATCGCTTCGGTCTCGACTCGGCATCCGTGGGCTACCGGCCGCAGACGTCGTGGAATGCCGCAACGCGCGACGATCCCTTCCGCCTGCCCTGGTTCGACGCCATGCTGGAACGGCCGCTGAAAATCCCTACTTTCACGCGGGAAATGCTCTGGCGGTACCGCGTCTGGGCAACGGCGGACAGCAGCAATTTCCCGCGTCCCATGCTCGCGAAGATCCGTCCCGTCTCCGGCCTGATCATGAATTCGGCACGAAATCTCGGATACGACGTCGGGAAGTACGGCTACGACTACACCCCGGCCATCGACGCCGAATGGCCGCTGACCGAGGCCGTCGCCGCTCTGTATGCGGATGCCGGTCTCGATCTCGGAGACAATATCGTCTATTCCCTCCCGACGGAGGATTGGACCAACATTCGCGCGGCCATCCACGCCCAGGTCACACTGCTGCCACTTGAACTGCGGGCCTCTCTCGGCCGCATCCTCACCGCCATGCGGGAGGCGCGTCGATGGCGCGAGCACGCGCTGCGCCGCATCCCCTCCGCCGATCTGCGACATATCTTCTTCAGCACGACGCTGGAGGAGTCGCAGTGCGACGCGCACACCTTCGATCAAACCGTGTACGATGCGGCGGTGAACTTCGACGGCAGCTCCGCCGCGTGGGGTGCCATGCTTCTCGCACAGTCGGTGGAAAAGGAAATCCCCGCATTGCAGAGCTTCCGGAACAGCAGCTTCGCGCTCGATATCCCGACGCCATATGGCCGCATCCTGCTGCGCGGCGCGGAGGACGACATCCATTATGCACAGGACTGCCTCCTCCTCATAGACCTCGGTGGGGATGACCGCTATCTCGGGTCCACCGGCGCGAGTTCCGATCGCCTCCCGGTCTCCGTTGCCGTCGATCTGGCAGGCGACGACGAATACCGCAGCGACCATGAGAAAGCACCCTCCCAGGGCGCGGGCGTGCTGGGCATCGGGCTGCTGCTGGATCTCGGGGGCGACGACCGGTACACCGCACACAGTTTCTCCCAGGGTTGCGGGCGTTTCGGAGTGGGCGTTCTCTATGATGCGGCGGGGCACGACGAATACCACGGCACCGGCTTCAGCCAGGGTGCGGGACTGTACGGCATCGGCGTCCTGTTCGACCGGAATGGCAATGACCGCTACGCCACCGTGTATTACGCACAGGGATATGGGTTCTCACGGGGATGCGGCCTCCTGCTGGATGCTGACGGCGATGACAGCTACATCGCCGATGATTCGGAGCTAACGCATGTGGGGGATGAAACACCGAAGCATAACGAAAGCGACGCGCAGGGCTACGGCGCAGGACGCCGTGGCGATCACACCGACGGCCACAATATGTCTGGAGGGCTCGGCATTCTTTCAGACCTCGCGGGCAACGACACGTATTCCGCCGGTGTCTTCGCGCAGGGCAGCGGCTACTGGTTCGGTTGTGGCATCCTCAATGACGAAGCCGGTGACGACCACTATCGGGGCGTCTTCTTCAACCTTGGAGCAGCAGCGCATTTCGCTATCGGCGCACTGTTCGACAACAGCGGGAACGATCACTCGGATCTGGTCATGACTCTCGGTTTCGGTACCGCGCATGACGGTTCGGCGGCATTCTACATCGACGCCGACGGCGATGACGTCTACACCATGTCTGCTGCCGACGACCGTGCGGTCAGTCTCGGAAGTTCGCTCAATAATTCCTTCTCCCTGTTCGCAAATATCCGGGGGAATGACATCTATGCCCCGGTCGGGAACAGCATGGGATATGCCATGGCTCGCCGTGGCGGGGAATGGGCGGTGTATGCACCCACGACCGGATTATTCTTCGACATCGGTGGCGAGGATGAATACCGCCATACGCAAGGAGCACAGAACGGGTCCTGGGAGCAGCAATTCGACCGGTCGCTCGGTCTGTACGGATTCGGCATCGACGCTGATGCCGGATCGATCCGCTTCGAACGCGACTAGACGGACATTCCTGCGCATTTTCTAATGGGTGGGAATTTCGTAAACTAGAAGATTGCATTGTGTTCAACAAGTCCTACAGCTCCGCATCCATGGCAAAGAACCAGCAGAACACGCTCGAAAAAATTGTCTCCCTCGCGAAACGCCGCGGGTTCATTTTCCAGTCCTCCGAAATCTACAGCGGACTCAACGGCTGCTGGGATTACGGTCCGCTGGGCGTGGAGCTGCTTCGTAATCTCAAGGACGCCTGGTGGAAATCAATGACATACCGGGAGGATATCGAAGGTCTCGACGCATCTATTCTCATGCATCCGCGAGTCTGGGAGGCTTCGGGACACGTGGAAAATTTCACCGACCCGATGGTGGACTGCAAGCAGTGCAAGAGCCGCTACCGCATGGATGCGCTGTATGAATCCTACAACGAGAAGCGCCGGAAGAAAATCGCCGACGCATATGCGGAACTGCTCGCCGAGCGCAACGGGGATGCCGATACTTTCCGTGCTCTTCCTCGGGAGGAGCAGATGGAGCGGGCGGGCGAAGCCCTTGCCGACGAGAACGGCGTGTTCGAGGCGATGAACGAGAAGGAACTGCTCGTCTGTGCCAGCTGCGGCGGCACCGGAACGTTCACTGTGCCCCGAAAATTCAACCTCATGTTCAAAACCTTTGTCGGTCCGGTGGAAGACAGCAGTGCCGTGGTCTTCCTGCGTCCCGAAACCGCGCAGGGCATTTTCGTGAACTTCGCGAACGTTGCACAATCCACGCGACAGAAAATCCCCTTTGGCATCGCTCAGATCGGCAAGGCCTTTCGAAACGAGATCAACACGAAGAACTTCCTTTTCCGCACGCGCGAATTCGAGCAGATGGAGATGCAGTTTTTTGTGCGTCCCGGTACGGACGACGAGTGGTTCGAGACGTGGCGCGACATGCGCAGGCAGTGGTACATGGATCTCGGCATGAATCCCGGGAAGCTTCGGCTGCACGTGCATCCGGAGGAGAAGCTGGCGCATTACGCCAAGGCCGCCGTCGATGTCGAGTATCTTTTCCCCTTTGGCTGGGGCGAGATCGAAGGAATTCACAATCGCACCGACTACGATCTCGGACGGCATCAGGAGTACTCGGGCAAGAGTATGGAGTATTTCGACCAGGAAAACGATGCGCGCTATATCCCCTATGTGGTGGAGACTTCCGCCGGTGCGAGCCGTTCGCTGATGGCGTTCCTGGTGGACGCATTCGAGGAAGAGGAACTGGAGAAGGAAACGCGCACGGTGCTCCATTTTCATCCGCGCCTGGCACCTTACAAGGCTGCCATCCTGCCGCTCGTCAACCGTGACGGAATGGACGATATCGGCCAGCGGCTGTCCCGCGACCTGCAAAAAAGCTTCAAGGTTTTCTACGACGACAGCGGTTCAGTGGGACGCCGGTACCGTCGACAGGATGAGGCCGGCACACCGTTCTGCATCACCGTCGACTCACAGACGCTCGAGGATCAGACGGTCACCGTTCGCGACCGGGACAGCATGGCGCAGGAACGTGTCGCCATGGATGCACTGAAGGCATACCTGCTCGACAAGCTTTCGGATTGATATTCATTTTGTTACCGCCTTGCGTGCGAGACGCGCCCGGAGGCTGTCGATCACTTCCCTGGCACGAAATTCCAGTTCCGGATGCTGTTCGGCAAGCTGCTCCGCGCGTGCGATGCGGCGCTTCGCGAGAACCTCCGAAAGACGCACACCGTAATCCATTCTGTCTGTCATGAACAGTTCGAGCTGCTCTCCCGGTAACAGCTCTGGCATTGGCGGTTCTTCCGGAGTCGAAGGGGGGCGAAACAGAATCACCAATCCAAGCAGAATGACAGCAGCGACTGAGATGATCAGCGGAAGTTTTTTCATCATGGGAAAGACCGTCATTCGCTCCTTGTATACATTTCTTCGTAAACTACGGAAAAATCCCACAGATGGCAGACAGTGAGTTATCCGTGCCGGAAACCGCATCCCATGCACTTCTCAGCGTCAGGGCTCTCTCTTTTCGTTACGATCGAGACGACATATTCTCCGATGTGGCCTTTGACCTCCATGCGCGGGACGTGCTGCTTCTGAGCGGACCCTCCGGCTCCGGAAAAAGTACGCTTCTTCGTTCGCTTGCACGCCTGCTCGCGCCGCAGACGGGTACGATCACACTCAAAGGACGTTCCTGGGCAGACATCCCCCCTCCGACATACCGGCGGCGGGTAGCCTATCTGCAGCAGCAACCGGTGATGCTCCCGGGTACGACGGTGCGCACGAACCTCCTCCTCTCCTTCCGCTTCGATGTCGCGAATGGCCCGGATGACGAACAGCTCAACTCCCTGCTCTCGGAAGCGGCTCTGGAAAGCATCCGCCTTGATCAGGACGCAGGAACACTCTCGGTCGGTCAGCAGCAGCGAATCGCCCTGCTCCGGCTCCTGCTGATGCGTCCCGCCGCGCTATTGCTCGACGAACCGACCGCATCGCTTGATCGTGATGCCGCACAGAAGCTGATTGACATGGTTGCGGACGAACGCGAGCGCAGTGCTCTCGCTGTGCTGCTGGTGTCACATCACACCGACGACGCTGACCGCCTTTCACCGCGAATGGCCATCCTGAAGAATGCCCGTCTCGAGGTGCTTTCATGAGCGGTGCAATCGACATCGGCATCCCGCAACTGGCGATTTCCCTTCTTTTTGTCATCGCCGCAGGTATCGCATCCCTGCGTCTTCGGCTCGGTCTCGCACGTGACCTTTTCTGGGGAACCGTGCGCACAATCGCCCAGCTCGTTCTGATGGGATTTGTGCTCATCTACGTCTTTCGTATCCAGCGTTGGGAGCTGGTGCTTGCATTGTACGTGCTCATGATTCTGTTCGCCGCGTGGATCATCCGCGGACGTGTGCGCTCCACCACCGTTTCGTATTTCCTCCCCACCTTCCTCTCCATGGTTCTCAGCTACGTGTTGATCACCGCTGTTGTTGTCGGACTGATCGTGCAGGCCGAACCGTGGTATCTGCCGAAGTATTTCATTCCTCTCGGCGGTATGATCATCGGAAATTCGATGAATGCGATCGCGATTTCGCTGGACCGTTTGTTCTCTGACCTGCTGCGTCGTCGCTCTGAAGTCGAATTGCTGATCTGTCTCGGTGCGACCGGAAGGGAGGCGTCGGCGGACATGTACCGTGACGCGATCAAGGCCGGAATGATTCCCAGCATCAACGCCATGATGGGTGTGGGAGTTGTATTCATCCCGGGAATGATGACCGGCCAGATTCTCGCGGGCTCCGATCCGCTGGTCGCGGTCAAGTATCAGATTGTCGTCATGCTCATGCTCGTCGCATCGACAGCACTCGGGAGCCTGCTGGTCGTTTCGCTCGTGCGGAAGCGCTGTTTCGCCCCCGACCATCGCCTCATCATTCAGGAGACGGATGCGTGAAGCAACCGCCGGTTCGTGGCTTCGTTTTTTTTCGTACTTTTCTTTCGCTATCCTCCTGTCCCATGAAGAACATCGGGCATCCATGAAAAACGCGCTTGTTTTCGTCGTTGATGACGATTATTCCATTCGGCGCTTGCTCGAATTCACCATGAAATCATGGGAATATGCATGTCGATCTTTCGCCTCCGGGGATGCTGTTCTCCAAAGCCTTGACGAGAATCCTGATGTTATCCTGCTCGATCACATGATGCCGGGACTCTCGGGACTGGATACACTCAAGAAAATCCGGGAGAAAGCGCCGGATCTGCCTGTGATCATGCTTTCTGCACAGGGGAAGATCGATGTCGCGGTGGAGTTGATGCGCGCCGGTGCATCGGATTACTTCACGAAGCCGGTGGACCTCAAGCGGCTGCAGTTTGCGCTGAATAACGCCATCAGCATGCATACGCTCAAGGACCGCGTCCGCATGCTGCAGGACACACTTGAGAGCTCCGTTCGCTTCGAGAACATCATATCCAATTCCGGTGTGATGCAGGATGTCCTGAAGCTGGTCGACAAGGCGCGGAACAGTATCATCAATGTCCTGATCGAAGGGGAGAGCGGAACGGGAAAGGAACTGATCGCGCGGGCGATCCACTTCAACGGTGCGCGACGGGAACAACCGTTCGTGGTGATCAATTGCGCAGCAATCCCCCGTGAGCTGCTCGAGAGCGAACTGTTCGGACATGAGCGCGGTGCCTTCACCGGAGCGGTTGAGAAAAAGATCGGCAAATTCGAGATGGCGCATACCGGCACCATCTTCCTTGATGAAATCGGTGAGCTGGACATGAGCCTGCAGGCAAAGATGCTGCGTGTCATCCAGACCAAACAGTTCGAACGCGTCGGTGGGATCGAGACGCTTTCCAGCGACGTTCGTGTCATCAGCGCGACGAACCGCAACCTGCTGTCCTTGGCGGAGCAGCGTGCATTTCGAGAGGATCTGTACTATCGTTTATCGACATTCCCCATCAAACTGCCGCCGCTTCGTGAGCGGCCGTCGGAGATTCCATTGCTGGCGGAGCATTTCCTCCGTCGTTTCGCCGAGCGGGAAGGGCGTCCGGATTTGTCGTTGCATCCTGGAGCGTTGAAGATGCTACAGCGCTACGCCTGGCCAGGGAACGTCCGGGAGTTGCAGAGTATCATCGAACGGGCGGTGTTGTTGGCGGATGGTGAAATCATCGGCCCGCAGGATTTGCCGCAGGCGCTCCATCTCGATGAATCCAATGCCGCGGAGACCTCTCTTGCAGAGCTGTTCACCTCGCGCGAAGATGTCATTCCCCTCGAGAAAGTCCGGGAACTTGCCGTCCGCCGCGCGCTCGAACTGCACGAGGGAAACATCTCGGAAACGGCGCGCGCCTTGCACATCGGCCGCACGACCCTGTACGATCTCATCAGAAAATTCGATATCAACATTTAATGGGCTTCTCCGCTCGGGAGAAGAACCGTCACGGCGGTGTATTTCCCCTGTTCGCTGTCGATGCGCATCGTGCCGCCATACATTTCCACGATAGCATGCACGATTGCAAGGCCGAGTCCTACCCCGCGTTGTTCATACTGCAACCGATCGAACTGCTGATATGCGCCAATGGATTGAATCTGCTGCGGGGACATCCCGCGTCCGCGGTCCATCACCGTCAATTCATACAAGCCGTCGATATGTTTTCCGGTGACGTCGATGCGTGTTCCGTCGAGGCTGAATTTGCAGGCATTGTCGACAAGTTCCTCAACGATTTTTTCGAAGTCGCGTATGCCCATCCGCAGTGGGCCCGCATCCGCCTGTACGCTGATGTCTTTCTTCCGCTTCGTCTGCGCCGTCGCGAGATCCACCGTTTCGGCGATAATCGAGTCGGGAAACCCGAAGCGTTCCTCGCTGAGCGATTGTAACCTGTCCTCGTCGTGACGGATGCTCTCGAGTTCGGCGAAGCGGAGATAATTCTGCACGAGGCGGAGGAGACGCTGTCCCGACTGATGAATATTCCCCAGCATCTCATCGACCTCTACATCGGAAAATTTGGCTTGGTGTTCCCGGAGGAGATTGGACAGTCCGAGGATGGAATTGAGCGGAGTGAGAAATTCGTGCGGCAGCGACCGGCTGAGCGAGTCGCGGAACATGTCGAGTGCGGAACGCAGGTTCTGTGCAAAGGTTTCGCGTTTCTCCAGTCGCACGGCAACCGCATTGAGCAGTTCTTCCTTCGTGAACGGTTTGGTGAGATAATCGTCCGCCCCGGAGAGCATGCCCTTGCGAAGATCTGTCTTGTCCGACAGCGCAGAAAGGAAGATGAAGGGGATGAGCGATGTCGCCGGGTCCTTGCGGATATATTCCAGCACGCCATACCCGCCGAGATTCGGCATCATGATATCGCACAGGACGAGATCCGGCTGCTGTTCGCGGATGAGATCAATCCCCAGCAGGCCGTTTTCCGCCGAGACTACATGATAGCTGGCCTCCGTCAACCGCTCGATGATCGTCTCCCGTACAATGACTTCATCCTCGATGACCGCGATCTTTTTCATGCATCCTCCTGAGGCTTGATGGCAGTCAATGTATCAATATCCTGCCTGCAGCACAACCTGCCGCACACCGTAGGCCGAGGCAGGCTGAACAGCGATTGACACTTTGCCGTATCCGTGATTCCGGGAAAACGCCCAGTCCGCTTCCCCGCTTCAAGCCCTCTGCCTGCTGTTTGTTTATTTATGAGCATATGCTTATTATTCAATCATGAAGAAGTGTCGTGGCAGGCCGCATATCTGCAGGGTAGTCGACTTCGATCCCGAGGTACTGCATTTCAAGCCGGCGGGCGTTCCGTCCCCCACCCTCGAGCAGATTACGCTCAATCTCGACGAGCTCGAAGCGTTGCGTCTTGCGGATGTCGAGGGGATGTACCACACCCTGGCAGCGGAACACATGCACATCAGTCGGCAAACCTTCGGACGCATCATCACCTCGGCACGGCGAAAGGTCGCAACGGCACTTCTGGAAGGCAAAGAACTTATCATCACGGGAGGAATGATCATGCAGAGACAGCATACCATGGGACGCGGTGGGAATTGCATCTGTCCCAAGTGCGGAAAATCCGTTCCGCATCCGCAGGGCGTGCCCTGCCGTGAGATGCGATGTCCGGACTGCGGGAAAGTCCTTCTTCGCGAGGGTTCGGACCATCATCAGCAACTGGAAGAAAAACGAAAAGGAAAGCAATCATGAGATTCGCCATCGCATCGGACGACGGAACACACGTCGCTCAGCATTTCGGCCGCACGCGCGGTTTTGTCGTCGTCAGTATCGACGGGGACGTCGAGGATCGCCGGTATGTCGAAAACCGTTTCACCCAGCACCAGCATGGAAAGCACACACAAGAAGAGGGGCATGCGCACGGGGAACACGACCATGGACACAACACGCATGGACACAGCCACGACTCCATCCTTCAGGCACTCGACGGCTGCAGCATGGTAGTTGCCGGAGGGATGGGGATGCGTCTTCGTACGGATCTCTGCGCCGCGGGCATTGATCCCTACGTCACAGATCTCCACAGCGTGGATGATGTCATCAGGGCCGTACGTGAACGCTCTCTCGTCCATCTCTCCGAACGATCCTGCGGACGTTAATCCTTCGGCAGATACATATCACGTAGGACGGGCAGGGTCTGTCGAAAGACCTGCTGCATGACAGCAAGCTGATCGTGCATGCGATCCAGGTCACCGCGTTCGGCGGCGCGCTCGATTTTCAGGCAGGTATCCGCAAGCGTCCGGGCACCAAGGTTCAGTGCTGAACCTTTCAGCGTGTGGGCGGCACGCTTCGCAGTGGCGTAATCCTTCGCATCCAGAGCATCGAGGATTTCCTTGACGAGCTGGGATGTCTGGGTTTCCAGGATGGACAGAAGTTCCTCCAGCATTCCTGCATCGCCCGAAGCAGCAATGGATGTCAGTGTTTCGACGGTCTCCATATCCAGAAGATCCTCCGATGAGACCGGAGGCAATACGGAGCTGCGCGCTTCCTGCAGTGTCCCCGCCCAATACCTGATCGCCTCCTGTATGGTCTCGATACGGACGGGCTTGCTGATATAATCGTGCATGCCCGCATCCAGACAGCGCTTGCGATCACTTTCGAGGGCATTGGCCGTCACGGCGACGATGACCGGTCTTCGGTCAAGCGGGAAATCCGACTGAATGCGTTCAGTGGCCTCTATGCCGTCCATCTCCGGCATCTGAATATCCATGAAGATCATGTCGTACGGCTGACGACCGAGCGCGTCAAGTACTTCGAGCCCGTTGGCTGCCACATCCACTCTGTATCCCATCTGCTGGAAAAGCCGGACGACCAGTTTCTGGTTCACCGGGTTGTCTTCCGCGATAAGAATGCGGAGCGGAATTTTCTCGGCCAATCGACGGTCGAGACGCCCCTGCATCACCGGACGCAAGCGGCTCTGCGATCGGATCCCGAGTGCGGAAACAAGCACGTGCTGCAGCTGTCCCTGCTTCACCGGCTTCGTCAGTACGGCCTGGAACAATCCTTCTGCGGAAATGCGCTCATCATGCCTGCTGAGCGACGTGAGCAGAATCATAGGCATGTTTTTCCGCGGATGTTCGTTGCGGATGGCGCGGGCAAGCTGCACGCCGTCCATCTGCGGCATCAGCATGTCAATGATGGCGATGTCGAAGGATGCTCCTTTCTGCATCATGTGAAGCGCTTCCTCACCCGACGGGAGAGCCAGGCATTCCATTCCCCATCCGACACACTGCAGGTTGAGGATGCGCCGGTTGGTCTGGTTGTCGTCGATGACGAGAACCTGTTTTCCTTTCAATGCCTCCAGCCGCTGTACTTCGCCATCCCCGGAGGTCGGAGCCGCCTGTACGCGTACGGTGAAGAAGAACACGGATCCTTCGCCGACCGTGCTGTGTACCCAGATCGCACCACGCATCATCGCAACCAGGCGGGAGCTGATCGCAAGCCCAAGTCCGGTGCCGCCATATTTACGCGTCGTCGAGGAATCGATCTGTGTGAACGAGTCGAAGAGCATTTCACGTTTCTCAAGCGGTATGCCGATGCCGGTGTCGCGCACTTCGAAGAGGAGATCGAGACTGTCGTCTTGCCGGTTCTGCATCGACACCTGTATAACGATTTCCCCCTCCTCGGTGAATTTGATCCCATTGCCCACAAGGTTCACAAGTATCTGTCGCAGTCGCGTGACATCTCCGACGATGACCGGTGGGACATCCGGGTCGATGAGATACATCAGTTCGATGGGCTTTGTCCCGATGTTCGGCATCATCAGATCCAGGACATCCTCGATGCAGGGACGCAGTTCGAATGGATGGGATTCGAGCCGCATGCGACCAGACTCTATCTTCGAAAAATCGAGGATATCGTTGATGATGGTCAGTAGGCTGTCGCCACTGCTGCGGATGGTTTCCACGTATTCGTGCTGCAGTTCAGTGAGCGACGTCTCGAGAAGCAGACCGGTCATCCCGATCACACCATTCATCGGAGTGCGGATTTCATGGCTCATGGAGGCGAGGAATTCACTCTTTGCCCGGTCGGCCGCTTCCGCCGCTTCCTTGGCGCGCAGCAGTTCTTCCGCGCTGTGCAGTCGCTCCTGCTCGGTCATCTGCGCACCGATGTAATGTCCGATGCTCTGGGCCAACATTTCAATGATTTCACCGTCGCCCGGACGAAAGGCCTCCATCCGCGGTGTGAGGGAGGAAAAACAGAGTGTACCGTAAATCTGGCCCTGTACTCGGATGGGAGTACCGAGATATGCTTCCGCTCGCAGTGTCCCGTCGAGTGTACAATCTTCAACATCCGTATCATCGTCTGTTCGGTGCAGCAGTATCGTGCGGCGCGTATCGGCAACCTGCCGGCAATAGGTACCGTCCCGTCGAAAATGCACTCCGGCGTGGAGACCGTGATGCGGCGAGCGCGCGGCGTGAATCTCGAAGTGATCACCATCGAGACGTGTAATCAGTCCGGTTTCCAAGCCGAACATCTCCACACCGGTTCGGAGGGCATCTTCGAACAGGTCATCGAAATTGTGGTACTGTGCGGTGTTCAGTCGGTGCAGCTGCTTGAGCTGATCGCTGAAAAGCAGCAATTGTTGTTCAGACTGCTTCCGTTCCTCGATATCGTGGAAAATGATGACTCTACCGGCGGGCTTCCTGTCCTGTTCGAACATGGTTGCTGTCAGCTCCGCCCAGAACTCCTCCCCTGACGCGGTGACGGCAAGAATGTCGCCCCTCCATTTACCACGGAGGGGATGGTGAAACACCTCCTCGCGCAGGTTGTTCGGATTTTCGGGAGAAAGAAATACCTCACCGGACCGGCCGATCAGCTGCTCCTCGCTGTAGCCGAAACGCAGAAGCACCGAAGAATTCATCTGCACGATGCGCGCATCCACATCCATGATCACGATGAGATCCGTGACCGCATCGATGACATGCGCCAGTCGGGCAAGCTCCGTCACGCTGCGTTTCCGCTCGGAAACGTCTCGTGATGTAACGACAATCCCACCGATCGTCGGAACGTGAAGGTAGTTTTTTACGATCCCTTCCAGCTGCAGCCAGCTGCCGTTGACATGCCGGTGACGGAATTCACATTTTTCTTCGTACGCAGGATGGGAAAGAACACGTTTTCCCAGCGCCTTGATCGAGGGAATATCATCAGGATGCAGGTATTCATAAATCGACCGACCCAGACGTTTCTTCACGCTGAAGCCGCTCATGCGTTCGACGGTGACGGTCTCATACAGTATGTCACCGTTCTTGCTGAGGATTGTAATGGCGTCGCTGATATTGTGAATGAGGGAATGAAAGAGACTGTCCCGCTCCTTCAGCGCCTGCAGTGCGGCATCCCGTTCGGCGTGCTTCTGCGTCTCCGTCATGGAGGTGCTCCTGAGTCATCGAGAATCCGGATCGGCATCATCGTATCCCATTCGGCCGGGATTCATCCGCAATATACCGCATTCAGTAATGGAATTTTGATTTTGATCGCGGTGTTGTTCATAATACAGGGACTCATCGATGTATCATCAATTGAACGATTCATGAAAAACGAAACAGGACGAGAACCGTTCGCTTTCAAGGATTGTACGCTCGCGGCCATCGCCACCGGAAAGCGTGCACAGAATCTGCGGGAACTGCGCGACCACCTCATGCACGTGGACACGGGGTGCATCTATTACCACTTCTGGGGAGGACGACTGCGGCCACAGTTTGACGAACCGGAATTCAACAACGATTTCGCCGCCTGGTGCAAGCATGCCCTCCGCGACGACATCGTCGCCGAACGGCTGAGCGTAGTCGATCCGACCGGTTTCGCATCCATGGAAGATCTTCGCAACGAGGTGATCGAGATCCTCGAAGAACGACTTTACGAACGGGAGTTCATCCCCTGGGCGAAAACCGATGAACAATTCTCCCTCATCCGTTCGCAAATCGTCGTGTTCGCGACACCGCACACGATCAGCGAACCCGAGCAACTGCCTGAAATCATTCCCCATGTTTCCACAAGCAGCATTTTCTATCACTTCATAGATGCGCGTCGCAGAACACCTGATCGGAAGGACGACTTCTCAACCTGGCTCGAGGGACTGAACGGGAAGCATGCAAAACTGCTCGCCCGTCTGGCGGATGTGGATCCGTACTTCGTCACACTGAGTGATCTGCGCGGCCAACTGACCGGGTTGTTCACCGAGTATTTTGCGCATGAACACACGGAAGGGAGGCTCTGATGCAGCGTATTGACGATTATGCGAAAATCACCGGTCGGGATGTCATCGAGCAGCTGAGACAGCTGGCAGTACCTCTGCGCGGGATGAAGGTCGTCCATGTGAACTCCACGCGCATGGGCGGTGGTGTAGCAGAGATCCTCCACAAGCTCGTCCCCCTGATGAACGAGCTCGGTCTCGACACGCGCTGGGAGGTCATAGAGGGCAACAGCGATTTCTACCAGTGCACCAAGAGCTTTCACAATGGGCTGCAGGGCAACCAGGTGGTGATTCCCGAAGCCCTGCTGCGGAATTTCGAAGAGACCAACCGGGAGAACGCCGAAAAATTGCGACCGGTACTCGAGAATGCGGACATCGTGTTCATCCATGACCCACAGCCGGCGCCGTTGCTGCGGTATATGCCGGATCGAAAAGGGACATGGATCTGGCGCTGTCATATCGATGTCAGCCGTCCATACCGTCCGGTCTGGAAATACCTGCAGCCTTTCCTCTTCGATTACGACGCCAGCATCTGGTCGCTTTCGGATTTCGCGCAGCCGCTGCCGCATCCGCAGTATCTCGTGCCGCCGAGCATCGATCCGCTGAGCGATAAGAACATCGATCTCCCGGAATCGGAGATCCGTGACGTTTATTCCCGCTTTGACATCGATCCCGAGCGGCCGCTGATCACACAAGTCTCGCGGTACGATCGCTTCAAGGATCCGGTCGGCGTTATTCACGGCTATCGCAACGCGAAGCGCTTTCTCCCCGGGCTGCAGCTGGTGCTCGCGGGTGGAGGCGCCTCCGATGATCCCGAAGGTGAAGCGGTGCTCAACGAAGTGTACGATGCAGCGAACAACGATCCTGACGTGAAAATCCTTCTCCTGCCCTCTGATGCACATCGCACGATCAATGCGCTGCAGCGGGCAAGCGACATCATCCTGCAGAAATCGACCCGCGAGGGTTTCGGCCTGACCGTCACCGAGGCGATGTGGAAGGCGCGTCCCGTCATCGGCGGAAACACCGGCGGTATACGGCTGCAGGTGATCAACCATCACACGGGCTTCCTGGTCTCCACGCCGGAGGGCGCCGCGCTGCGGACGCGCTACCTGCTCAATCACCGCGACATCCTCACGACCATGGGACAGAAAGCGAAACAGTTCGTCCGCGATCATTTCCTCCTGACCCGCCATCTCGGAGAGTATCTTACCCTGATGGTGGTTCTCAAGCACAATCATGCTGATCGGGTGGAACTGGTATGAGTGCCGTGGACACAGGAGATAACGCAATGCGCATCCTGAATCCCGATGCAGATCCGGACGGCTTACTTCGTGCCATGCACAATGCTCCCCGGCGCCTGCTGCTGCTGGATTACGACGGCACGCTGGCGCCATTCACGCCGGAGCGCGACCGTGCCTTCCCGTATCCGGGCGTGCGTGATCTTCTTCATGCACTTCAGCAGGACGATCGGACGCGCGTTGTGATCATCAGCGGTCGCGCCGTGGAGGATTTGCGTCCACTGCTCGGTATCGATCCCCTGCCCGAAATCTGGGGATCGCATGGATGGGAACATCTCCTGCCTGACGGCACGTACCGTCCACCTGATTTCCCGGACGGCCTGCGTGATCTGCTGGAAGCGGAATGGGAATGGCTCGCAAGTCGCTTCCCCTTCTCGCAGCTCGAACACAAACCCGCTTCGGTGGCTGTCCACTGGCGCGGTCTTACACAGGATGCTCGCGATCGCATGCAGATCAGCATACAGCAGCGCTGGGCCGCATTCGAGGAGATGGATCTTCTTGACCTGCACGCGTTCGACGGAGGACTGGAACTGCGCGCAGCCGGGAGAACCAAGGGTGACGCAGTGCAGGCACTGTTGCGTGACACATCCGCGGATGTTCCCGTTATGTATCTCGGCGACGACCAAACCGACGAAGACGCCTTCGCTGTACTGGAGGGACGCGGACTGCGCGTCCTCGTCCGGAGTGAAGCGCGTCCCACACGTGCCGATATACACATCATTCCTCCGGAGGGTCTTCTCCGTTTTCTTTCACAGTGGACACGGACATCATAATGGCTCCCTTCACGCAATCGCTTTTCGGCAACACCATCCTCGACTGGCTGATCGCCCTGGGTATCGCCATCGTCATCACTGCAGTGCTGCTGGTGGCCAAGCGTTTGCTCGCCCGCTATTTCATGGGACTCGCTCAGCGCACGCACACCGATGTCGACGACATGTTCGCCGGGTTGATCGGAAAGATCAATTTCTTCTTTCTCGTCGTCATCGGCCTGTGGAGCGGTTCCCTGTGGCTTTCCTACTCTGGGGAGGCCCACACCATCGTCAATCACATTCTCTTCGCTGCTTTCGTCATTCAGGCGGCGCTCTGGGGAAACAGCGTCATCGTCTATCTCCTCGGCAAGACCACGCGGCTGCGCGAGTACGAAGACGCCTCAGCACAGACCACCTTGAACGTACTGGGCTTCCTCTCGAAGCTCCTGCTGTGGTCGATCGTCCTGCTGGTGATTCTCGACAATCTGGGCATCAACATCACCACTCTGATCGCAAGTCTCGGGATCGGTGGCATCGCAGTGGCACTCGCGGCACAGAGCATACTTGGAGAACTGATCGCCTCGCTCTCGATAGCCATCGACAAACCTTTTGTCATCGGGGATTTCATCATCGTCGACAATTTCCTCGGTACCATCGAGAAAGTCGGAATGCGCACGACACGCATCCGCAGTCTCGGCGGCGAACTGATCATTTTCTCCAATACCGATCTGCTGAAAAGCCGCGTGCGCAACTTCAAGCGCATGGAGGAACGCCGCATCCTTTTCGGTGTCGGGGTGGTGTACGGGACACCATATGAGAAAGTACAGGCGGTTCCGCAGATGGTGCGCGAGATCATCGAGGCGGACGAGATGACGCGCTTCGATCGGGCACATTTCAAGGAATACGGCGCTTCTTCACTCAATTTCGAATTCGTGTACTACGTACTCTCACCGGAGTACAACGATTTCATGGACGTGCAGCAGCGCATCAATCTGGCGATATATCAGAAGTTCGAGCAGGAAGGCATCGACTTCGCCTTCCCGACACAGACCGTCCATCTGCAGTACCCTGAGGCGCAGAAACAGTATCAGAAACCTGAGGGCACACATGAATGAGCATTCGAACAGCGGGAATCCCGACGCACCGAAAAGGCTGATCATCGTTTCGAACCGTCTACCCGTCGTCTTCGAACGACAGGATGGCGCGCTCACATTCCGCTCCGGTTCGGGCGGCCTTGTGACCGCACTGGCGCCTGTTCTGCGTGACCGGGGAGGGATGTGGATCGGTTGGTCCGGTCTTTCAGACAGTCAGCAGGAGGAAGTCAATACGGTGCTGAAAGATTCGTCCACTGCATCGGGGTACGAGCTCGCCGCCGTACCCCTGTCGGAGGAGGAACTGGAGCTCTACTATCACGGCTTCTCGAACGAAATTGTCTGGCCGCTGTTTCACGATCTGCAGTCACACTGCCATTTTGTACCGGAGTACTGGCACGCGTATCAGCGCGTCAACCGGAAATTTGCCGAGCAGGTATTCGCCGAAACACGCAGCACGGATTATATCTGGGTGCATGATTACCATCTGATGAGCGTGGCATATGAACTCCGCACGATGGGAGTGAACGCCCCTCTCGGATTTTTCCTGCATATCCCTTTTCCTCCGCCCGACATTTTCATCAAGCTGCCCTGGCGATTTCAGATACTGCGTGCCCTGCTCGAATATGATCTGATCGGGTTCCAGACCGTGCGCGACAAGAGGAATTTCATCCAGTGCGTACGCATGCTGCTCAAGGATGTTTCCGTGCGCAGCACCGGCGGATTTCACCTCTGCACGACAGAGCATCGGGAGGTCAGAATAGGTGTTTTTCCAATCAGTATCGATTACAACGAGTTCGAACGCCTTGCCCGAAGCAGGGAGGTATCCGAAGCCGCCTGGTACATTCATGAAGACCTCCCGCATCAGCAAATCGTTCTCGGCATCGACCGGCTCGATTACACGAAAGGCATCCCGTACCGCCTGAAAGCCTTTCGCAACGCCCTGCGCCGCTTCCCCGAACTACAGGAAAGCATGACGCTCGTGCAGGTCGTCGTTCCCAGCCGGACGGATATTCCGAAATACAACGACCTGAAAGTGGAAATCGAACGGCTGGTCAGTGAGATCAACGGAGAATTCACCCGCTCCGGCTGGGTACCCATCCATTACATTTTCCGCCACCTGACGCGGACGGAATTGCTCGCCTATTACCGGACGGCTGAAATCGCGCTGATCACACCCATCAAGGACGGAATGAACCTCGTTTCAAAGGAATACTGCGCCTGCAACATCGAGAAAAACGGTGTCCTGATCCTCAGTGAATTCGCGGGAGCCGTATCGCAACTACAGAAGAACGCCTTGCTGGTAAATCCATACGACATCGAAGGCGTCGCCGAGGCACTGCACCAAGCATTCACGATGAATTACGCCGAACGCGGACGGAGGATGCGTCAGTTGCGCGTAACCGTCAAGCGCAATGATATTTATCACTGGGTGGAATCTTTTCTCGGAGCCGCCATTTCCCGGGACCTCAGTGATTATCCACTCATGACGGAGTACATCCCCGATCAGGAGAACGTCTTCGGAACATCCGTCTGACCGCGTGGCGCCGAATCGGCAAATCTGTTATCTTTCCCGTTGCCATGCAGATCATTCATTTCACAAAGGCCGAAGGCGCGCAGAACGATTTCGTCATCGTGGATGACCGCGCGGGAGAGATCCCCGAAGAGAAACGCCGCCGCTTCACAGTCCTCTCCGCACACCGCCGCAGAGGCGTGGGATCGGATGGTGCGATCTTTCTCGATGCTTCCGAAACACACGATTTCAGGATGTCCTTTTACAATCCCGACGGATCGGTGGGCAGCATGTGCGGCAACGGGGGCCGCTGTGCAGCGCTGTTCGCCGTACAGAACGACATCGCGGGACACGAGATGCGTTTCTTGGTTCTCGACCGCAGTTATCACGCACGTGTGGAGGGGAACACCGTACAGCTTTCCTTCCCGCAACCCCTGGAAATGCGTTCCGGACTCTCACTCGAATGTGGAAACGAGACCTGTGCGGTCGACTATGTCGACAACGGTGCACCACATGTCGTCCTCTTTGCCTCGCAGCTGCCGCCATCGCTGCGCGCACCTCTGGCGATGGTGGATATGCAACGAGTGGGCAGCATGCTGCGGCATCATGCGGTTTTTGCTCCCCGTGGGGTGAATGTGAACATCCTCGAGCAGGAAGACACGGGAGTCGTAGCGATCCGTACGTTCGAAAAAGGAGTGGAAGGGGAAACCGAGGCCTGCGGCACCGGGACACTCGCCGGCGGGATGATCGCGCATCTGCGCATCGGCGCATCGTCCCCTGTTATGATGCGAACGCATGGCGGTGACCTGCTGCGCGTTCATTTCACAGCCGGTGATGCTCCGCCGACTTCGCCCGAACATTACGCCGACGATCTCATGCTCGAAGGACCGGCCCGGCTCGTCTTCGACGGGTGCTTCGCTCTTCCGGATGCCTGACGTGCTGCCATCGGACGCTTGTGTGTCTGCAACAGGACATCAGATTGGTCTTCGGATATCAGGCCTCTCGTCTTGTAGCGTACGGGGAGTTTATTTGGGAAACTCATCTCCGAAACAGATGCCGAGATCGCGGGCGGTTTTCATGGTGTCTGAATCCAGCGGGACGCTCTTCATGCGGCGCGTCGCTTTTTTCAGCGGAACATACAGGACGGTCGGCGGATCAAGCGCTACCATGATGCCGTTCTGTCCCTCCTCCAGCGCGCGCACGGCCGCGGCACCGAAGCGGAGAGAAAGCAGACGGTCGAACGTCGTCGGCGTCCCACCGCGCTGCAGATGACCCAGTACCACGTGGCGAGTTTCCTGCCCGGTCAGCTCCTGTAGCTGTGCTGCGACGGTCTCCCCGATCCCTCCCAGTTTTTCCGCCCGCCCGATTTCCTTTGACAGCACAGACCGCTCTCCGTCGATGGGCTTCGCTCCTTCGGCAACGACCACAATGGAAAATTTCTTCCCCTCTCGGACGCGCGCGCGCGTTTTTTCGGCGACAATCCCGATATCATACGGGATTTCGGGGATGAGAATCGCATCGGCTGTACCCGAGACACCTGCGTTCAGGGCAATCCACCCGGCGTAGCGTCCCATCACCTCGACGACCATGATGCGGCGATGTGCTTCCGCTGTGGAATGCAGCCGGTCGAGGCATTCGGTCGCGAAGGAGACCGCCGTATCGAAACCAAACGTCGCGACCGTTTCGCTTAAATCGTTGTCGATGGTTTTCGGAACACCCACGACACGCAGTCCCTTTTCATACAGCGCATCCGCGATGGAAAGCGATCCGTCACCGCCGATGGCAACGACCGCATCGATGTTGTGCTTCCTGCAGGCACGGATGATTTCCCTGCTGCGATCGACGGTCTTGTAGCTTCCGTCTTTCTGACGGACAGGAAATTCAAGCGGGTTCCCCTTGTTGGTGGTTCCCAGTATCGTTCCGCCAAGGTGGGTGATGCCACGGACGGATTCCAGCGTGAGCGGAATGAGCCCGCCGTCAGGATACTGTTCGGGCATGAGCAGTCCGTTGTACCCGTCGCGGATCCCGACCACTTTCCACCCGCGCTGGATGCCGCCGATGGTGACGGCGCGGATCACCGCGTTGAGTCCGGGCGCATCGCCGCCGCCGGTATTGATCGCGATGCATCGAATGCGTGGTTTTCTGCCCATCGTTCCTTTTTTTGCTGCATGTGCTGAACTGCGAACGGTACGTGCCATGTGGCTCCCGGATTCGAAGGTGGAATTGTGAATCACAGTAATGTACAACCCTGCAGTGATCCCATTCAAGGTGCACGATCACGTGAAGGCACAAACCATATTTCATCTTGCCGCGGCAGACCGTAGATTGTACATGAGCTCCACACACTGATGGGATCTTTCATGGACGTTGCCATATTCTTCGCCTTGATGGGAGGCATCATTCTCGTCGGATTCCTCGCGAATCTGCTCTTCAAACTGACGAAAATTCCCAGCGTCTTGCTGTTGATGGCAATCGGTGTGTTTCTGGGACCCGTCACCGGCTGGATCGCATCGGATGCTCTCCTGCAAATCGCCCCGTACTTCGGTACCATGGCGCTGCTCATCATCCTTTTCGAAGGTGGTCTCGAGCTGGATATCCGGACAGTCGTCCAGCAAGCACCGAAAGCCGCCGTGCTTGCGGTCGGCGTCTTTGTCGTCAGTGTGGGACTGGTGATGCTGTTCTGCATGTACGTGATGGAATTGAGCATTCTCAATTCGCTGATCCTTGCCGCCATCCTCGGAGCAATCAGTCCGGCGATCTGCATCCCGGTGGTGCAGGGACTCAGTGTTCGGGACGAGATCAAAACCATTGTCAAGCTGGAATCGGCGTTGGGAGAGGTTCTGCTCATCGTTTCCGTCCTGCTGCTGGTGGACATTCACACCAGCGGTTCCCAGAGCGTCGGAACGGTGATCATGCGCTTCGTCATCTCCTTCGGCGTTGCCTTTGTCGTGGCGTCGATTGCCGGCGTCCTGTGGTCACGACTGATCGGATGGATGGGAAAAGAGCCGCTGGCATACATGCTGACGCTCGGCTTCATGTTCCTTCTGTATTTCGCGGTGGAGGAGATGCACGGCAGCGCCGCCATTGCCGTGCTCATGTTCGGTCTTGTCCTCGAAAACATGCAGGTCATGGCCAACAAGATCGGTGAACGTCTCCGGCATTTCTTCGGCATTGACATCAAGTCCGAGAAATTCATTCTCAACCAGTTCATCAAGAACATTACCGAGGAAATCTCTTTCCTTCTGCGGACCTTCTTTTTCGTGTATCTGGGACTGCTTCTGGATTTCAATGAATTGACCTGGACGATCGGTCTGTTCATCCTCGGCATGACCGCTCTTCTGCTCATCGGGCGCCGGTTGATGATGTACGGCTTCCGGCGTATGAGCCACGGATTCACCGAAGGGGAATTGCAGACCATCATGGCCATGCTTCCACGCGGTCTCGCAACAGCTGTCATGGCACTGCTGCCCTTTCAACAGGCCCGGATTCCCGGAACGGAGCTGTTTCCGCTCTATGCCTTCGGAGTCATCGTCCTCACCAACATTTACATGACCGGCAGCATTATCTTCGCCGAACGGCGCCTCCGCGCGGAACGGCAGCGCGGTGAACTGCCCTTGGCCGTCGGGTATGCCGGCACACCTGAACCGGCCATCGCGCCGATGCAGGCGACAACGGGATCCACTCCTGCCTCTCTCGCCGACCTTGAGCGCATCGGCACATCCCCGGCACACACAATCGATGACACCGATCACACGGGACGTTCCCAGGTTGGGCACACGGCAGAATCGATGCACCGGGAAGAAGCTGTCCACAGAGAAGAACCGACCGGTAGAAAACTATCTTCGTCAGAACCCACATCCGCAGGGAAATCCGAAGCCGCAGCGGGACCCGAACCGGTTTTCCGTGGCACGATGACTGGCGGCGAGGCGCCTGAGGGTGACGCCTTCAGCTCGTACGAGCAGACCCTGTTTTCGGCGGATATCGGATTCAAGGACGAACCACCTCCGCAAAACTTCACCGATTGGATGGCACGCATATTCGGCATTCACATCGGCGACCGCGAACGGGGCTATCTCGAGGCATATCGGGCTGCACATATTTCCGAACCACTGTTCTGGGTGCAGGTCGCACTTGCCACCGCCATCACGACACTTGGCCTCATTCTCGATCAGAGCGCCATCATCATCGGTGGATCCCTGATCATGCCGATCATGTACCAGATCCTTGCCGCGGGGCTTTCCCTCGCATCCGGCGAGATCTATCTTCTCCTGCGCATCGCTTTCAAAATGGTGCTGGTGATGCTACTTGTGGTTATTCTATCTGCACTGCTCTCGGATGTTCTCCCCTTTGCCGAAGTCACAGGGGAAATTGCATCCCGCACGCGACCGACCATCATCGATTTTCTCATCGCCCTGTTCGGTGGGATGGCCGGGGCGGCAATGCTTTCGCGCAAGAATCGCTTCGTCCAGTTTCTCCCGAGTGCCATTATCGCGATCACGCTGCTTCCCCCATTAACCGTCATGGGATTCAGCATCGCCAACGGTTTCGCAATGGAGATCTTCCGTGGCGCTGCACTCCTGTTCACCGCCAATCTTTTCGCAAATATTCTTGGTGCGATGATCGTTTTCCTCCTGGTGGGAATGCCGAAAGCGGCCGGTTTCGAATCCGTTCGCCGCTGGAAGGAGCAGGAGCTGACTCACCCGATCATCAGTGCCGTTTTTGAAAAGCTTCGCCTGAGCACGCTCGTCGGACGAACCGGCTCCGTACGTGCCCGAGTCATCGTCATCGGATTCTTCCTGCTTCTTATTCTCATTCCGCTGCAATCAGCACTCAATCAGCTCACTGTCGAGCTTCGTGCTCGCCAGGCTATCACGAAGGTTGCTGAGCTATTCGACATCAAGCACCGTTCAACGATTCTCAATTCGTCATCAAGCATCGGTGAGGATCAGATCGAGGTGAAACTCCAGGTCGCGACTAACAGCTTTTTCACCTCGGAGGATATCCGCAGGTTTGAGGAACGCGTCCGTGATCGGACCGGCATTCCGACACGATTGAATCTCGTACAGACCCTCAGCGATATCGGTGAGGGAAGCACCGTCCGTGGACTTCTCACTCCCGACCTACCGGGGATAGCGCCCATCGGACCGCGCACGTTTGCGGCAGCCATCGGTGACCTGCGCTTCCAGGCGCAAAGCATTCTGCGCTCACTGCCCCTGTCACGGCGCATCGATATCGTCAGCATGAACGCCGAATTGACGTTGGATACACTGAGTCCGGCACTGAATTTTGTGTATCTCTCCGATGCTCCCCTGACGGAAGATGCGCAGGATATTCTTTCCACGCTGATCGCGGGGCGCATTTCCATGCCGGGCAGCAGCATTCAATTCAGCTGGATCGACAGGGAACGAAGTTTCGCTGCAGGTGGAAGTCCGACCTTCGGTCCGACAGAGATTGTCCGTCTGAACAACCTGCAGTCGCAGCTGGCCAAATTCCCTCAGCTTTCGCTGGATGTCCACATGCCGAAAGGACGCATTCGTTCGTACAATCCCGACCGATTCCGACAGGAGCTGCGCGAACACCTTCCCCTGGCTGCGGATTCCCAGCGCGTGCGTTTCCTCCCGATGGATGCGTCGGTGGACAGCGTGTATCTGTTCCTGAACATCCAAGGCAACATCATGATGGAATCACGTTCGGGGCCCACATCGAAGGTGAAGAGTCTTCCGGACACATCGGGAAACAAAAATCTCGCGCAATGAACTTGCGGCATGCGTACTGAATCTCTAAATTGATTATTCGAAGCAATTTCCATTATTCATTCCCGATTGATCGAACACCATGGCAGAATACCAGAAACACCTCTACATGATCATTTTTCCGATCAACGCCCTGGTCGCGTCACAGCTCGAGCCACGTGCCTTCGCCCAGCATTACACGATCGGGAGCGCCCGCCATTTCCAGGGAAAAGTCGTTTTCGCGGAGCTGGATATTATGTTCCGCGATCCGTATTTCCAGATTGACGAATACCTTGAGAAAACCATTCCCCACTCGGACGGCAGCCCGAAACGAACAAAGTTCATTTCTTCGTACCGTGTTCTGGAGCACGTGCCATTCGATGTGATCCGCAAACTGTATCTCGTGACCGTGAGTGGGAAGGCACTGGAACTCTCTCCGGCTGAATACACTGCCGACAATGTCCCCGGTTTGATCCGCATTTTCCAGGAGATCGCACCGGTTCGGAATCTCATCGCTTCACGTCTCGATCAGCGTGAATTCGGAAAATATATCACGCACGACACGGCCAAAGGTGCGGGACGGGTGTGCTTCACGCAGATTGACCTGAACATTGAGGAGTTCATGGCATCGAGTAAGAACCGGGAACTCATCGTCTCACCCATCCCCGACAGCAATCCCTACCGCCTTCTCGATTGCCTGACGGAACTGCAGCAGAACGAAAAGAAGACCGTAAAAACTATCAGCCTTTCCTCTGTGCTTCACAGCATCAGTTACCGTGTTCTGCGCCACGGCTTCTGGTTTTTCGATGCGAAGGGCAATATGCTGTTCTTCCCCATTCCCAGTCGGCATGAACTTGAGACCACGCATTACGACTGGTGGAAGAACGCCCGTTGACATCCATCCCTGAATCGTTTCAAGCCCCGTGCACCGCAGAGGTGTTCGGGGCTTTGACGTGAAGTGACAATCCCGATTTCGTATATTACAGAATACCCACGATCCAAACGGAGACAGCACCATGACCATGAACATTGACATGATTCAGCGAGTGTATGCCGGGCTTCCTGAGCAGATTGCGGCTGCCCGCACCTTGCTGAATCGTCCCCTTACCTACGCGGAAAAAGTCCTCTATTCCCATCTACGGGAGACACCGGAAACCCCGCTGCAACGGGCGAAGGACTACGTCAATTTCGGCCCTGACCGTGTCGCCATGCAGGACGCGACAGCCCAAATGGCGCTACTGCAGTTCATGAGTGCCGGTATTCCCCAGGTTGCCGTCCCCTCGACCGTTCACTGCGATCATCTCATTCTCGCGGAGCATGGTGCGAAAGCTGACCTGGCCTCCTCGCTCGATACCAACCGTGAGGTTTTCGACTTCCTTGCATCGGTATCCAGGAAATACGGTATCGGTTTCTGGAAGCCGGGTGCGGGTATCATTCACCAGGTCGTGTTGGAAAACTACGCCTTTCCGGGCGGAATGATGATCGGTACGGATTCGCATACACCCAATGCCGGTGGGTTGGGCATGATCGCCATCGGTGTCGGTGGTGCGGATGCCGTGGATGTGATGGCCGGCATGCCGTGGGAACTGAAATTCCCGAAACTGATCGGCGTGAAACTCTCAGGACAAATGAGCGGGTGGACCTCGCCAAAGGATGTCATTCTCAAACTCGCAGGCATTCTGACCGTCAAGGGTGGCACGGGTGCGATCGTCGAGTATTTCGGGGATGGCTGCCGCACGATCTCCGCCACCGGAAAGGGCACGATCTGCAACATGGGTGCTGAAATCGGCGCCACGACCTCTCTCTTTCCGTATGATGAAAAGATCTCGAAGTACCTCCGTTCCACTGCACGCGCCGACGTGGCTGATCTTGCCGACGGACTGGCCACACATCTCCAGGCGGATCCCGAGGTAGAAGCCGATCCCGAAACATACTATGACCAGGTAATTCACATCGACCTGAGCACGCTGGAACCGCATGTGAACGGACCGTTCACTCCTGACCGGGCACATCCCATCTCCGTTTTCGCGCAGGCGGTGAAGGAAAACGGCTGGCCGGAGGAACTGCGCGTGGCACTGATCGGGTCATGCACGAACTCCAGCTATGAGGATATCGACCGGGTCGCTGCTATTGCAAAGCAGGCACGAATGAAAGGACTGAAGGCGAAATCGGAATTCACTATCACTCCCGGCTCCGAACAGGTACGTGCAACGATCGAGCGTGACGGCCAGCTCGGCACTCTCGAAGCGATCGGTGGCACCGTGCTGGCGAACGCCTGTGGTCCGTGCATCGGTCAATGGAAGCGTCATGACGTGCAAAAGGGTGACCGAAATTCCATCATTACATCCTTCAACCGCAATTTCACCGGACGGAACGACGGAAATCCCGACACGCATGCCTTTGTCGCCAGTCCAGAAACCGTCGCGGCGCTCGCTCTGGCTGGACGTTTGACTTTCGACTTCACGAAGGACACCCTCGTTAACGAACATGGGGAGGAAGTCCTTCTCGATCCGCCATCGGGGGAAGAATTGCCTGCGCAGGGTTTCGTACCGGATCCGGAGGGCTATGTTCCGCCCGCAGAGGACGGTTCAGGGGTACCAGTCACCGTCGATCCCGCCAGCAACCGCCTGCAGGTGCTGACTCCGTTCGCTCCGCCGAAGCAGGAGGAATACGAGAATATGCACCTGCTGTTGAAAGCCCGCGGCAAATGCACGACGGATCATATTTCCATGGCCGGCCCATGGCTGCGTTTCCGCGGTCATCTCGACAACATCTCGAACAACATGTTCATTGGCGCGATCAATGATTTTAACGGCGTCGCGAACAAAGTCAAGAATCAGAACACCGGAACCTACGACGAAGTCCCCAACGTCGCGCGCGCCTACAAAGCGGCCGGTGAGGCCTGGGTGGTTGTCGGCGATGAGAATTACGGTGAAGGATCAAGTCGCGAGCACGCGGCCATGGAACCGCGGCATCTTGGCGGGAAGGCGATCATCGTGAAATCCTTCGCCCGCATTCATGAGACAAATCTGAAAAAACAGGGCATGCTTCCCCTGACCTTCGCGGATCCGACAGATTACGACAAGATACTGGAAGACGATCGCATGACGCTGCACATCAACGAACTCGCACCCGGTGCACCGTTGACCATGGTCGTTACCCATGCTGATGGCAGCACCGACACAATCCTTTTGAATCACACCATGAACGCACAGCAGATCGAGTGGTGGGAGGCCGGCAGCGCGCTGAATCTCATCGCACAGAAAAACAGATAGTCCAGACAGACGGGATCGGAACGGAGACGTAAAGGGGCGCACACACGTGCGCCCCTTGTGTTTCCGTTCGGTGACGGCTCTCCGGAAAGTGCAGAGGCCTACTGATCCTGGATGGCTTCCTTCCCCTTGCCCGTGATCGAATATCGCTCACCGTCGGTTGTCACGAGACCAGCATCCACCAGTTCCCGCATACTGCTGCGCACCTTGAACACAGGTTGACTGCTCAATGCGGCAATCTCAATTGCCGTCATCGGCTCTTTCATAGCCTTGAGCATGTCGACGCCCGATGGGGACAATGCACCTCCCGGCTCTATGCAGGCCATGATGTATCAAAGCTCCTTTTTGCAGAAATACCAGTCGCTGCACTCGTATCCTTCGCCCACGCGCTTGTCGGCCATCTCGGCGGTTTTCGGAGGTGGGACGATGACCTTGTCACCCGGACGCCAGTTTGCCGGTGTAGCAATACCGTTCTTGTCGGTGGCCTGCAATGCCTGCATCGTACGAAGAATTTCGTCCATGTTGCGACCCGTCGTGAGTGGATAGTAAATCATCGCACGGATAATCTGCTTGTCGTCAATAATGAACACGCAGCGGGACGTCTCGGTATCGCTTTCCCCCGGCATGACCATACCATACTTCGTTGCGACATCCTTGTTCAGATCCGCAATCACCGGGAAGGGGATGTCGACACCCATCTTCTCCTTGATGTTCCGCACCCACGCGATATGGGAGTAAACACTGTCAATGCTCAAACCGAGCAGTTCGGTGTTCATTTCCTTGAGCTGCGGATAGATCTCCGCGAAACCGATGAACTCCGTCGTGCACACAGGTGTGAAATCGGCGGGATGCGAGAAAAGAATGAGCCAAGATCCCTTGTAGTCTTCGAGTTTCAGCGTCCCATGTGTGGTGACGGCTTCGAATTGCGGTGCAGGAGCACCGAGGCGTGGCAGGGACGGCATTTCCCGTACTTCCTTCATTTCTTCCATGATTCATCTCCTTGCTTTGAGTAACTCGTCGAATGACCTTCGAAAGAATCAATACCCGTATGTGATGCGCAGCACATCCATCGGGATTCCTGACACCCCACGGCACTGATACATTCGATGGGAAATAAAAAGTAGCGTCCGCCGGATTCAAAGTCAACCGGACCGGAATATCGGATAAATGGACACGACACCTCTGTTTTCTCCGTTTCTCGCTTACCCAATCAGCGGCATCATGCTCGAGATCCCGGAAGCAAAGGTTTCTTCTTCCGTCAGGAGACTTCCCACGACGTAGGATCCCGTCGGAAAATCGAAGAGATAACCCGGATGAACAAGAACCTGGTTTTCCCGCAGCAGCTTCAGGGCCCACTCGTCGTCTCTCAGATTCGTATCGAGCGCAATGACGAGGTTCCATCCTCCTTCGGGAGACAGAAAGTGATCACCGAGCGACTCTCTGGCTACGAGAAGATTTCCTCGGCAGCGGGCGGTGATCTGCTTCTGAATATCTGCATGAAGAGGCAACAGACGTTCGGCCGCGGCCATGACCGGTGTCCCCACACTGAGGTAGCTGTCGGCGATCACGTCCAGCCGCGCAAGCGCGGCATCGCGCATGGTTGCAGGTCCTTCGGTAAGAATCCATCCCAGCTTCATCTGAGGTAGCCCCAGCAACTTGGACAATCCATTCAGCGTAAAACGCAGTGCGGTACTGCTTCCTCCCACTGTCCGCAGCGTCGGATGCGATACGAATGAAAAATCATGGAAGACCTCGTCGACAATCAGCGCGAGATTCCGACGGGCGCAGAACGCTTCAAGTTGTTCGTACTCTTCCGGCTGGAGATAATTCCCCGTGGGATTGGAGGGATTGACGACAATAACTGCCTTGCACTGTTCATCGATGGTGTCCTCGAGTGACGGAAAGGCAATCCGCCATTCCCCGAACGGTGTGCGCCTGAGATGATACTGGCGAAGAGAGACACCCTCCAGAGCGGCCAGATAGGAGAACAACGGATAGGACGGCGCCGGGACGCAGATCGCATCCCCGGGATCACAGAGCAATCGAAAGAGCATGCCATAGGATTCGCTGCTGGATGCCGTACAGTGCAGAGACCCTGCATCCACGCCGTAACCGTGCTCCGCGTAATACCGAACGATCGCTGTACGCGCGGCAGGCAGTCCGCGCGGATGTGGTTCGTAGACGCGGACGGCAGCTTTGGCAAATGCCATGGCTATCTCCCGGTCGGGATATGTAAATCCTGCCACTGTCGGGTTCGCCGGTGTGAGATCGAGTATGGCAGCACCCCGGGCGCGTAAATCCGTACAGGCTTTCGCGAGAGGATTCTCCGAGAGGTCATGCGGCAAGCGTCGTGAAAACATGCGATTCTCCATCATTGCAGCGGGATGAGAGCTTCATCTTTGCGCTTCAGCTCAGGATTTCGGAAATTATCTTCTTCATCGGTGGACTGCAACACCCATCGATTCCTCACAGATAAACCGGAGTGCCCAATGCACGAAAAAAGCATCGAACTGTTGAACAAGGCTGTCGCGGATGAATTGACTGCTGTGCATCAGTACATGTACTTTCATTTCCACTGCGATGATCAGGGATTCGAATTGCTCAGCAGTCTGTTTCGCAGAACCGCCATCGAAGAAATGATGCATGTCGAACAGCTCGCGGAACGCATTCTCTTCCTCAAGGGCGAAGTTGAAATGACGCTGGCGTACGAGGTACAGAAACTGCACTCGGTGCGAGAGATGCTCGAACTAGCCCGCAGCATGGAAGAAAGCAGCGTACGTGACTACAATGCCTGGGCGAACGAGTCCGCCGCAAATGCAGATTCGAAAACAAAGAAGCTGTTCGAGCAGCTGGTTGATGACGAGGAGCGTCATTTCGACCAGTACGACACGGAGATCGACAACCTCGAGCGTTTCGGATCGCAGTATCTTGCCCTGCAGTCCATTGAGCGCAGCAAGAACCTTTCCGCAGGCGCCGCGCAATAGCGTACGCGAATCGTCCAATACGCATCGAGGCGGCCGGATGAAGCCGCCTCAATGTGTATTCTGAGGGGAATGGCTACTGGATACCCATCGTGATGGTATAGACCGCTTCGTCCGTGCTCCGGGAATCCTGCCGAACATAGACCACGATGTGATAATCCTCGGAGCGCGGCAGGGAACCACTCCAGCTTCTGCGCTGCCCGCTGATATCACCGTCATTGAGGAACACGCGAAAATGCACATCCGGATGTGTGGTCTGGAGTGTCACCGACATGCGCTGCCCCTGTCGCGCCCGGAGCACATATTCCTTGTGATGGCCCTTGCGCACACTTGCACTCAGTGTTGCCCCGCTGCTTCCTTTCTGAAAACGGATGCGATGGCTGCTCAAGGTTCCCGGCAGCATTGCGTGTGTATGCGGTTCGATGAGGATTTCGTCCGCCGGTACCACGGCAGGCGGTGGAGAGGGTGCCGGTGGCTGCTGTGCGGATGGCACAGGAGACGGCGGGGATGTCCGTTCCTGAGTGATGTGCTTGCGGTCGGCTGATGATGGCCGCCCTTGTGCGGTCTGTGAGGTTTTCGCTGTACCGTCGGTCTTCTCTTCCGAGGCGGAATGCATCAGCTCCCGCCTCCCGGCGGTCTGCCCGGGAGTGACATCAGCAGCAGTACCTTTTTCCCCATTATCCGCGGTCATTTCTTGCGTGTCGGGCGTTTCCTCAGCGGGCATCTCTTCCACCGAGTCGTTTTCGAAACCGGCGGCATTGCCCGCGAAGGCATCCACGGTATAGATCACTGCGAGAAAGGCAGTCGTGTCCACGACCCCGGTGCTGTCGTTCCACTCCAGCTCCCTCAGAGCAAAGGCGCGCCGCATGATGGCCGGAAGTTCACCATCCATCATCTCGGTCGAGAGACCATTTATGGTCTTCTCGTAATGGAACATATTGCCCTTCGAATTGAAGTACATGCGAGTCAGGCCCTCAGCGTACTCGGCAGGATGGCCACCGGGATTCACACAGATACGCGATTTGGCATAAAAGAAGAACAGTGCATCGGAATCGTAGTAATAGCGATTGCGTGAGTAGGAGCCGTTCCTGTTGCTGATACGTTCGTCAACAAGTCGCAGACGTCCTGCGTCGTTATACAGGGTGACCTCCAGCATGCTGTCTCCCACGCTGAACAGCGGAAGGTCGCGACGGTCCATGGTCCCGATGGAGCTCTGGATGAGGGTTGCCTTTTTCCTCACATCGAGAATTTCGCCCTCTGAGTATGCGGTTTCGGGGATGGACTCAGGACGTTCCCAGAAGCGGATGGAATCACAGGAGGACAGAAGAATCAGGAAGGTGAGTGCCGCCGTCAGACGGCTCAGGGAGGCTGCATACATGGTAAGTCCGCTTACTGATTCGCGTATCGGTCGGCAGCAATCTACGAAAAAAAAACAGGCGATGGGGTGTTCCCCACCGCCGGTATTGCATTATATGTGACACATCACGAGCATCCGCTGGTGGTCCCGCAATCCTCACAGACCGTACAGGCACCATTCCGTTTGACGCGTGATGATCCGCATGACGCGCACATTTCACCGGTGTAACCCTGCGCGCGCGCAAGCAGAACGGTATCGCTGTTCTTGCGCGTGCTTTTCACCAGTGCTGGTTCAGGCTGGCCGGCGTTGTTCTGTTCGCCATTCTCCCGCTTTTTCGTCAGCGTCGGCGGTGTGTTGAAGCTTGCAAGCGGTTGCTCATGCGTCTCGTCAACCGAGCGTACGTGCACAAAATCCATGCGCCCCAGGTATTCGTAACCCAACACGCGGAACACGTAGTCCAGTATGGATGTCGCATTCTTGATCGCTTCGTGGCCGATCACCACGCCGGCCGGTTCGAAGCGCGTAAACGTAAAGGAATCCACCAATTCGTCGAGTGGGACCCCGTACTGCAATGCCTTTGAAGCAAGGACCGCAAAGCAGTTGAGCAGCCCCTTGAACGATGCACCTTCCTTGTACATGTCGATGAAAATCTCGCCGAGCTGACCGTCGTCGTACTCACCGGTGCGCAGGAAAACCTTGTGTCCGCCAACCACGGCCTCGCGAACAAAGCCATGCCGTTTGGCAGGGAGCTTTCTGCGCTCAATGCGCGTGACGATTTTCTCCTGCACCTGTCGCGGACCGATCTGCTCGTCGAAATCAAACTCGTCACCCATTTCCGCCAGGGCTTCCGCCTCGGGATCGCTGATCGTGTTGAGCGGCTGCGAAAGCTTGCTGCCGTCACGGTAGATGGCATTCGCTTTGAGCATCAGTTTCCAGGACATTTCGTAGGCGCGCTTGACGTCTGCGATGGTCGCATCCGCCGGCATGTTGATGGTTTTGGAGATGGCTCCCGAGACGAACGGCTGAACGGCAGCCATCATGCGGATGTGACCCTCGAAGGCGATGTACCTTTCACCGCGCTTTCCACATTTGTTAGCTGTATCAAATACCGGCAGATCGGTCTTTTTGACATGGGGTGCACCCTCGATCATCATCGTGCCGCAAACGTATTCGTTTGCACGTTCGATCTGAGCCGAAGTAAAACCAAGAGCCTTGAGCATGTCGAAATTTGAATCGCCGATCTGCTCCTCGGAAAATCCCAGTCGTTTGCAGATATGGTCGCCAAGTACCCACTTGTTGAAGGCCATGCGGATTTCAAAAACCGAATCGAGCTGCGCTTCGATTTTCTCGATGGCTTCCGAGGTGAAACCCTTCTCCATCAAGGAGTCCCTGTTAATGTCTGGACAGCCGGCCAGCGTCCCATGTCCCTTGATGTACTTTTCGATATCGTCGATTTGTTCGGTTGTGTAGCCGAGATATTCGAGCGCTTTCGGAACGGACTGGTTGACAATCTTGAAATACCCACCGCCCGCGAGCTTCTTGAATTTCACGATGGCAAAGTCCGGTTCCACGCCGGTGGTATCGCAGTCCATCACCAGACCGATCGTTCCGGTCGGGGCCAGCACCGAAACCTGCGCATTGCGGTATCCGTACTGCTCTCCGTAGTCGAGTGCCCGGTCCCAGCCCTCACGGGCGGCGCGAACGAGATTTGCCGGACACAGATTCTCGTCGATAGGCAGCGGCTTGATGGTGAGTCCTTCGTACTCATTTTCCGGTGCGGCGTAGGCAGCCCTTCGATGATTGCGGATGACGCGGAGCATGTGATCACGATTCGCATCGTATCGCGGGAACGCGCCCTGATCCCGGGCGATCTCCGCAGATGCCGCATAGGACTCACCCGTCATCAGCGCGGTGATACCCCCGGCGATGGCTCGCCCCTTCTCACTGTCGTACGGAACGCCCGCCACCATGAGAAGGGAGCCCAGGTTTGCGTACCCGAGGCCGAGTGTTCGGAACTGATAGCTTTTCAGCGCGACCGCCCTGCTCGGGAATTGCGCCATGAGGACGGAAATCTCGAGTGTCAGCGTCCACAGTCGCACGGCATGCCGAAAATCGTCGACACGGAATTCATGCTTCGACTCATCCCAGAAATACTTGAGATTGAAGGACGCCAGGTTGCAGGCGGTATCATCGAGAAACATGTATTCGGAGCAGGGATTGCTCGCGTTGATGCGCCCATCGACCGGACAGGTGTGCCACTCGTTGATGGTCGTATCATACTGGACTCCGGGGTCCGCGGAGGCCCAGGCGGCGTAACAGATCCTGTCCCACAGGTCACGTGCGCGCAATGTCTTCGCGAGTGTCCCGGTTGTGCGGAAGGAGAGCTGCCATGTACCATCGTTTTCGACAGCGCTCAGGAAGTCGTTGGTGACGCGTACAGAGTTGTTGGAATTCTGTCCGCTCACCGTCAGGTAGGCCTCGGATTCGTAATGTGTATCAAACAAACGGATATCCAGTTCCGTCTCACCCTGATCGACCAGCTGCAGTGCGCGATAAATGTAATTCTCATGCACACCGGCGCGGCGTGCCTGAATGATGGTGGCTTCCAGATCCTTGTTCTTCCGGAAATCCGTGGATTCGCCCTTGAGAGCTGCCTGCATGATTCGGTTCAGATGCAACCGGTTCATCTGGCTTCCCGTCACAAGTGCCGCGACCTTCTGCTCCTCGAGCATTTTCCAATCGACGAATTCCTCGATATCCGGATGATCGACATCCAGCACCACCATCTTCGCGGCGCGACGGGTGGTCCCTCCCGATTTGATCGCTCCCGCGGCACGGTCGTTGATTTTCAGGAAGGACATCAAACCCGAGGAGACACCGCCGCCGGAGAGCCTTTCCTGTCGACCACGCAGGTTACTGAAATTACTGCCCGTACCGGAGCCATACTTGAAGATGCGTGCCTCGCGCGTTACCAGATCGAAGATGCCACCCTCATTGACGAGATCATCCTCCACCGATTGAATGAAACAGGCATGTGGCTGAGGTCGGCTATAGGCGTCCTGCGACGGTACGACTTCCCCGGTCTCCGGATCGGCATAATAATGTCCCTGAGAATTTCCGGTTATGCCATAGGCGGAGTGCAGCCCGGTGTTGAACCATTGCGGCGAATTCGGGGCTGCCATCTGCCGCAGCAGCGTGTATGCCATCTCCTCATAATAGTTCTGCGCATCCTCGGGCGTATCGAAGTAGCCGTACTGCTCGCCCCAGTCACGCCAGCATCCCACCATCCGGTGTACGACCTGACGGATGCTTGTCTCACCACCATACATCTGTTCCCCTTTTTCGTCCACCATCGGCGTACCGTTCTCATGATACTGCGGCACCCCGGCTTTTCGGAAATATTTCTGTGCGAGGATGTCGGTGGCCATCTGAGACCAGTGCGACGGGACCTCGATGTCATGCAGCTCGAAGACGACACTGCCATCCGGGTTGCGGAGAACGGAAGAGCGGCGGGTATATTCGAAACAGTCGAAAGCGCTCTGTCCGGGTTGGGTGAAACGACGGGTGATTTTCATGGTGTGCAGAACATTTTATATGAGAGTTGAGATGACAATCCCTTTCACAGCATCCTGTAAAAGGGTACAACTAAGTTTAATATTTCCTGTACTTACACTCGCTCTTTCGGCGTAAAAACCCCCGCCCGCGCATTGCATGCTGCACGGGAAGCTTCGTCTTGAAAACTCTGAGAGCGGACGCGAGAGGCGTTGCCGAATAGTGGATTTGAATATACGCCCTGGTCGGTTTCATGTCAAGACTGGAATGTGCAAGGGCTTCAAGAGTTAAATTAAAGGAAATCCGTAACGGATTGCAATAGACCGAATTAACTTTCGAAAAAATTAATGTAAAACTTTAAGAATGGGGACGGGGAAAGGGTTCAGAGGGAGGGATCTCTAACCGAAAGCTCACAATTATGCGGGAAGTGCGAGAGCACCGAGAAGGGCAGGGCGTTGCGCCCCTGTCGCGGAAGGGATATTTGCGGGATTTCCGAGTACCCACTCGTTCGCGAGCACCGCGAACGCCATGGCTTCCTTTGCATCCGGATCGATGCCGAGGGCGGCGGCGGATTCCACTCGGGCATTCGGCAATGCATGACGAAGACCGTCGACGAAGAAACGGTTGCGCGCTCCGCCACCACTGATATACAGGCCGAAGGACGCCCAGCCGTCTATCCTGCTCTGCACCTGTCGGCTGATACTGCGGACCGTAGCTTCCGCTGCAGTTGCAACAAGATCGTTTGTGTCGAGCACTGCGAGTTCATGTGCTACACCGAGGAAATCGCTGAGATAGTCTTCCCCGAACAACTCCCTACCGGCGGTTTTTGGCGGCTTCGTACGGTAGTATTCATGACCCATGAGCCAGGAAAGGAGGTCGGCGTTGACCGAACCTGAACGCGCGATCGCGCCGTCCTCGTCGTATTCACGCCCGTAAAACTTTCGCATGAGTCCGTCAACAAGCATATTCCCCGGCCCGGTATCGAAGGCAGTCACATCGGTCACGTCACAACCGCGCGGTAGCACGGTGACGTTGGCGATCCCACCGATATTAAGCAGAATCCGATGCTCCTCGGTAGATGCCGCAAGCATCACATCCACATACGGGACCAGGGGTGCCCCCTGCCCGCCTAGAGCGAGATCACCGCTGCGGAAGTCATACACCACGGGCGTCTGCAACAGCGTTGCGAGCATGGGGCCGTTACCGATCTGCAATGATGCCCGGAAACGGAATCCCGCAATCGCCATGGTCTCCGGTAGATGTCGCAGTGTCTGTCCGTGCATACCGATCAAGTCCAGCTCCCCGGGGTCGATGCCGGCAGAGCGACAGGTCTCCTGGACGGCTGCTGCATAGGCGTGGCTCAGTGCAGTATGCAGCAGACAGATGTCGTTGACATTGCTCGAAGCGACTTCGGTGTTGGCGAAGATGCGATTCTGGAGCTCCTCGGCATAGAGAATCTCCCGGAAATGCAGGAGGTCGAGATGCGTGGAGGAACCGCCACCGCGGATGCGCAGCAGCGCAACATCGATCGCGTCAACCGATGTTCCCGACATGATGCCACAGACCAGGCGCTCAGGCCGGGTGAGCAGACGCGTGAGAATGTCGAGGGGTGAAGCGTTCATACTTGCCGAATACACGTCCTTGTGGCTCGAATATAGCGAAAACGGGACTCTTTCGGCAATCAGAGATCGACAAGAATACCGAGTGACATCCGCCAGTAGGAAAAATCTCGGAGCGAGAAATCCTCGGTATCCACCAACCGGCCGAACGGATGCAAAAAACGGACGGATGGCACAAGGGAAACGCAGGAAGTAAGCGGGAGATCGAGACCAGCATCCACCGTGGCTGCGATGCGCAGTGCCTTCTCTGTATAGTGGCGTGCTGTTGTCTGCCTCCCGTTGCGTTCGGTGAACGCCGTGTATTGCACAACGTATTGACGGTTTTCCACACCGTCGGTGGATACAAGGATCGAGGGCCCGAGGGCAAGATACAAGGGGATGAAATCCAGCGGTGGTCGAAGCGAGAGCTGCACATCGATGCTGATGAATGTTCTGTCCTGCCGTACAATCTCGATTCGCGGGTCGCCGTCATGGATGGCACTCCAATCCTGTCGCTGCATGCTCCCCCCCAGCATCACTCCCCATACCTCGTCGAAGTCGTGGCGCAGAACGAGGCCGATGGTGACGCTCTCCCGGAGCAGACTCTGGAACTCCCCGGTGTACGGGAACACGGTGTACCGTTGAAGATTCGTCTGCAGTCCGGCATGCACGCCAACACGCGTGCGCGCCTCCTGCCCACGGAGTTGTGGGGCAGCACATACGGTGATCATGCAAAGCAGGAATAGAACCATCCGGTAACGCATCGGGAAAAATCCTCAGAAATCGATGGTGTAGAGTAGAGCGAAACGCACTTTCCAGTTATGTGGCGTTTCCCAGGTCAAAGATGGATCATCGAGGAGAGGTGTCCATTCATGTGTATAGCGAACGCCAAGCAACACCGACCAGGCATCCGCTGCCTGGATGTCCACGCCGGCTTCAAGCAGAGACGCCCCATAGAGTTGATTCAGGTACACGATCCGCTCCGTACTCATGGAAAGCGGTGGCTCCTCGAGATAACGGACCTGCGTCAGCTTCACACCCGGATGATTCAGGTTCAGACCGAAATCCAGTCCTGCCGCAAGGAACGGTCGCACAAGAGAGTGCGTGGAAAAGAGATACCTGACAATGAGCGGTAGCGCGAGAAAGTCGACTTCTTTCCGGGAAAATGCGTGTTTGGACCCGGTCCCCTCTCCGAGGGAAGAAGGCAGGAAGTTCCGTTGTCCGAAATGCGGAGAGAACTCCATGCGCCAGGCAGCAGCGAGCGGGAACTCGACAAGAAACCCGAAGAAGCCCTTCTGCCGGTCTTCGGAGGCCAGGGCCTCACCGGGTACACCGATCCAGCGGAATGAGGAACGCTCCGCAGTGACACCCGCCTGTAGACCGATACGATAGGGCATCTGTGCAGCTGCGTGTGGTCCTGCGGCGGAGAATCCCGCAGCGAAAAGGAAAACGGCAATCAGAAGGGAGCGGGGAGACATGACGTTCGTTTCCATTGTGATTGTGGCGTCGTTCCCTCTGTAGAGACACCGTGCCGGATGATCGGTTACGGAAATGATTTCTTCAAGAACCGTCATTCAAACTTGAATTCCAAAAAAAATTGTCTAAATTGGATTGTCCTCTCCACTCTCAAAAATGCAGCGCGAGCCCTACTCGTGAAGGTGCTGCGTGACTGCGTGTTGCAATTTTCGTATGTTGGCCGCCCATAGCACATGAAGCGGGCCGCACAGCTTGATCGCATGACAGCTCTGGAGGTATAGATAATGTTTCGTTCTCTTCGTCACACACCAGCTCAGGCATCCATTTCTGTCGTAGCAGTATGTGCCTTTCTGCTGCTAGCGCTGCAGGCTTCTGCAAATCAGTACGTCGTTGAGAGCACCGCCGATGCAGGGACGCACACACTGCGCTGGGCTATCCTGCAGGCGAATGCAACACCCGGCGCGGATGTCATTACCTTCGCCCTTCCCGGCTCCGGACCGCATTCCATCGTTCCGACATCGCCCCTTCCTCCGTTGACCGATCCCGCGGGCGTGATCATCGACGGCCTGTCCCAGACCGGGAGTACCATGGGGACAAAACCGCCATCCACACTGCGGCTGCAAATCGTCCTTGACGGCCGGCATGCAGCAGGATCCCCGGGCATTTGGATTCTTTCCTCCAATAATCTGATTCAGGGCCTCGTCATCACCCGTTTCAGCGAAGACGGCATCCGCATCCAGGGTGCTGCGGGCGGTGTTCAGAAAAACTCGATACGTTACTGTATCATCGGGCTGGATCAGTCAGGGACCATTCCCCTTCCGAACGGGACCGCCGAGCAGAGTGGTCGATGGGCGGGACTGACCATTAGCAGCGTCACGCATGCTCCTGGTGATGCACATGACAATATCATCGAGTCCAATATCATTTCCGGAAACGCCGGCGATGGCATCATCCTGGCCGATTGCCAGGGAGGTCGCGTTTTCGGTAACACTATCAGCAATAATTACATCGGGATCACGCTTTCCGGTGACGTCGCCCGCGGGAACGGCAGGGACGGCCTGCTCGTGTATGGCGGCAGCTTCAGCAACACTGTGAGCAGCAATGTGATCGCCGGCAATCGCAGTGACGGCATCCATCTCGTTGGTGCCATGGAGCGTTCCGCCTACGTGCGCGAAAATGTTCTGACACGAAACCGTATCGGTGTTTCTCCGCTCGGTCATCCAATCGGGAACGCACTCAACGGGATCAACATCGGTGGCCGTGAATACGAAAGCGCAGGAGGTTTCGCCGCCAGAAATACGGTGACATCCAATATCATCAGCGCGAATGGTCTAAGCGGGATCGTCGTGTGGGAGCATCCCTCGACGCAGAGCAACGCAGACGGAAACCTGCTTTCGCAGAATTCCATATTCAATAACGGGATACTTCCCATAGATCTCGGTGCCAACGGCATCTCACTCAACGACGCCACGGATCAGGACAGCGGCGCAAATCAGGAGCTCAACGCACCTGTCATTCTCTCAGCGGAATTGCTCCGTGGTGCCGTAACAGTCCGCGGTACCGTCGGTATCAGCGCTGATCCGACACACGTTGCCGTGGAGGTATTCAAATATCATCCGGGACCCGCGACAGAACTCCGGGGATCCCTTTTTCTCGGAAAGGTCTTTCCCGATGGTGGCGGGAACTGGACGTATTCGACCACCGGGGGATTGCTGCCGGGAGACAGCGTCACGGTGATCGCAATCGACCGGGAGAATAACACCTCGGAGTATGCGCGAGTGCGGGCTGTCACGGAAGGCTCCGGCTTCGTCGAGCCTGAATCGAACGCACTGATCGCCAGGAACAACGCGCAGGCCGCAAAAGCGATCATCACCGGCACGGAAAGAAACGGAGACGGTATTATCAACATCACGATCGAAGTGCAGCAGCCCTGTTGGGGCATTCTGGAGATCTACACCACCAATGGTGAGCTGGTTCATACGTTGATGAACCGCTGGCTGCCGGTTGGAAGGTATCTCGTTGAGTGGAACGGCTCCAATTGGCAAGGAGATGCCGTGCCTCGCGGGGTGTATTTCTGCCGTTTCGACGCCGACGGAGTCCGGCGGAATGCAAACCTGACGCTGTAGGAACAGTGTTCAATGCATGCGTTGAGCCAGTGACTCACCATTTGCAGGTTTCTGACACATGAGTGCTTGCCGGCGTTCCGGAAATCCGCTGTTTCTCAGTAGATATCCACTTCCAGCTTCAACACACGATACGCCATGGCGATATCGAGCAGGGCGAAAACAACGCCGACGGCAGCGGATAGCAGTCCGGCCATGAACACCCAGACAGCGAGCGTGGGGGCGATGGCACCGAGAAAGAGACCCGCTCCGAGCAACAGGGAGGAAAGCAGATAGCTGATGACTCCGATCCAGAGAAAAATCAGAGCTCTCCGGAGATAGTTGACACGGGAAATCAACGAAGGAATCTGCCGCATGACGCTCTCGAAGCGAAGGGCATCGACGTACTCGCGGTCGATGCCGTCCGGATCGGCAAGCTTGCGGCGTTTCTCGTCGTTGAGTAACCGTATGCGGCTGATGACCGTCGCATAACGGTTGTTGAGTCCGAGAAGCAGCAGGCCGCAGGCTGAGATCATCAGGGCCGGAGCGAGAATCGCCTGGATGGTCTGCTGTGCAACGGGAGTGGTGAATTCATGCATGTGAGTTACAACAGAAATGTTGGATC
>JAFGKR010000214.1 GCA_016928515.1 Bacteroidota bacterium | reverse complement strand
TTTGCGCAGAGGGCACCGAGGCATGCCTGACAGCCCTGGCGCCGGGCGTGCGGTCACCTGTCAGTCCCGCAATGACACGAGCCGGACGATCATCCGCGTGCCCGGCCCGGCCATCTCCCGCGCGGTGAGGCAGATGAAGTACGCCCCGGTCGCGAGACGGCGGCCCGTCTCGTCGGTGCCGTCCCAGGTGTAGGCCTTTGTTCCTGTCACCTGTTCGTCCCAGGTGATGCTTCGGACCATGCGTCCCTGTATGTCGAACACCGCGACGCGCACGACGCAGGGCTTGGGCGCACTGACGGCGATGGTGGCACGGCCGGAAAAAGGATTCGGGTAGACCGACATCGTAAGGGAATCCAGCGTCGGCGATCCGGGAAGGGGAGGCGCGTCCTGTATGCTGCCCGGATCGTCCTTGTACTTGATGGTGTCGGCGTCGAGCACGAGGAAGGCCGTGTAGTCGCAGAGGAGGCGGTACTTCAACGCGAGATCCACGATGGCGGCGGTATCATCCGGTGTCGTACGGAAGAGAATGTTGAGATTCTCGTTGGCCAGCATGGCGGGGATGATCCGGTCCATCCGCGTCGTGTCGAAGGGGACATCCATCGACACCTTGACGGACTGCACGTTGGCGCTCCCCTGGAATCGCGCGTGAACGTCGAACGTCAGGATGTTCGCGGTCGTCGCTGCGCCGATGAAGAAGCGCGGCTTGTTCCCGTCGCCCGGCACGGGATTCACTTCCATGACCTGCCGCAGCTGTCCTGCCCCTGAATCAACGGTCACGGCAACCGACAGCGAGTCCATGAATGGGAAGGCATAGCGGTTCCTCGACGTGATGACGGATATCCACGGATCGGTGTCCAGCTTGTAATGCGATCCGTGAAACGCGTCTGCCACCGTTTTCAGCAGGTATCCACAGCCGAGGTACTCGACCATGCCGTCGATGAGGGAGGCGGGTCTGTACAGGGTGCCGTCGAGCAGGTTGATCGTGTGAATCCGCGGTGCCGCACCAGCGTAGCGGGCGGCATAGGCCGCCGTCCATGCCTGCGCGTCCGAGGTTTCAAACAGGGAGTCCGTATTGCTCAGCACAATCGCCTCGTCGAACCCATCCCGGTCAAACGTCACCCGGATGCTGTCGAGCAGGGCGGTGAGAAGCTGCTCGCGTGTGAATGCGTTCAGTCCGAGCAACGGGACATTGATGGTGGTCTTCTGCGCGGCGTCGTCTCGGAATTCCCAGAGGGCGCTGACCACCAGCAGCCCGTTGGCGACTCTCTTGGAGATGACGTACGGCCGCCCCAGGTCGTCCGAGATTTCGACGATCACGGAGGGATCCGGCCTGTAGGTCAGATAATTGAAATTGTAGTGCAGGAAAGTCTCCGGGAAGAATTTCCCGATGTTGCCCTGCCTGTTGCTGTGCATGGTGAGATTCTCTTCCGGAATTCTCGTCACCGAAAGCTCCGGGATGTAGTGTCTGGCAAGCCGTTCGGGTTCGATCCGGTTGTAATCGAAGTAGGTGAGGAATCTCCCGCCCTGGACGAAAAAACTGTCGAGTCGAGAAATGATCTCCTCGAGATGCTTGGCTGTAATACCGGAGGCCTCATAGCCCTGTTCATACGCAGCGATGACACCAGCGGAGTGGAAGTGTTGCATGGCGGAAAGCAGATGGTTGTATTCGCTGTACGTCGCGTAGTTGTCCAGACCGGGGAACTGCCAGCATGTGACGGCATAGTCGTCGCAGTACAGGATGTGAGGATACACTTCCGCCTCGATCTCCCTGCCCCAGTCGCTGGTAGCGAACGATCCTGCCAGGGCATTGATGCTGTCTGCCCGCCCCGGCATCCACCCCGGCTGCACGGGAAGCACTCTGTGCGCGCCGGCGACCAGGAGCCGGATGCTGTCGTGGGGTTTCGCGGCGGAACTCAGGAGCTGTTTCACCGATGGAATGAGGGTCGTGTAGTTCTTGCAATGGGCGCCGCTCAGGTCGAGGCCCACGAGAAGGCGCTTCGCGGTGGAATCGACGGTCAGGTGAAAGAGCGCTCCGGGATCGAAACCGAACTGGAAATATGTCCCGTCGTTGGGCTGTGTCGAGGCACCGAGGTAGTAGCCGCCCGGGAAGTTCATGCTGAACCCGAGGGTGAGTCCCGTCAGTTCCGATATATCGGCGAGGTCCATGGTTTTATACGAACTGCCCGCGGAATCCTTCCAGTCTCCGAAGGGCTGCATCGGGAGTTCCGCGATAGTCGGTTCGCCCCACACCTTCTCCACCACCTTGAACACAATGTGCAGCGGCTTCAGGTAGGCATTGTTATCCATGAGCATCTTCAGCGGGAGTTCCGCCGCCGCGGTATTTCCCAGCCACATCGTCGGCGTGATGAACACGAGCTTGATCTTCCGCGTCGAGCCCGAAGTGAGCGGGTACACGTGCAGCTCGAAGGTGTTGCCATCTTTCGCGAGGAAAGCCGGGTCGCGATGGCTCTGGACAATGCTGTCGTAGACGGCGCGCGCGGACCATGTGCTCATGATCCTGCCGCGCACGCAGATGTTGCTGATCCACAACCAGAGATCGTTCACGACGGCGTTGGCCGGCAGGCGGAACCGGTGATCGACTTCCACCTCCGGCGAATTACCGAATTGCCCATGGTCACCGTACGTCAGGATGAGCGTTTGCTCCACATAGGCGCCGTGCGGTTCGACGATGAGCGTTGCGTCGTCGATGTACCCCGGCTTCGTTCCGTAATTGCTGGTCCGCGTGCTGAGCTGCGCCCGCAGCGTCGTCGCGAGGAGCAGCAGCAATGCAGGCGCCAGAAACAGACGCAGTGCCTTCATCTCCATCTCCGATATGTATGAACGATTCCTTGTGCCGTTCTTCAACGATCACGACGATAGCCGTCATCGTGAATCTTCTCAGATCCTCTTGTGTGCCAAGCACGTTCCTTCCGTGTTTGCTCATGCATCTTCCACCCTCAGACACTTCAACGCAGCGGAAGTTCCCCGCGTATTACAGGAAAACGGCATGTACATTTTCCTCGGAAACCGATTCCAGACTCGATACGTATCGATCCGGAGCGGTCAGGCCTCGCCAAGTGCAAAGCGGCAGGGGTGAAGGCTGGAATCGAGCGTGCCAAGTTGCATAAATTTCGAAGCTCGTTCGCTTCTCATCTTGTCATGAAAGGAGTGCTCATTCAGGACGTGAGTCGTCTGTGGGGACACCACAGCATCAAGGAAACCGAGGATGTGTACGCGTATCTCGTACCTACAGGAATGAAGCCGCCGGTCAATGTCATCTGCCAGGTGGACATCGACGGTACAAAGAAATGAACGGAAGCCCCGGTGAAAGCTGGGGCTTTCTTCTTTTACTACCTGTTGATCCGGAACTATTCCGTTTGTATTGTGTCTCCATATTATGCTGTACGAATCGGAGGAGCCATGAGCAAGGCTATCGCTGGAGTGCTTTTCCTCGCGCTCGTAGTGCTTGGGACCTCAATCGCCGGAGCGCAGTCCAGCTGGTTCTGGCAAAATCCTCTCCCTACCGTGAGTGATCTATCGGATGTCTGTTTCATCGACGCCAACACGGGGATTGCAGTTGGCGAAAAGGGGACGATTCTCCGAACGACTGATGGCGGCGTTTCGTGGGAATTGAGGGAATGCCCGAATTGGAACGATCTCAAAGGAGTAGATTTCTTTGATGCCATGAATGGTTTTGCAGTTGGTCGAACAGGCACTATTCTGCTAACAACGGATGGTGGTATGACGTGGTTCGAGCAGGAGAGTGGTACGGGATCCTGGCTTTCTGATGTTGCATGCATCGACAGCACTACGGCAACGATTGTCAGCCTCGAAAGCATCCTGCTTCATACAACCGATGCGGGACGTTCCTGGCTGATTCAACCTTTCAGCGATAATATACGAGGTGTTTCCTTTGGAGATGAGAGGACGGGAATAGCAGTTGGGTATTATAGCTATGGATCAATACAAGTCGGGCTGATATTCAGGACGTGGGATGCGGGGAAGACGTGGTCGAAAACTACGTTCCCGGGAATACGATTCATCTCTGTGCACATGGCGAACAGCCGGGATGGTCTTGCTGTAGGGTACGATGGAGCGGTTTACCGTACGAGCGACGGTGGAATGTCGTGGGATGACCGGTCCCTGTCGACATCCATCGGATTCACAGGCGCGTACTATCAAGATGAGTCTCACTGGAGCATCATCGGCTCCGGTGCGTTCTTCCAGACGTTCGATGCAGGTGCGACCTGGGATCAACAGGAGTTGGGAACAGGAGACGGTTTATTCGGGATCGCGTGTCCAATCGAAGAAACGTTCATTCTGGTAGGTGGCAATGGCGAAATTCTCCGAAGTACTGATGGCGGATCAAACTGGAAAAGCCACAGACTCGGGACAACAGCTGAACTCATGGGTGTAACCTTTACTGACAGAAACAACGGTTGTGCGGTGGGCGGTCACGGTACCATAGTGCATACCACGGACGGCGGCGACCATTGGAATATGGTAAATAGCGGTACTGACGCATATCTGATGGACATTGCTTTCGCATCAAAGGAGGTTGGGATCATCGTCGGTTCCAGAGGAAACATGCTTCGAACCACCGATGGAGGTACGAATTGGATTCCAGCAGAATCCGAAACGGGGAGTGCTCTCTTTGGAATTTCGTTCTTAGATACTCTGTGTGGATTTGCAGTCGGCGGCGGGGGCGTCATCCTGCACACCACTGATGCAGGGGTGACATGGATGTCTCAGAACAGCGGTGTGTCGGAGTGGCTTTGGTCGATTGCATTTCTAAACGACTCCGTCGGATACGCTGTCGGTGAAAGGGGAACCATTGTAGGGACAAACGACGGTGGGACCACATGGACGGAACTACAGTCTCCAACATCGGAGGATCTGTATGCAGTCGCCGTCCTAAGCGCGGAAGAGGTTCTGATTGTAGGAGATTGGGATAGCATCTTCCTGACAGAGGATCGGTGTGCCACGTGGACATCCCGTGCCAGAGAGCCGGAAATGGGCATGTATACTGGGATAGCTGCCCTCAGCAATGGCAATATTTTCATAACGGGTTCTTCTGTCTTCCATACAAGTGACACGGGGATGCATTGGATCGATGATCTGCCAACACATCCCAGAATCTGCCTCTGGGATGTATGTTTCTCTGATCCCGACCACGGAACGGCAGTGGGCGGGAATGGCGTTATACTCCGTACCACCACAGGCGGCGTAACGTGGATTGAACAGGAACCGGTTCAACAGGGAATTACACTCGCACAGAACTACCCGAATCCATTCAATCCGACAACGATGATCAAGTACACCCTGCAGAAACCTGAACAAGTCTCTATCGTTGTGACAGACCTTCACGGCCGTGAGGTGCGGAGACCGCTCGATGGTGCCTTCAAAGAGGCTGGTTCATACCACGTACAGTTTGACGCTACAGGACTGCCTTCAGGTGTGTACTTCTACAGCCTGAGTACGGGTTCGCAACTTCATACGAGAAAGATGGTGGTGGTGCGGTAGATCGCTCGTGAAAAACATCCAAAAAAAATCCACCATGCAGTGAAAACCAGTGGATTCAGGTGGATCAGGAGGAAGAAAATCAACGAAAACAGCCCGAAACGGACTGAATATAGAACATACATTCAGTCAGCCATCACCTGCGACGCCTTCGCTCGCTTCTGGCGAGCTTCGGCGCGCTCCGCAAAGAACATCCCCGCCGTGAGCGGGGATGTTCTTTGCGGAGAGGGTGGGA
>JAFGKR010000213.1 GCA_016928515.1 Bacteroidota bacterium | reverse complement strand
TCCGATCGAGGCGGACCGTACCGGGCCCGTGGAGCTGGAGCTGGCACTGCCGACGGCGGGACTCCGCGGTGCGCCGAATTTCGAACTTGCACTCGATCCCGCTCGCAGGGGTGTGGAGTACTATCGTCCCAACAACGTGTATTCACGCGGTTTCCGTGTGGGACGCGACGGCGCGGCACCGGAGCTGCAGGTACTCTTCGACGGCGTGCAGATCGTCGACAACGATTACGTCTCCCCGCGTCCGTTGATCGATATCGCCCTGCGCGACGCATCTCCGCTGCCCGTGACTGACACCAGCGCGGTGCAGCTCTTCCTCGACGGTCGCCGCGTCTGGCTGCAGAGCGATCCCGACGTGCGCTACAGCACGGGGAGCGGGGAGGAGAAGGTCCATGTGGAATACACGCCGGCGCTGCGGGACGGTATCCATTTCCTCGCAGTGTCAGGGAAGGATGCCACGGGAAACGCCGCGGATACCATTCCGTACCAGGTTCGCTTTTATGTTTCTTCCGAGCAGCGCGTCGACCAGGTCATTCCGTATCCGAGTCCGACCGAAGGACCGCTCGACATCACCTTCCGTGTCGCCGGCAGCGAGGTACCGGAGCGTGCGCGTGTGAAGATCTACACCGTGGCGGGACGCCTGATCCGTGCGATAGAGGCGGATCCCACTGCCCTCCGTATCGGCTTCAACCGTATCCGTTGGGACGGCCGTGACGCGGATGGAGACGCCATCGCGAACGGGGTGTATTTCTTCAAGCTGATCGTCGTGCAGGCGGGAGGCAGCACCGAGATAGTCGACCGTTTCGTCGTGCTGCGCTAGCACGGCTCCGTTCTCCCGCGCGGTTCCGTTCTGATGTCGGGAGCCTTTTGCAATGGGGAGACGGTGTGCATCGCATCGAAGCGGAGAATGATTTTTTTCGCCGAGGGTTGATCGTAAAGGGAAATCCGTCTATCTTTGTAAGACATAGTGATTGCCCCTTGGTGTAATTGGCAACACGCCTGACTCTGGATCAGGAAAGTCTAGGTTCGAGCCCTAGAGGGGCAGCCCCCAAAACGGCGAAATATCAACAGTTTCGCCGTTTTTCTATTTCGGCCAACCTGGATTTTTCTCCGCGCGAGGGACAATCCGGGACATTCCCGGTCACATCCTTGTAGTAATCTTGTAGCTGCAAATCACATGTCGATGTGGGAGATTGCTCCGAGCGAGAGGATGGATCACCGACGCTCTTCGTGATCACGCTGCATAAGCACGGACATGATTCCATATATAAAAAGCGCAGGTGAAGAAGGTGGAATCCGCAGAGACGGCCGACAGGTTTGGAGTGAGGCCTGGCAGGGGGCATCTCTTTCGACTCACGTCAGCAGTCTGAAATCCGGATTTGTCGTTCCCCATGTCAGCCAGACATCGTCGTTGAGGTACTGCACTTCGAAGATGATGCGTTCTCCGTCGGTACGGAAAAGATCCATGGCCGAAGTCAGACTGTCGAGCATATCGCTCCAGCTGCGAATCGTCTCCGGCGACTCCGAGACGAAAACGAAAACCGCATCGGCGTACTGTTCCTGTTGCTGTAGCGTGAGGAATCGCTGGACGTACGAGCGGAGAAGTGCGATCGCGGATGGTGCCGGTCGCCCTTCATCGTCGGGGAGAACGGTGTCTCCCATGAAGAGCGCGTTCCGATCCTCGTTCACCAGGAAAAGATCCGGTCGATTTCCATATGTGAAGGCATTCAGGGTGGGGATTATCTCAAAACCGTGCTTCTTGGCCAATCCCAGAAGTACGCGCCTGCAGTAGCGGAGGGCGCTAATCAGCTCATAGGATATCATGGCAGGCCTCCTATGTGATCATCAATAATTGCGTAAATCACCGCTTCCAACAAGATATTTATCCCTAAGATTAATGTCAAGCCTCCCGAATTATTTTTGAACAACTATTGACTTTCGGCAAAGGAATGCGTAAAATCAAATGCGCCGGATCAGAAAGCTCCCCATGCTTCATGGCGTTCCGGTGCTTCATCTCTCCTCTTCAAGACGCGTCGCAACGCGTCACATCACCAAAGCCCGGCAATCACCGATCCTGCCGGGCTTTTTCTGATCCTGCCGAAGATGCGTCCATGCCTTGAATCTATCGAGTCGCCGGCACAGGAAATGTGTTTCCGCGAGATGCGCTTGCGTCAATCCGGAAGCGTCCCTGAACGTCACGAGAGCTTTCTCCTCTTCTCGATCAAGCAGGCCGTCATCGAGATACTCATCAATTGCGAATCTCGCGTCGTCACAATGATCTGCTTCCGACGGAAGGGGTGACGGAAAAAGGAAACGGTCATGCCTTCTCCACCCACGGGGCGGATCGGCATGACCGTTTCTGTTTCTGAGGACGGTTCGAATCGCCCTTGATGTTTCGAATTATTTCGCCAGCTGCATCTGGATGGTCTGGGAATGATCCGGCGTCGTCATGCGGGCGAAAAAGATACCCGACTGCACGGGACTGCCGTTTGCATCCGTGCCGTTCCATTCAAATACGTGTGCCCCCGCGGAGTGCATTCCCTCAGCGAGGGTTTGCACATGGCGACCGAGCATGTCGAAGATCTCGACCGTCATCGGTGCGTCCTGCGCAAGCTCCACCATGATGTTGGTGCTTGGGTTGAACGGATTCGGAAAGTTGGGGAGCAAACGTGTCGTCGTCGGTGTTGCCATCGTGAAGACACGCGCAACATCGGAGACATCCTCCGTTCCGTCGAAATCCACCTGGCGCAGCCGGTAGTCAATGACCTGGTCCATCTCCACCATGCGATCCGTGAATTCATAGATCTGTTGCTCGTTCGTCGTGCCGTAGCCGTCGACGAAGCCGATGTCGGTCCATCCCTCGCCGGGATTCCGGCGCTGAATGTACCATCCACGGTTGTTGCTTTCACGCGCGGTGCGCCAGCGGAGCTGCACGTCGCCGCCGACCTGTGAGGCGTGGAAGCTGATGAGTTCCACGGGGACCGTGGTGAGGGCGGACAGCAGTCGCTCCTGCCATGCCTGCTCGATGTTCATGCTCTTGTTCTGCGGTTGTCCGTTGACCGTGAGCGTGACCTTCTGGGTTACGAACACCGTCAGGGCGCAGTTCGTGATTTTGTATGCAGAAGGGACCGTGAACGTGAATGGATACGTCACTATCTGGTTCTTGGTGAAACCAGACGTTGTGAGTTGATGTCCCATCCAACCCGTGATCATGTTGCGCACGACGCGCTTGTGATAGTAGGGAGAGATGTCGTAGACAATGTTGTTGATGTTTTTCTTCTGCGTATAATCCAGGCTGTCCTCGGACAGGACGACGTTCAGATAGAATTCGCCTGTGTAATCGTCCAGCATGGTCAGCGTCACAGTCGCGTTGATTTCGCGGGTGTCCTGGTGATAAGTTCCGGCGACACCGATGTACATATTCGAGGCGACCTGCGCGCGGGTGCCGACCGCATTCCGCCAGTATCCGCGGCTCAGTGCAATCGCCAGGGATGTTCCGGTATTCCAGAGCCGGCGATCAACGGTACCCGTCGGATACTGGGTTACGAGCAGATGCTGCTGTACGGAATGGGTTTCCGTGGTCGCCATCGGATCCTGGTTGTGGTAGGCCAGGGCGCGGGCATTGGAAAAAATGCTCAGAACGCTGTCAACCTCATCAGCTCCGTACGGGCAGTACTGACACCAGGTCCCGGTCATCTGTTCAAGGAGCACGGTGCGTGTGGTCTGCGCGGGAAGCAGTGTGGAGAGAGCAAAGAGGACAGCGATTGCGGCGGTTCGAAGCAAGGTACGCATAGGCGGCATCCTGTATAAATGGTGGGAAATCAGCGGCCGATGTCTGCAGGGAAACAGGTGGAAATCAAGAAAAAACAAGTGTTTAGACCATTTCAGCAGAAAGGGGCATCAGACCGGAAATTCGTGATTTTCGGATGAAGTTGCAAGGGAAAAGTGTTACGCATGGAAAAATGTATATCGTGCAGCCACCGGGAACCGGAACGCACCCAGGGAGACAGGGACGCGCCGCATGCTGTGGCACTGGAGTGAAGGATATGGCCTCGGCAGCAATACCCGGAGAAGGCGACGCCGCGGAACGAGACCGCGGCGCCGTTGAGAGCACAGATGCCATCCGTCACAGATCAGTGAAAGGACATCATCAGTGAAAGGAAATCAGTTGTTCGCAGGGGTGAAACGGATCACTGCATTCTTCACCGGTTTGACGCTGTTCTGGAGATATGCGTAGATGGCCTTCAGGTCCTGATCCGTCATTCCGGCATACATTCGCCAGGGCATGATGGAGTTGAAATCTGCCGGACCGAGCGGCCGATCGACAAAGACGGAGTCCGCATACGAACGGAATCGCTGCACGAACAGCTCCTCCGACCATCCGCCGATACCGGTCTCAACGTCAGGCGTGATATTCATTGCTCGCAGCGTTCCGGCAGGAAGTGGAAACTCGTTCCCTCCTGCATAATCCTTGCCCTCGATGTATTCTCCTTTCTCCATTGGCGTGTGGCAGTCCATGCATCCGGCTGCGGTGATCATGTACTCTCCGTAAGCGATGAGATCGGAAGGATCGGGCATGGTCGCCGGATGATCCGGATCTTCTGGCAAGGTGCGCATGATCAGACTCATCGGGAATCCGGCTTCCGATGGTGGAACGTCATGCTCGATCGGTTCGAGTGTGCGAAGATACGCGATGATGGCATAGATATCCTCGCGCGTCATCTTTCCGAAATGATGATACGGCATGATGGGGAAGAGCGGGCGGCCGTCCTTCGCAACACCCGCGGTGATTGCGCGATACAATTCTCCGTCCGTCCAGTTCCCGAGATTGGCAGGAGTGAGATTCGCTGCGTAGAAATTACCCGGGAATCCCATCTGCTCGCCGAACAGTTCACCACCCTTGCCGTAGCTTCCCGCCTTGACCGGACCGGCGAAGCGGGAATAATCGCGTTCCGAATGGCAGTCGATGCACATCGACACGTGCAGCGCAAGATATTCGCCGCGCGCGATGCGCTCGGGTGTCTGCTCGACGGTGATGTCCGGTGCATCAGCAACATCCGGATATGCAGTATTGAGATATATGATGCCGCCGATGACGACGACAAGCACAACGGCAACCAGGCCCAAAACGATTTTGAGCAGTGTTCTCATGTATAGTCCTCTCGAATGATGGTCAGAATGTGAAAACGGCTTCAAGCATATCGCCATATCATACGGCGGATGATATGACGGGTTTCGTCATAATTAAATTAGACGGAATAAAAATAAACCGCATGGCAGATTGTTGCAAGAGAACTGTGGACAGCGACATGTGGCCGATCGCGTCGCCACATGCAGGGATATTACTGAGGAGAGAGGATGGAAGTTCTGCAGCGTTCTGCCGGCATCAGCGTTCTGCCGGCATCAGCGTTCTGCCAGCATCAGCGTTCTGCCGGCATCAGCGTTCTGCCGGCATCAGCGTTCTGCCGGCATCAGCGTTCTGCCGGCATCAGCGTTCTGCCAGCATCCGGTTATAGTATGAAATGGCGCGGGCGAGCATGGCGTCTTTGCGGTAGATGTCGTTGCGAAATTGCAATTGTCCGGCGGGATCCACCCAGGCCGTGCAATAATCGATGAAGAGCGGGGTGCGCTGATGAAGGAACACGGGCTTGCTGCGGACGCCGCTCCAGATCGTTCGCTGGATGCGCCCGACATCCCACTCCGCTGTTCCCTCGAGGAGATACTTCGCGAAATGCATGGGTTTCTCGATACGCACGCAGCCGTGACTCACCGCACGCACGGAACGCCGGAATGCCCACTGCTGCGGCGTGTCGTGCAAGTAAATACTGTGATCGTTCGGGAACATGAACTTGATGGCGCCGAGGGCATTCCCGGCTCCCGGTTCCTGCTTGAATTTGTACGGCATGCTGAAGGGATTGTGCTCTGACCATTTAATGCTGGAGGCATCCACGACGGAATCGCGGTAGTACACCTTGTAGCGTTTTTTACGCAGAAACGTACTGTCCTTCAGCGCGGAAAAATACAGTTCCCGGGACGCGATGCTGCCGGGGACATGCCAGATGGGATTCAGGATCAGATGGGAAAACTCGCCGTACAGCTGCGGCGTTTCGTGATTCTTCGGTTCATGCCGCCGCTTGCCGGTCGCCAGATATAGCTGATACTGGTCAGCGTAATAGATGGAGCGCGGCTCGCCGACGCAGACGGCCATCGAGGCGACGACATCACCATCCGTATATGCATTCAGCCAGAAGGAGGGAATGTTGACGACAATATACCGGCCGCGGTCGGGGTAGCGCAGCCAGCGGAAACGCTCCAGGTTCACCGCCATCTGGTCGATGTACGCATCGACACCCCTGTTCAGCGATGCGACGGTGCGCGAGCCGATGATGCCGTCCACCAGGAGACCATGTCGTTCCTGGAAGCGCATGACGGCGCGGATCAGCGCGCTGTCGTAGACGACCGATCCGATATGCAGGAGCCGCGACGGAGCCAGTGCGAATGCGCGCGCAGCGACGTCGATGACCTGCACCGTCCCGCGTAGCGGCGCCTGCAACGTACCGTGGAGCTCACCGGTGAGCATGAGCCGATACGCGATCAGGGGGAGGACCGAAGATGTGTCACCCGCTTCGATTTTGTCGTCAACGGGCTGCGGAATATCCGGCCAGGGAAAACTCTGTTGAAGAATACGGTAATCCGCCAGGGCGTTCTGCAGCGTGCGGTACCGACGCTCCCGGGGCTGGATATTGCGCAGATATGCAAGGATGTCCATGCTGTTGAGCGGTTCCAGCAGTTCCCGCAATCCATGCCGCTGTACGGGCAGGAAATACGCGCCGTCAAGTCGCCGCGGATCGAACATCCCGTATCGCAGATGGCGGGCATACAGCAGCAACGCGTCCGACAGCAACAGCTCGAGCCGCGCGAAACGTTCGCTGTGATCTGCAGAAGCCTCACTGTCGGTCAGTACCGCATCGAGGAGTGCCTGCAGTTCGTGCGTGTGATACCAGGCCGGATTCAGTCCGTGCGCCGGGGCTTCCAGGAAGAAGCGGATTATCTGCATTGCACGGGAGGGGAAGGTGTGTTCCGTGATCCAGAGGGGGCGATACTCCCGCGTCCGGTAATAATCGAGAAGCGTGTCCGCATGTGAGAGCGAAGATCGGAACGGGACGACGGCGAACATCTTCCGGAGTTGCGGAGAAATCGCTTCCTCCTCGATGCTGCGCACATGCACTGCCGGAGCCGCCTGAATGGTTTCGCTGCTGTCGGACAGCAGCGAACATGCGGTCAGCAGGACGGCGGACGCCAGAAGAACGGCAGCAAAGCAGCGATATCGGAAATATCTGATCACACGGATGACATCATGGGTGACGACAGAATACGGATTGTATCCATCTTTTAAACTTAGGGAAATTTGGATGGGCTGTCAAAGAAAGAAAAAATCCCCGCGGGGATCCTGGACTCTCATTCTGCATGCCGCCCCTCAGGAGAGCTCAGGGAGGATATGGCGCTGTGCGGCGCGGAAGTCTTCCACGGTGTCCAGCTCCATACAGGGGAATTCGCTGATATCGACCGCAAACAGATCACACCCGCGCTCGATGACGCGCTCGAAGGCCGCTTCGTAAAAAATGTCGACACGCTTTTCCTGCACGACCATCTCTTCGAGGGTGACGAACAGCATGTCGACGAACGATGAGGAAAAACGCTCGATGCCGATGGATTCTCCGGCGGCGGCGGCGAGGGGTATCACCTTGCTGATCTCCCGGATACGCTGCTCTTCGTCGAGCCGTACCTTGATTTCCTCTTCCCCGACCGCGATATCACGGTTCAGCGCGAGACTGTTCTCGTGCGGCGAAGCGAGCAGCGCTCCGACGATGCGTGCATCGAAAAGAATGTCACTGTCGAGCAGCAGTATGTTCTCGCCACGCACCGTCTCGCGCGTCAGCCAGAGAGAGTAGATATTGTTGGTGGATGCATAGAGGTCGTTGTGCAGAAACTGCGGTCGCAGGTGTGGGTACTGTGTGCGCATGAACGCTTCGATCTGTTCGTGCAGATAGCCGGTCACGATGACGAACGAATCCACACCGTTCGCGAGTAGATTGTCGATGGTCCGCTGCAGGATTGTTTTCCCTCCCAGTGCCAGGAGACACTTTGGTGTGCCGTCGGTCAGCGGACGCAGGCGGGAAGCAATGCCCGCGGCGAGAATGACCGCCTTCATGACGCTTCCGCCGACGCGAGTTGGAGGTTGATCCGGTTCTGCAGAAAATACAGCGTTCCCGCCCAGAGATTCCACACGGTGGCGATACCGATGATATAGATGTCGAGGCGATTGAGAAAGGCACAGACAACGAGGAAGGTGATCTGTGTGGTGGGACCGACCAGCAGCCACAGCTGCATGATCAAGCGGTTGCGGCTATAGTACAGATCCGGATTCGTGTCGACCAGTGCCGAATGCTCTTTTTGTCCCGATGTGAGACGCCGTTGAACACGAGAATAACGGAGATAGACGTCGATGATGAGCCGATCGAAATAGTGTCCTCCCTGCCGTTTCATTTCACGACGCTCCTCATCGAAACTCTGTAGATCCTCTTCGAAAGTACTGACACGCTGTAGAACGATATCGAGAAAGCGGTTCCGGTAATAATCGACGAGGATGGCCTGGGCAGTGTTGCTGGCGCCCGCGAATGCGAGAAGCAGCCACCAGAGGACCGGATTGTCCATCTGCGCCGCAAATCCAATGCCGATGCCGAGGTACACGATCGTGTTGACGATGTAGTCGGCGGCCCCGTCGAGAATCCTCCCCGTCCGCGTCCCGTTTTTCTTCAACCTCGCAAGCTGTCCGTCGCTGCAGTCGAGGACGTCGTACAGAATCAGAAAAATCCCTGCAGCGAACACTGTTGTCGTTGAGCCCAGACCGAAGAGGACGCCCGCGACGACACCGAGCATCATGGAAATCACGGTGATCTGATTGGGAGTGATGTTCGTCCGATAGATGCCCTTCACAAATGCGAATGCCAACGGACGGTAGAAATACAGATCGAAGAATTCCTCGACCTCCCGCATTTTCAGCGATGCGCGATACTCGTCAAGCAGCTTCACGCTGCAACCTCGTCCTTCATGATCGTGGTGATGGCATCCGCGAGCAGACGGTTCTGCTCCTGCGTCCCGATCGTGATGCGCATGTGAGAATGCAGAAGCTCCTCGTTCATGAATTTCACAATCAATCCACGATCGGTGAGAGCGGCTTTGAGATCCGCCCGAATCTCTTCCGGAATCCGGACGAGGACGAAGTTGGCTTGCGAACGAAACACCTTAAAGCCGGGAATGCTGCCGAGTTCGCGGCTGAACATCTCCTTGTCCTGTTCCATCTTTTTCGCGATGTCGCGGTAATAGTCCGGGGAATCCAATGCGGCGAGAGCAATCTCCTCCGACAGGCGGTGATACCCGAGGTAACGTGCGCTGAACTGCGCGAGCTGCACAAGACCCCGCCCCATGACGGCGAAGCCGATGCGGATCCCCGCCAGTGCATAGTATTTCGAAAACGTCCGCACGATCAGAAGATGGGGAAAGCGCTCGTGCAGATCGCGGATGTAGGTGTTGTCTTCCTGGGCGAAGGACCAGTAGGCCTCGTCGAGCACAACCACGGACTCCTTCATCGTCTCGAGCAGACGCTGCAGGTCCGGGAGGGAAAGGGAGTTCCCGGTCGGATTATTGGGGGAGCTGATGAGCACCACCCGTGGACGGTGTTCGCGGTACAAGGCCAGCATGCGCTCGGTATCGTACTCATATTCCTCATCGCCCTCGACGATGGGATATTCCACCTTGATGCCGTCCACTTCGTCCGAGATCGACTTGTAGTACCACCAGGAGTGAGACGGGATCATGATTTTTTCTCCCTTCCCCAGATAGCAGTGCACTGTCTGCTTGAGGATATCCTCCCCGCCGTACCCGAGCAGGACGGCATTTTCCTCGACGCCCAGATCTTCCGCAAGACGTTCGGAAAGGCGGGATTTCACCCCGCGCTGGAAATCGCGGGAATAGATGCTCATCAGCTCGATATCGGCTCGTCTCATCACCTCGAAACAGGCCGGAGCGGGACCATACTGATTTTCGTTCCTGTCGAAATACAGCGGTTTGATTGACATCGTCGACCTCCGACAATAGCCGGGATGACCGTTCTTGTAACACGGTTGCATGGAGACGTCATCCCTATGAAAAAAACAGGGGGTCGTCCGCAGGGGCGGTTACATCAGCCAGTGCACGAAGCATCCCTGTGTAGTATCAGCAATCGGAAAAACCTTTGCTGGAAGCGTTTCCAAATGCATTCAAAATATATTTTACACATAATCCTCACAGTTTCCAACTGCGAAAGCAGCAGCGGAAATTTTGAGGAAGGCAGGCGCTGTCACAGGCCTTGCGCCATGAAGCCGCCATCGACAGCGATAGTCTGGCCGGTAATGTACGACGCGGCGGGAGAACAGAGAAAAGCGACTGTGGCGGCGACCTCCGGAGCTTCACCGATACGTCTGAGAGGCGTGCGTTCGAGCACGCGGGCGAGATATGCCTCATCGCTGAGCACGCCTTCCACCAGAGGCGTCCGGATGTACCATGGAGCAACGCTGTTGACACGGATGCCGTCCGGCGCCCATTCGACCGCGAGATAGCGGGTGAGATGATCGAGCGCGGCTTTACTCATGGCGTACGGCGCGCCCGTGGGAACCGTGCGCAGCCCTGCCGTCGATCCGATGGTCACGATGGAGGAATCTCCGGCAGAACGGAGCAATGAATGGAGCCGCCTGCTGAGCTCGAACACCGGCACGGCGTTTGTCTGCTGGATGCGGTCGTATTCGTCGGCATCGTACTCGGTGCTGTGCTTCCGAATGTTTGTTCCCGCGCAATGAATCAGAATGTCGAGGCGGTCCCAGAGCGCTCCGAGCTCGGCGACTACGAGATCGCGGTCTTTCTTCAGACTGACGTCCGCTGCGATGCCATGCACGTCCATGCAGATGCCGCGCCATTCTTTCAGCCGCTCGTTCAGCAGCACGGTGTCACGGGCGACGACACAGGGGAGCGCACCGAGTTCGAGGAAAAGTTCGGTGATGGCGCGCCCGATTCCCCGGGTCCCTCCCGTGATCAGGGCACGCTTGCCGTCGAGACGAAACAGATCCCTCATGCATTTTCCTTCTGGTCAGAAACGGAACAGGAACGTAACGGTGGCGAGCAGACCGGTCAGTTTCCAGTCGTCCGCTTCCGTGACGGTTTGCAGGGGAACAACATACGACAATTCCGCTCCCGTCGCCAGATCGCTGCCGATCGGAAGGATATATCCGAGTCCGAGTCGAATCCCTGCGTGCACGCCGCGAGACATGTCGGGATCCCCCTGATACATTTCCCGCTCACGGCTGCCGTCAAGAAAGGTAACAGCCGGCGGATCCAGAATCCGTTCGGTGACGGTGAATTCCTCGTACAACTTGAACCCGAGGGACGGTCCCGCCGCGAGATAGAGATTCGCGTCGAAGGGCTGCCATTGCAGCAATAGATCGATGCCGGCGATGCGGAGGATGACATCCAGTTCGTCTTCAAGCGACATGGGTTGTGGTTCGAGATGTTGCCCGATGATCATCTGCTGGAACGGGGCGCTGGTGAACGTCCCGCGGCGGCATTCAGCGAACAGGCGGGAGGACAGTGAGAGGGAGGAGGTGAAGGGGATGTCCACCCGGATGCCCAGGGCCGGACCCAGCCCGCTGCCGTCATCGTAGGCGATCATCGGGGGCTGCTCTGCGGGGAAGATGAAACCGCCACTGTGCGCACTCACCATCACACCGAGATAGACACCGAATGCCCAGCCGCGTGATGCGTGTTCCGGTACCCGGTACGCGGTTCGGGATTCCGATGTGCTCTCCTGTGCCGGCGCGGCGCTCACGGAGAGAAGGATCAATGCAATCAGCAATCCAAAGCTTTTCATGGGATCCTCCGATTATCTGATGACCAGCATGATGCGGGACTCGGCTCCACGTGTCGTTTCGATCCGATACACGTACACACCCGCCGCGAGATCGCGTGTATCAATGACGTCATTGTAGGACCCGGGGGACAGGAATCCTTCTTTCACAATGCGGACGCAGCGACCGAAGTTGTCATACAGCGCAAGCCGGAGCTGTGTCGGCTCGGAGAGACGGTACGGGATGACCGCCGTCTCGCGCACGGGATTGGGCCGATGCTTGCCCAGCGTGATGCCGTACAGTGCGGTGGGATTGACCAGCCGGTTTTCCACCCATGGCAGACTGTCGATGAAAACGATGGTGACACCCCTGCCACGCAGACGGAAATCCTCCGCCTCGGCCTGGAGATGGACGATGCTCAATTCCGTCGAGACGGCGTTTCCCAGGTAGGTCCGGAAGCGCAGGTATCCGAGGAGATGGTCCGTTCCCGTTGTCTCCAGCGGCGATTCCTGCATGCGCACCACGGAATAGATGGTCTGTGCGAGGAAGCGGGCCGTGTCGAAATCCTGCCGAACACTCCCGGCAGCGCCCAGCATGGGCCTGCCAAATGCATCTTCCAACGGGAGGTCGAGGTCGGGATACAACAGTGTCGGATTGTACGTGACGGTCATATCGAGTCTCCGGACATTGTACGCTGCCGTCAATGCTTCACTCATGGTGAGGGGAATGCGAACAAGGGAGCCGGGACGCGTATGTATCTCGTCACTGAAAAACACGGCCGTGCTGTCCCAACCGCGCGATTGCAGGATGAGGGAAGGGACATCGATACAGGAGTTGGTTTCGAACAGCAAGGGAACCGATACGATACCCGGTCGCGTGGGAGCGAAACAGCAGGTGACGAGGAGACTGTCGTTCGCGGGAATGCGCAGCGGGAAGCTCTCGTCGGTGGAGAAGCCGTTTTCAGGCAGGAAAGCGGCCGACCTGAGGATGAGTGTATCCAATCCGATATTTCTGACGGGGATTTCTGCGCAGACCTTTTCTCCGACGCGTGCATCGGGAAGCACGCCGTCGGTTGCTCCGAATGCAAGCACGGATGTGATGCTCTCGGCTCGCAGGGGAATGCGTATGTCGCCCGCGACGCCGAGACGCGCGATGACCAGGGCGAGCGCTTCACGCAGCTGCGTGATGTTCGCAACCCTGCGGAACATCCCGCTCGTGCCGTTGCACATCGCCGCCAGAGTATCTGCGACAGCATCACCGAATACCAGGCATGAGACGACGATACCCTCGCGCTGTGCCCGTTCGCGCAGCAGGGAGAAGCCTCCGGCACCGCAGATGGCGGTGTCCGGATCTCCCTGTGCCGTGAACAGGAGAAGGGATTTCTGCCGATCGGTGGTCGCGAGTTCGTCGAGTGCCTGCTGAAGAGCTGCGGCGACGCAGGTGCTGTCGCGGCGTCCGGGCCGTGGCGACAATGCGGCGAGCGCTCGCTTCTCATGCGTGAGTGGGTGCAGTACCATCGCTCCGTCGTCCGTGGCGGCAATCACCGCAAGAGAGTCCCGAATCTCCGCTGTCCGTGCGAGATGCGCGATCAGTTCACCGAGCGCGAGCTGTGTCGCCTCCGCGCGCGTGACATGTCCATCGAAACGCTCGCCGAGAGAAAGACTCAGATCCAGAACGACCGCGGCCGAGGACGATGCCCGCGCATTCGCGACGATGAGCACCGTTCCCGTGTCCTCCCCGATGAAGTGATTTGGCTGGTAGCGTACCGGGAACACGTCCTGCTCCCCCGGCGCAAGCTGGAAGAACGTCGTTGGGGGACCGAGAAATCGTGTTCCGG
>JAFGKR010000212.1 GCA_016928515.1 Bacteroidota bacterium | reverse complement strand
TTCTTGTCTCTCTCTCTCTCTCGTAGGGCGGGGGATACGGTCGCCGGCGTTCTCGTCGCCCTGGGCATCGTGACGATGATCATCGTGAGTTGTCCGCTGATCGCCGAGGCACAGACGGAATGGAAGGACAACTACGTGACGCTAGCGGCGAACGACCAGACCAATCCCTCGATCGCCCGACCGTCAAACACCGATTACACCATTATCGTATGGGAGGACACCCGGGGGGGATCGGAAAAGGACATCTATGCACAGAAGATTGATAACATCAATGGACTGCCGCAGTGGTTGCCTGCCGATGGCGTGCCGGTATGCACGGCTGACGGAGATCAGACCAATCCCCGGGCGGCATATGATTCGACCGGTCACGTGATTATCGTCTGGGAGGATGCGCGCGGTGAGAGCAATACCCTGTCGATCTTCGCGCAGTGCCTGAACGTCAGCGATGGATCGGTATCGATGAACTGGCAGACGAACGGCGTTGCGGTGTGCGATACTTCGGCCGATGCCAGGCAGCCGCGCATCGTGGGTGTCGCCGAGGGCGCATTTATCGCCTGGGTGGATTCCCGAAACCGCCTCGCAATTCCTGACAGCACGAACCGTGATATATATCTCCAGTATCTGTATTCCCGAACCGCCGGTTGGCCGACGGGCAGCGGCGTGACCTGGCGATCGTGCGGAATCCTTGTCTCCGGTGATACGACCGGACTGCACGATGACCGGAACGTCGAACTGGCGCGGGACCATTACTGGGCGCGGGCTGTCGACAGAAAAGACAAGGACGGCGTCGTGCTTGTCTACGAAAGCAGACGCGGAACAAGCGCTGCAGGCGGTGCGGACTCGGTATACTTCGTGTATGCGGACAGTTACGATGCAGACGGGAACTGGCGTTGGTCTTCCGGGGATGTGCGCTGTGCGACGAACAACGAGGAACAGCTCAACCCGCGCGTCGTCGTTCTGGGCAACCTGCACGGCGTGGGTGATTCGGTCGCGGTGATCGTCTGGCAGGATGTTAGGGAAAATCCGACGGATGTGCTGTATCATATCTACGGCCAGGTGATAGAGAAGCACACGGGCAATATTGTCGGGACGGTGACGGGGAACGCGGTGTGCACGGCGAACGAGACGCAGCGGTATCCCGAACTTTCACTCGTGGAAATCGAGGAGAAGCCGGGACAGTCATACGGCGCGCGGATCATCTGCGTCTGGGAGGACCTGCGCAATGAGGGATCCACCGGCATCGATGTGTACGGTGCCGTGATGGACGGCGTCACCATGAACATCGTCACGGGAACGGGACTGGACGGTGAAGAGATCTGTCGGAACGCCAGCGATCAGCGGTATCCGATGGTGGACAATTTCCCGGGAAATGAGAATGCGTACATCGTGTGGCAACACGGAGACAGCGACGATTACCCCGATGTGTGGTATCAGAGGATCAGTCTATCCACGCTGAATCATTATTGGACGCAACCCGTCGGTCTGGCGGTCACGGAGGCGAAGGATTCGCAGGTCCGGCCGCAGGTCGGCGGTGACGTGTTCGTCTATGCGGATCGCCGGCGGAATCCGATCACATCCGACAGCCAGTATGATTGGAACATCTATGCCGAGACGCCCGGAGAGTGCGTGGGCAACACGTACATGGACTGGCGCGACATGTTTGCGGATGTCACGGAAACGGGCGGGGACAGTCACATGCGCTTCACGGTCGATGAAGGAGGCAATGTCTTTGTCGTCTGGGAGGAAGCGGGATTGGAGCAGGGCGAGCAGAACGTATACATGCAGAAGTTCGATTCGACGGGTGTGCCGCGCTGGGAAAACAGCGGCATCCGTCTGAACACGAGCGTTTTCGCCTCCGAACCCGAGGTCACGAAGAGCGATACAGAAGGCGGCGCCCAGGTGGTCTGGCAGCAGACGAACCAGAGCACGGATTCCGTGTATTACGCAAAAGTCAGTCCCACCGGCACGCTCACCGTTATTCCGGTTTGTGAGGACTGCCGCAAACCGGTGATCGACTACGCCGAGTACACCTTCGCCAATGGCGGTGTATCGACGGATTACGATGCATTAATCGGGGTCATTGCCACTGTTGCTGGGGGTGGAGATAAAATCCGCATGTACGGATATAATGCGGGCAGTGGTTCTTGGTCTCCCGCAACTCCTCCCAATCCAACCGGCTCCTACATGGACATCATCATGGATGCCACGACGACGGGCGATTTCTTTGCCGCTGCGTGGGAGGATCCGTCACAGGCCGGGAACCTCGATGTTGTCTGGGGAACGACAGGAGGTCGTACAAGCGACGCCTCCATCGGGTACAATGCCTTCGGAGGTTGCGCCATCTCCGCCGATTACACGGGTCTGACCGGAGTTCCGGCGCATTACGGCGGATTCATCGTGTATTCCATGACATCCCCTTCGGGTTCGTATGACCTGTACGGGAATCACATTCAGAGCAACACCGTGATGGGTGCCCAACATCAGCTGACCATCGCTCCGGCGAATGATGTCGGGTATACCTTGCCCGCGATGGCTCAGGACAATGCCCCGAACGGGATGGGTGGCAGCGGATACAGTGGCATGCTCGTGGTCTGGGATTATCAGCATCTGTTTTCCGGCAACCAGCGACACAAGCTGCAGACGCAGAAATTCGAGTACCTTGCCGTAAGCGATGTCATCCGATGGTGTGATACGCTGTTTCTTGACGTGAATGATCCGGTAGGATACAGTATGCAGGCGGATATCGCCCGGGTACCGGAATGGGCAATCACAAACGACACCACGTCGCTGATTGTCTGGTCCGGTATGACGGAAATCTGTTCGCCTTCCAGGCCGAAGGAGATTCTCTCGCAGTGGATGCTGTATGATACTACCGCGGGGGCCGCGAAAGGACGTCAGTGGAGCGAGCCGAAACGGGTCGGTCCCGGACCCGGGAATTACAGCCAGCATTCACCCATCGTAAAGAACGCGAAGCATGACCGCGTCAACGTGTTCTGGCTGGATGGACGTGCGGGTAACGACCTCGTTCTGGGCACGCGACTCACAGCCGACAGCAGCGATGCGGAACTGCACTGGTTCAAGGCGCCCGATGCGCCGGATAAGACAGTTGCCGCGTCGATGACGCTGGGCGCGAGTTATCCGAATCCCCTGTCCTTACAGAGATCTTCTGTCGCCAATATCACGCTTGACGTCGCGGAACCGAAAGCCGTCTCGCTGAAACTCTACGACAATCTCGGGCGTGTGGTCGCCGTCGTCCATGAAGGCGATCTGCCGGTGGGCATGCACACCTTGCGTGTCGATGCTTCCGGCCTGAGGACGGGCATGTATTACTACGTGCTCCGTGGCTCGGACGTGACAGCGACGCGTGGTCTGGTGATTGTTCGCTGAGGTGCGTGGCAGTAACCGACTTCGATCCTGAATGACGGCAGGGCATCGGATTCTGGCAGCACGATGCGGGCTGATGCCCTGCCTCTTTGAAACTCACTTCACCGAACATCGGCTCGAAGCAGGAGGAAGCCCATGAAACCCCGTCCGTTTATCCTGTGCGCAGTATTGCTGTTTCTTGTATCCGGCAAGGTCTTCGCCGGCTCGCCGGAAGACTCAGTACTTCTATACAATGCACCCGTGTACTTCACCGCGAACGCCGGGCAGTGGGATCCGCAGGTCCGGTACGCCGCGCTCGGCACACAGAGTTCGGCCTGGCTGTGCGATGACGGGATTGTCCTCGTGCGGCCCGGACAGTCGCTGAACGCTCCGAAGGAACTTGGAATCGACGCCGG
>JAFGKR010000032.1 GCA_016928515.1 Bacteroidota bacterium | reverse complement strand
GTCACCTGACCCCGTAGGGGCGAGATTCATCTCGCCCGCGGAAGCTGGACCGTCACCTGATCCCGTAGGGGCGAGATTCATCTCGCCCGCGGAAGCTGGACCGTCACCTGACCCCGTAGGGGCGAGATTCATCTCGCCCGTGGAAGCGCAAGAGGAATCCCCCGCATTCAGGGACAGCCTGGTTTCATATCTCTTTCTCATTCCCCAGGCGGGCGCACGTTTCGATCATGACAACTGGGATTTCTACGACTTCGAGCGTGGGTCGCTGCTCGTGCGATGGCGGACACATCTGTTCGGTAAACTGATGGGAATGCTGCATCACACGGTGCAGTACAAGCGATATCCGAATCTCGAGCAGTTCACACATGTGGAGAACACGGGCGGCATTGTCCTCAACCATCCGCTCGCCGAACGAATGAACGTATTTGCCGCCGCGGATGCCGGGTGGAAAATCTACACGAAAACCGTCAGCGATACGTTGTGGGTGACGGACGGGAAGCCCGGCAAGGGGAAGGGAGGAGTGAAGCCCCCGCGAGCGGTGATTTCACAATTCTCCACTCCATCAACGACGCAGTTCGTGTTCTCTGGAGGAATCGTATGGAATGTCTTTCCACGAGCACCATTGAGCCTTTCGTGGCTGCGGCGCAGTAATCCCTCCAGCGATGCGCGGTATGTCCGCGAGGATGCGATCTTCGGACTGACCGAAGATGAGATCTTTGACGATCGCTACGGATATCAATCCAACGAGATACGGCTGCAGCTGGACGGAACCCTGCCGGGCAACATCCGCACGATGAACAATGTGCAGTATATACGGAAGGAGTATCCGCGGACCGCGACGGATCTGCTCGGCGCGGAGCTGCCCGGTGCACCACAGCGTCGGGATCAGCGCTTCGTCCTGCAGCTTCAGGCATTGTACCCCCTGTTCCGTGCAGACGACGGTACCGGACTCTCAGTTGGTCTCGCATACAATTTCGTACGCAACCAATCCAACAATGCGTACCATGATTTCCACAATCATCAGGTCGCAGTTGTGATGGCGGGAGACTGGTAGTCCTTCCCGGGTGTCCTGCTTCCATATCCGTGCGACTGATTTCACAGGAATCGGAGTCCGATGACTGAGAGAAAAAGTTGACGAGGGAAGCAACAAATCCTCAGCCCATACGAATACCACGATATGTGCTCTCACCCTCCGGAGTGCCGTCATGCCGATCGTCCTGCTTCTTCTCTTGTTCCCACTCCTTTCCCTTTCTTTTTCTGCTGCTCCGCAGTCCGGGAATGAGCCGCGACGGAGCTTTCGCGCATCCGACGGTGCGTCCATTGACGCCATTGTCACGGCACTGTACGAATCTGTCTCCGGGCGGGCCGGTGAGGAGAAGGACTGGTCGCGGTGGTGGATCGTTTCCGTGCTCTGGGATGAGGAACGACAGTCGTCTCCCATTCCACCGGAGTATCTGCCGCAGTCGGACTGATGCCTCTTCGACTCGCAGGAATCGCAGATTCTCACCGGTTTTTCGTATATTATTTGATGGCAATATTTGCCCTCCAACGACCTTTCAGCTCTGTATCATTTAGAGGATTGCTATGACCATGATGCTTCGAAACGTTCTTCGTTCCGTCGCCATCGTGATGACTGTTGTACTGCTTGCCGGTTGCGGGTCGAGCGGCAGCATGTCGTCGTACGATATGGCGAAGAAAGCCCAACTCGAACAGATCAAGGCCGGCCCATTCGACAGCGGCAAGATGTGGACTTTCGAGTATGCACCGGTGGATTATTTCCAGAAAACCTATGGTTTCGAGGTCACGCAGGAGTGGCTCGATGACGTCCGTCTCTCCTCCCTCCGACTCTCCACCGGCTGTTCCGCCTCGTTTGTGAGCGCCGACGGTCTGGTGATGACGAATCACCACTGTGCGCGGGGCAGTCTGCCCGCCGTGCAGGAGGAAGGGGAGCGGCTTCTGGACACGGGTTTTTTCGCCGAGACACTGCAGGACGAGCGCAAGATTCCCGACGTGCATCTCGAGCAGCTGATTGAAATCCGCGACGTCACGGCGGAAATCCATGCAGCCATGGATGCCGCGGGGACGAACGAGGCGCGTGTCACGGCACGGGATGCGAAGATCGAGGAAATCAGCACGGCCGCCGAAGAGGAGACCGGATATCGGGCACAGATCATCACACTGTACGACGGCGGGAAGTTTTCGTTGTATCTCTACCGCCGCTTCGACGATGTTCGACTCGTTCTTGCACCTGAGCTCCACATCGCCCATTTCGGCGGGGAGTTCGACAATTTCACGTATCCGAGGTACTGCCTCGATTTCACCTTTCTCCGCGTGTATGATGAGAACGGCAAGCCTTTCCGTCCGGACAATTTCTTCAACTGGAGCAAGTCCGGCGCACAGGAAGACGAAGCCGTTTTCGTCATCGGGAATCCCGGCAGCACGAGCCGGCTGAGCACGGCGGAGCAACTGGCATATTACCGGGACGTGCAGTACCCCTTTGTGTATGAGATGATCAACAACCGCATGGATGTTCTTCTGCGTTATGCGGAGATGCATCCGGAGAAGCGCGAGGAAATCCGGACGGATATTCTCAGCATGTCCAACGCGCAGAAAGCATATATGGGTCGACTTGCCGGGTTGCGAGATGATGTTTTGATGCAGCGTCGCCGGGATTTTGATCGGCAGTTCCGCGCAGAGGTGGTGAAACGTCCTGATCTGGCGGAGAAGTATGGTCGTGTCTGGGATGAAATCGCGGAGTCGCGGGAATCCGTCCGTGCGGTTGCGTCGGATCTCTATGCTTTCCGCAGCGGAGGATTGGGCGTCGCCAATACGTACAGTAAGGCAGCCCAACTCGTGATGCTCGCCGAACAGCTGCAGAAACCTGAGGATGAGCGCAGTGATGCATTCAGGGGAAACCGTCTCGACGTAATGAAGCGTGCCATGGCGAAAGCGGTGTCGGGGGATACTGATCTTGAGCGTCTGACGCTGGAGAACCAACTCAAGATGATGATGAATCAGGTCGGTGCCGATGATCCGGTGCTGCTGGTGCTCCTGCAGGGGAGAACTCCGGAAGCCGCGGCCGAAGCACTCCTCAAGCGCACCGTACTGACGGATTCCGTCCGTGTCGCCGCTTTGGTCGAGGGTGCACCGAACACGATCATGACCTCCGACGATCCGTTCATCGCTGCAGCCCGCCTCGCCTCCCCGCGCTATCAGCATGCCCAGGAAGTGGCGAGCGAAACCAGCGCGCGAGACGAGGTGAACCGCTCCCTGCTCGGACGCGCACTCTTCGAGGTGTACGGAACGGACATCCCACCGGATGCCACGTTCTCTCTCCGCATTGCTGATGGAGTGGTACAGGGCTTCGATTACAATGGCACCAAGGCCCCCGTTCACACGACGTTTTATGGATTATATGACCGGTACTACTCTTTCAAAGGCAACGAAGCCTGGTATCTGCCGGAACGCTGGCTGAATCCGCCGCCGGAATTCGACATGAGCACACCCATGGATTTCGTTTCCACGAACGACATCATCGGCGGCAACAGCGGTAGCCCGATCATCAACAAGAATCGGGAAGTGGTTGGTCTGGTATTCGATGGGAATATCGAGAGCCTGCCGGGTGATTTCATCTTTGCAGAGGACATGGGGAACCGCACCGTGTCTGTGCATTCCGCAGGTATTCTCGAAGCGGTGAAGCACATTATCAAAGCCGATCGTGTCGCACGCGAGCTTGAGCGCGGGAGCATACCGGGCATGCGCTGATCCGGCGAAGCGATTATGCATGCATTCGTCCCGCGTGCGATCGACCTTCATCCCGGCCGTCATCCTGATGTGTCTCCACCTGAGACGGAGGCATGTCGGATGACGGTCGTTTTTCAGATCATGCTTCGTTCGCCTTGTGCGGATCGGCATGATGCCGGGTCATCACCATGATCCGCCGGAGGCGCTCAATGAGTGATGGGGAAGCAAT
>JAFGKR010000005.1 GCA_016928515.1 Bacteroidota bacterium | reverse complement strand
GGGAGGCCGGGGTCGGAAACGGGAGGCCGGGGTCGGTGACCGGGGTCGGAAACGGGAGGCCGAGGACCCACCGCAGGAGAGGGAACGAGTCAGAAGCGGATGGACCGCCCGAACAATGGTCCGAGATTGTGTTATATTATATGTTTTGCATGTTCAATCACCTGAGAGCCATGGAAACCGAGAACGTCCGAGTCCGCTTCGCTCCCAGCCCGACGGGTTTTCTGCATGTCGGAGGTCTGCGCACAGCGCTGTACAACGTTCTCTTCGCTCGCAAGCACGGAGGTACTGCCGTGTTGCGCATCGAAGACACCGATCGCTCGCGCTACGTCGAAGGGGCCGTCGAAAACCTGCTCCGCACCCTGGAGTGGGCGGGATTGCGTTTCGAGGAGGGTCCGATGCAGGGCGGCGCCTACGGTCCGTACGTCCAATCCGAACGCACGGCACTTTACCGCGCGCACGCCGATCGTCTCCTCGCCGAAGGCAAGGCTTACCGGTGTTTCTGCACACCGGAAGAACTGGCCGCCTCCCGAGAACGGCAGATCGCGGAGAAGAAGGATCCGACCTATGATCGCCGCTGCCGCGCTCTCGGCGAGGGCGAGATCCGCGTGAAACGCGACACGGGAATGCCCTTCACGGTACGGATGAAAGTCCCGCTCGTCGGACAACTGCAGTTCCACGACCTGATCCGCGGAGAGGTGACCGTCCATACCGAGGCAATCGACGACCAGGTGCTGCTGAAATCCGACGGTTTTCCCACCTACCATCTGGCCAACGTGGTGGACGACCACCATATGCGGATTTCACATGTCATCCGTGGCGAGGAATGGCTTCCTTCCACCGCGAAGCATGTCCTTCTGTATGAGTTCCTCGGCTGGGAAGCACCACTGTTCGCACATTTGCCGTTACTGCTGAATCCTGATCGCAGCAAACTCAGCAAACGACAGGGCGATGTGGCCGTGGAGGATTACCGCCGAAAAGGTTTCCTGCCCGAAGCACTGGTGAATTTCGTAGCGATGCTGGGATGGAATCCGGGTGATGACAGGGAGCTTTTCACCATGTCGGAGCTGGAGAAGGAATTCTCTCTGGAGCGCGTCGGCAAGACGGGTGCAGTGTTCGACGGTGAAAAGCTGCGTTGGTTCAATGCGCAGTATCTCCGCGCCCTCCCGCCCGATCGGCTCGTGGAAGCCTGCCTGCCATGGATGCGTGAAACGGGATTCGACATGTCCGATCCGCAGCGGACACGGAGGGTGGTGAGCGCGCATTGCAATTACCTGACACTCCCGTCGGACATCACGGAATATCTTTCCGTCTTCACACAGAATGCCGTCGTCATCCCCGATGCGGAATCCCGCTCCATGGTCGAGGCAGCGGAATCCCAACTGGTCTTTCGGCGCTTCATCGAACTGGCGCAATCACAGGATCCCTGGACTGGCGAGGAGATCAAGGCATTGATCAAAACCATTCAGAAAGATACCGGCATCAAGGGGAAATTGCTGTTCATGCCCCTGCGGCTTGCCATTACCGGGGAACAGCATGGACCGGATCTGGGGATGATCGCCGAGCTCCTGGGCCGGGAAACGGTTATCAATCGCGTCGAGGCACAGATCCGCTGAACCATGGCGCCTGACGTTTCCGCCATATTCGTTCATTATGGCAGCCTCGATCACACCGAGCGCGCTGTGCGTCAGCTGGCGTCCTTCCCTGCTCCCACGCGAGAACTCATCGTGATCGACAATGCATCGGAGCATCCGTTCCCCGCGGACAGATATCCCCATATCCGGACCCTGCGCCTGACGGAAAATCACGGATACGGGTATGCCTGCAACCGGGGTGCGGAACTGGCGAACGGTCGCGCTCTGTTCATTCTCAATAATGACCTGGAATTTCCTGCCGATCCGCTGCCGGCACTGCTCCATGAGCTCGTGGAAACCCCCAACTGCGGAGCCGTGGGTCCTGTTCTGCGATTTCCCGATGGACGCTTCCAACTCTCATGGGGCGACCATCCAACCCTGTACACTGAATTTCACGAACGGCGGCGCCAGCTGGAAAGCCGCAACGGCGGAGGAGACGCGCTGGAGAGGCGAAAGGCGGCCTCAAGGCATGCGCGTACGGTGGACTGGATCACTGGGGCGTGTATGCTGCTCCCCCGCGCCGCCTGGGAAGCAGCGGGAGGATTCGACGAAGCGTATTTCTTCTACTTCGAGGATGCGGACCTCTGCCGGCGGCTGCAGCGGATGGGATATGTCGTCCGCTACCGCACGGATGCGGAAGTTGTGCATTACGGCGGCCGTTCTGATCCCCTGGCCGATCCCAATATCGTCGTCTCGTACCGACGAGAACAACTGCGCTATTATTCCCGGTACAACTCGGCGCTTTCATTCTTTCTGCTGAAGCGCTATCTCCTCCGGAAGTTCACGCGCCTGCAGTCCAACGGCACCCTACCGCCCGCACTTGCCGCACAGGTGCGCGATACAGTGCGCAATTTCTCCCGGGTCAGAGAGCGTGAGTCTTTTCAGGCATCGTATGGGAAAAAATCATGAACATCGGCATCTACGGGGGCACATTCGATCCCCCGCATCTCGGACATTTGATTCTCGCACAGAGCGCCATCGATGCACTCGATCTCGACCACGTCCTGCTGCTGCCCGCCTGGCGGTCACCGTTCAAGACGGACGCCGAGAGCCTCCCTCCGCTCGTCCGCGCGGAGATGGTGGAACTCGCCGTCTCGGGAAATGACCGTCTCCGCGGAGAGTATTGTGAAATCGAGCGTGGGGAGGTGTCGTTCACCGTTGAAAGTGTGCGTGGGATTCACGCGCGGCATCCCGGGGACACTCTTTTTCTCCTCATGGGATCGGATACATTCCAGGACTTTCCCCTGTGGAAGGACCCGGATGAGATTCTTGATCTCGTCATCCCCGCTGTGGCCGTGCGTCCCGGCTGTGAACTCGGGGATGCCGTCCACTCCTACACGGAAGCGGCACGGGTATTCTCCATGCCGCTCATCGACATTTCCTCGTCGGATATCCGTCGGCGTGTGCGCGAAGGACGCTCCATCCAATACCTCGTGCCCTGGACGGTACAGGTCTTCATTGAATCGCAGGGTCTGTACAGGCGGGCTACTTCTTCCCCGCTTTGAGCCAGCCCTGCCTGCGATACCACTCCACGGTACCCCGGATGCCCTCTTCAATGCTCACCTCCTGACGGTACCCGAGATCGCGTTTCGCCTTGCTCACATCACAGATCCAGTACCGCTGGGTAATGTCCCGCGCCTTTTCGAGATTCAGTGTCGCCGGTTTTTTCTGAAGGCCGGCCACAAACTGAGCGATCCCAGCCACGGAGTACACCATGGAATGCGGAAGGCGCACCGTCAGATAGCGGGATCCCAGGATGCCGGCGGTGATGCGCCCGACCTGTGGCCAGGAATAGAATTCTTCACTGGAAATGAAATACGTTCCACCAATGCTGTTCTCCGACTCCGCCGCAAGGATCATGCCGCGCACCAGGTCGTCGCAGTGAAGCAGACTGAGGCGCTTGTCATCGAAGCCGATCATTGAGTTGAGACCGCGCGCGATGGCCTGGAAATAGATAAAGATTTCCGTGTCCCTCGGACCGTACATCGCCGGCGGGCGCACGATTGTCCAGGGGATATTCTCCCGCACAGCGTGGACCGCATGTTCGGCGGCAACCTTGCTTTCGCCATACGTGGTGATGGGATGCGGCTGGTCGTCCTCCCGGATCGGGCGGTCAAGACTGGACGCGGGTCCCGCCGCGGTTTGACTGCTTACATAGAGGAAGCGGCGAAGATTCGGGGCGAAGCGCCGTACCGCTTCGAGCATGTTTTCGGTGGCTTTGACGTTCCCGTCGAAGTATCCGGCGCGGTCGCGCGCTTTAACTACTCCGGCGATATGGTAGACATAATCCGCATCGCGAATGAAATCCCCGAGTGTCGCCGCGTCACGAATATCCCCCTCCACCAGTTGAACGTTTTTTCCCTGCAGCCATCGCAGATTGCTGGTTTTTCGTACCAGAACGCGGAGCTGATGTCCTTGTTCAAGAAGGCGATCGACCAGATGGGATCCGATAAACCCGGTGCCGCCGGTTATTGCTGTGATCATTTGTTTATTTTCGCCCAGGTGTCACGGAGTGTAACGGTGCGATTGAATACCGGGGATCCCGGGCGGCCATATTTCGAATCGACCGTGAAGTAGCCCTTGCGCTCGAATTGATAATGCGTTGCTGGGGAAGCATGTGCGAGCGACGGCTCGACTTTCGCCCGAGTGATCCGCAGAGAATCTGGATTCAGATGCACGAGGAAATCCTGTCCCGCCTCCACATCGTCGGGATTCTCTTTGGCAAAGAGCTGCTCGTAGAGACGGACTTCGGCATCCACGGCGTGGGGAGCCGACACCCAGTGCAGCGTCCCCTTGACCTTGCGATTCGCTTCGGGCATGCCGCTTTTCGTGCCGGGATCGTAGCTGCAGTGCAGTTCGAGAATATTCCCGTCCTTGTCCTTGACCACATCCTCGCACTTGATGATGTAGCCATAGCGCAGGCGCACCTCGCGTCCGGGAGCGAGACGGAAGAATTTCTTCGGCGGGTCCTCCATGAAGTCCTCTCGCTCGATGAATAACTCGCGAGAGAAGGGTACCATCCGCATGCCGGCAGCGGGATCCTCGGGATTGTTGATGGCTTCCAATTCCTCGACCCTATCCTCGGGATAATTGGTCAGCACCACTTTCAGGGGATCGAGAACTGCCATGACCCGAGACGCATGGGCGTTAAGATCCAGCCGCACGCAGTGTTCGAGCAGAGCGACATCGATGGTGCTTTCTTTCTTCGCAACGCCGACACGATCGGAAAAGTCACGGAGCGCTTCCGGTGTGTACCCACGGCGTCGCAGGCCGGAAATCGTCGGCATGCGAGGATCGTCCCAGCCGTCGACGATGCGATCCTGCACGAGCTTGAGCAGCTTGCGCTTACTCATCACGGTGTAGGTGATGTTGAGACGGGCAAACTCGATCTGTCGTGGATGGTGGATGCCGAGTTTCTCGACGAACCAGTCGTAGAGGGGACGATGGTCCTCGAATTCCAGTGTACAGATGGAATGCGTGATGCCTTCGATGGAATCGGATTGCCCGTGTGCCCAGTCGTAGGTTGGATAGATGCACCAACGGTCACCGGTGCGGTGGTGATGCGCGCGCAGGATGCGGTACATGACCGGATCCCGCATATTGAGATTTGCCGCGGCCATGTCGATTTTCGCGCGAAGCGTATGCGACCCGTCGGGAAATTCGCCGTCGCGCATCCGCGCGAACAGCGCGAGATTCTCCTCGACCGGACGGTCACGCCAGGGACTGTTCCGTCCGGATTCCGTCAACGTGCCGCGGTATTCACGGATCTGCTCGGCTGTCAGTTCACACACAAACGCATTTCCGTCGCGAATCAGCTTCAGGGCGTATTCGTACAGCGTCTCGAAATAGTCGGATGCGTAAAACTCGCGGTCCTCCCAGTCGAAGCCCAGCCAGCGGATATCTTCCTTGATGGAATCGACGTATTCGACTTCTTCTTTGGTGGGATTCGTGTCGTCGAAACGGAGGTTGCATTTGCCGCCATATTCCTCTGCGAGGCCAAAATTCAGGCAGATCGATTTTGCGTGTCCGATATGCAGATAGCCGTTCGGCTCGGGGGGAAAGCGAGTGTGCACGCGTCCGGCGTAGCGTCCCGTACGGTTATGTTCATTGATGATCTGCTTGATGAAATTGCCCTGTGAGGGAGTTTCGTTGGTCGTCATGGACGCACTGCATGTTGTTGATGGAAGCGGGCGGCCGAAACCGAAGAAATAATGTACGATTCTTCGCGCACGTGCTCAAATGGCACCGCTCCTCGATACGTCCGCTTCCGCTCCACTGCGGAGGACTACTGCCAACGATATCTGTTCCTCCATGCATATCTGTCCCAGCTTCTTCCGGCTTTGTTTTCGCTGGATTCGTCCGACTTGATGTCATGCGCGTGTGTTATGAACGCGAAGCGCACATCGAGGTCTTGGGGTGACGGAATGCCGGCCTCCTTCCTCTTGAGCTCCTGTTGCACAAGAACCACTTTGCTCCTATATTTCCAACTATGATCGCGGAATAAATGAATGTTCATTCATCTTTCAGCAGTACCTTCCGTCGCATCCCTCCGCAATCCCGCAATCCGGTTGGCTAAGATGAACGATCACAAAATGTTAGATGAGGAGTCCGAGTGGATCTATTTGACAAATGCAGAGCGTTTACGCGTGCAGACGAGGTAAAGGCACAGGGGTATTACCCGTACTTTCGGGCGATCGAGGAAAGCGAGGGTCCGGTGGTGATGATCGAGGGCCGGAAAATCATCATGGCCGGGTCGAACAATTATCTCGGACTGACTGCCGATCCACGCGTCAAGCAGGCGAGCATCGACGCAATCGAAAAATACGGTACCGGTTGTTCCGGATCCCGTTACCTGACCGGAACGCTGAACCTGCACAATGAGTTGGAGGAACGGTTGGCGAGCTTCCTCGGGAAAGAGGCCTGCCTGCTCTTCTCCACCGGCTACCAGACCGCGCAGGGCATCATCCCCACGCTTGTGCAGCGCGGGGAATTCGTCGTATCGGACAAGGACAACCACGCCTGCATCGTCGCCGGCAACCTGATGGCGAAGGGAGCGTTCGCGCAGTTCGACCGCTACAAGCACAACGACATGGACGATCTCGAACGCGTGATCGCAAGGCTGCCCGAGGACAAAGGCAAGCTCATCGTCTCGGATGGTGTCTTCAGCACCACCGGCGATATCGTCGATCTGCCCCGCCTCCTGGAGATCGCAAAAAAATTCGGCGCACGCGTACTCATCGACGACGCGCATTCCACCGGCGTGATCGGTGAAGGAGGGCGCGGCACCGCGTCGTATTACGGACTGAACAACGACGTCGATCTGACCATGGGAACGTTCAGCAAGACATTCGCCAGCCTGGGCGGGTTTGTCGTTTCGGAACGTTCGGTTATCAATTATATCAAGCATCACTCCCCCGCCCTCATTTTCAGCGCCAGTCCGACGCCGTCGAACGTGGCAGCCGCGCTGGCAGCACTCGGCATTCTCGAGGCCGAACCCTGGCGCGTCGGCCGTCTGCGGGAAAACGCGGACTATATGCGCAAGGGTTTCGCCGATATGGGGTTCAAGGTGCTCATGGGAGAGACCGGCGTCGTACCGGTCATCATCGGCGACGACACCAAGAGCTTCATTTTCTGGAAGGAACTGTTCGATGCCGGCGTGTTCGTGAACGTGTTCATCAGTCCGGGCGTACCGCAGGGCCTGCAGATGCTGCGCACCAGTTACATGGCCACGCATGAGCAGGAGCATCTCGACCGTATCCTGGAAATCTGTGGCGACATCGGCCGTAAGCTCGGCGTTATTGAATAGACTCTCATTGAGGATCAGATATGAGCATCACTGTCCGACCCGTCTCGGGAAAATCGGAGAAAAACCGTTTTATCAAGCTGCAATGGAAGTTCTACCAGGGCGACCGCAACTGGGCACCGCCCCTGCTGATGGACAGAAAGAAGCTCCTGAACACGGAAAAGAACCCGTTTTTCAAGCACTCGGAGATGCAGCTGTTCATCGCCGAGCGCGACGGTGAGCCGGTCGGTCGCATCGCGGCGATCGTCAACGAGAACCACAACAAGATACACGAAGACAAAGTCGGGTTCTTCGGATTTTTCGAATGCATCGACCATCAGGACACGGCGAATGCGCTGTTTGACGCAGCGGCGCAGTGGCTGCGCGGCAGGGGGATGGACACGATGCGCGGTCCGCTCAATCCCTCCGTCAACGACGAGATCGGCATGCTCGTCCACGGTTTCGACATGCCGCCCGTCATCCTCATGACGTACAATCCACGCTATTATCCTCTGCTGGTGGAAGGATACGGCTTCCGCAAGGCCAAGGATCTGTACGCCTATCTTCTGAAAAATGAAAAAGTGGTGACTCCCAAGCTGACACGGGGACAGCAACTGGTACGCGAGCGATACAACATCACCATCCGCGATGTGGACTTCAAAAACCTCGAGAAGGACGTTGTCATTCTCAAGGACCTGTATAATCGCTCCTGGGAGAAGAACTGGGGTGCGGTGGCGATGACGGACGAAGAGTTCGATTTTCTCGCAAAGGATCTCGTCCAGGTCGTCGGCAAGTTCAAGGATCTCGTCTTCATGGCGGAACGCGATGGTGAACCGATCGGATTTGCACTGTGTCTTCCCGATCTCAACCAGGTGCTCATTCACAACAGAACCGGAGGGTTGGCCGGTGCTGCCTTCCACATGATGACCAAAACGAAGAACATCGATCTCGTGCGTATCATCGTGCTGGGTGTTCTCCCTGCCCATCGCAACAAGGGAATCGATTCGGTGATGTACTACGAGATCGTCAATCGAGCAGCCGCGCACGGAATTTTTCTCGGGGAGGCATCGTGGGTGCTGGAGGACAACGCCCCCATGAACAAGGGCGCCAAACTGATGAATGCCGAGCAATACAAAACGTACCGCATCTACGACGTCGCGATCTGAAGTACCATCTCCTCCGAAGCAGCCCTGCGGAACGCCCCGGATACACACGAAGGATACATCCGCGTCCCGAAAATGTTGTAGATTGCTGCCAAAATGACATGCTCAAACATTTTAGCTTGTATTAAAATTTATTTTAACATAGACTAAAATCTGGCAATTCTACTGATCGCGGGGAAATTGTATCAAAATGACGGGTTGCCATCCCTGCCGCAGATATCCCATCGTGACCGACCGGAACCGAGAATGTGTTATCCATCCGAAGTGACGGATGGATGGTAATCCGTCCTCCAGATTTCAGTTCGGGATTTCTCCGTGGAATTCGTGAAATCCGTGATCCCGTTTTTGTATCTTAGGCGCATGAACGAACGCATCATTATCGTCATCCCCGCGCGGTACGGATCCACACGCTTCCCCGGCAAGCCCTTGGCGGATATCGCCGGGAAAAGCATGATTCAGCGCGTCTACGAGCGCTGCACGGCGGCCAGGATTGCCGCGCGCGTCATCGTCGCCACCGACGACGAACGCATCTACGCGGCAGTGGAGCGCTTCGGCGGTGAAGCAGTGATGACACCGTCCGACTTCGCATCGGGCACCGAGCGAATGGCGTGGATC
>JAFGKR010000211.1 GCA_016928515.1 Bacteroidota bacterium | reverse complement strand
GATGTAACGATCGTTTCCACTACCCTGGATGAGCTTTCCGTTGCTGCCCTTCTTGATAAGCAGGCGGAAGTAGAAATGGTCGCTGCCCCGCACAAGGCGTCCCCAGTACACGCGTCCCGTCGACACCCCGGCGTCGGCGATGTCGATCTGCTTGAGTGTATAGGTCCCATCCGCCGGCGGTTCCGATGCGAGCTGATCATCCAGATTGTCGGCATTCACCGGAGTCGCGTTGGAGAACTGCGTTTGCAAACCTTGGTTGTTGGCTTCCGCAGGACTGACGAGGGACAGCGAACCGCTCGTCCCGGCGGCGTAGACATAGAGATCACCACGATCCTGGAAAGTCTGCCCGATCTGTGGGATTACCTCGGCATTTCCATTCGCGTTGTACAGGTCAATCGCACTGTTGAACTGCGTGGATGTCGTTGCGTACACCTTGATCGGAAGTCCCATCGCATCCGTATTCTGGCGGAAAGCGGGAGACCATTCCACGGTCGCGAAATCGCTGCTGGTCTTGCCAAGCTCGGTCACCGAACGAATGGTGAACTGATACCGCACGCCGTTGATCATCCGGCCGCTGCTCAGCTGGGAGATTGTGATGTAGTTCACCCCTTTTCCCGCGAATTTCGTGTCGGTATCGTTGGTGGATTTGTTCAGGACCGTGATGTCGTATCCGCCAAAATTGTCCGCTGTCTCGTCGATCGACGGCGTCCAGCTCAGAAATATCGTACCGTCTCCGGAAGCTGCTTTCAGGTTGGTCGGTGCCGCCACATCGGGATCGGTGGTCACCGGATTGTCTTCTTCATCGCAGGCCGTGAACGGAACGGCGAGAAGCAGAACAACAGCGAGGGTTTTCAACACTTTGAATGCTTTCATGACGTTTTTCCTCTCAGAAAATGATGATGGAATGTTGTGTTATTGGTACAGACTCATCTTTCCAAAACAGCATTGCGGGGTCACTGGTTCCGAAATTCGGAGATCGCAGCGCAGGCTGAACGACCACGTTGCCGCGCACGGCCGAAAACCGTACTTTAGATAGCGATCCAACAAATGTTGTTGAAGTGTACAAGAATCAATATACGAAAAATGCACACAGTTGTTTCGTTTTTTCCTCCTGTTCCAATATTACTTTTCATGCTGCTGTCGGTTCCCGCGACGCACGCGCAGCAGTTGCCATTCTCCGTCGGACGGGGAACAGTGCCGGAGTCCGTCAGCGAGAACCTCTTCCCGGCGGTCGCTGAGGATCTCATCGTCGGCTTCCCCAACCCGAACGAAGTGCGGGAGATCAGGGACGATCTCGATGTCGATGGTAATGTCTTCGTCGTCAACAACGGCCGGCTGCGTGTGCGCGACGCCAGGCTTCTCGTACGGGGCGACGTCGCGGTTCTCCATAACGGCGGCATCGAGATTCTCGGCGGTTCCCTGGAATTCGGGCAGAGCTACCTGTATCAGCGGTCGATCACGCTGCTCAACAAGGGCTCACTCTGGCTGAACGACGCAGGCATGCAGTGCGGTGGATACAACGTCGGCTGTGTGGTGACCGATACCGCCGTCCTGCGCCTGGATGCCTCCGCCGTCAGCGGCGGGGTGATGACGACGACGCTTGGACGTCATGCCTCCATCGAGGCCAACGGTAGTCAACGGATCGGCGAGGTCCTCTTTTTCGATTCCACGCGCGGCAGCTTCAGCGGGTGCGACGGACTGCTGACCTGGCTGACCCTGCCATCCGGCTCCGCCTCCGACATCACGCTCCCGGGAACGCAGGTTCTCGGCGGCTGGGTCTTCCCCGACAGCCTGTCCACTTCCGCGGGATTCGATTACCGCGTGAGCTGGGACGGCTGCACGAATCTGCTCTGGGGATTGATGCTCGAACCGTCCTGCGCCGCGTTTATCCGCAATTCCTCGCTGCTTGCGGTGGGAGGATTGTTCAACGGCAGCGGCAGCGGGCAGGTGACGGGGCTTGTGAATAATGCCGTTCCGAAAGAGTACGACTATCCCGCGGCGGATCGCAATGTGCGTTTCGAGAACTGCGAGGTGCGGGTGTGGAACCTGTACACGTCGGATGCATTTCAACTCACCGTGGGTAACAGCATTATCGGAGAAATTCTGGCGATGGGACACAGCGATGCGCTCATCCAGAACAGCATTTGTGATGGAACAGGAGGATATGTCGGGTGTCGGGATGACGCTACCATGCTTTTCGTGAACTCCCAGGTGACCGCTCCGTGTATCGCCCGGGACCGCGGGCAACTGACGCTGCTCCTCTCCTCCCTGCAGACGCATATTCCGCATGCGGCCGACAACGGCGTGGTCGCCCTGTTCAATTCCACCTCTCCCGGACTTCCGACGGTCGAATCCGGAGCCGTCGGTGTCGTTATGGGTGTTGATCGCCCGAGAGAGGCGGAAGTAGACAGCGACGTCCCGGTCATTGGCAGCATGCGTTTTATCGCGGGTGAAGACGTCACGATTCATTTTCGTTCCCATTGGTTCGAGGTTGTTCGTTCCGATGTCCCTGACGATGTGCTGTTCGCCAGTCGACCGTCGATCGTGGAACGTGTGCACGATACGCTGGGTGTTTGGGATACGCGCGGTCATGCGGCCGGGAATTACCTTCTGAATCTTCACATGCGTTTGAGCAGCGATGATGTAATTGTCGTCCCCACACCGGTCAAGCTGACCGAACCCACAGTGCATGTTTCGACAACCGACTGTCCGAGGGACTTCCGCATCACTGCCGTGTATCCGCAACCGCTGCGAAGAGGTGGGCAGCTCATGGTCGATGTTGACGGTGCGGATGTCGCTGACGCGGAAATTCGCATCGTAGATCTCCTCGGGCGCAGCGTTATCCACCGGCGTGTGGAGCGGGCAGGGAGCATCCGGATCTCCCTTCCCGACCTTCCTCCGGGTACGTACATGCTGTCGCTGCGAAAAGAAGGCGTACTGCGCATGCGGCCGATTTCCCTCTTTCCCTGAACCTGCTGTGAGAATCCCATGGAACTGCTCAGTGTCCGTATCGAAAAACCCGAGGAGATGAATTTCATTCTCGGGCATTCGCATTTTATCAAAACCGTCGAGGATCTGTACGAGGCGATCGTGCAGACCAATCCCTCCATGCGCTTCGGCATCGGTTTCTGCGAAGCGTCACAGTACGCCCTTGTCCGCTGGGCAGGCAATGACCGGGCGCTCATCGATCTCGCCGTCAAGAATGCATACAATCTCGCTGCCGGTCACAGCTTCATCATCATGATGGAAGACGGCTTTCCGATCAGCATTCTCAACACGATCAAGCAGGTACCCGAGGTGACGCGCATTTTCTGCGCGACGGCGAATCCCACCGAGGTCATTCTTGCCGAGACGGAGCAGGGACGTGCAATTCTGGGTGTCGTCGACGGTATGAAGTCGAAGGGCATCGAGACCGAGGAAGACATTGCTGTGCGCAAGCAGTTTCTCCGTACCATCGGATATAAACTCTGAGAACGGTTGTCCTTCCCGCAAGCGTCCTGCGGCGCGACGGCCGGAGCCGGGTCTCCGAACGTGTCCGCAGTTGTTCCGGCCGCGGGAATATGCTAGCTTGAACGCCGGCTTGTGGACACATGAAATTTCCTGCAGAATCCATACTGGTTATCCGCATGAGCGGCATCGGCGATGTGCTCTGGACCACGCCCCTGCTCGCGAACCTGCGCCGCGCCTATCCCGATGCGCATATCGCGTATGTGGTACGGAGCAGCAGCGCGCTCGTGCTCGAGAATAATCCCGACATCGACGAATTGCTGCTGTTCGAGCGGGAGGATCTGCCCTGGCAGCTCGGTTTCCTTGCCCGCCTGCGAAAACGCCGTTTCGATCTCTCCATCGATCTGATCTGCTCTCCGGCAACGGCGATTCAATCCGTCGTGAGCGGTGCGCGGACGCGTATCGGTTTCGATTTTCGCATTCGTGAAAAGCTGTACAACCACCGCCTTTCCGCCCGT
>JAFGKR010000210.1 GCA_016928515.1 Bacteroidota bacterium | reverse complement strand
TGTTCCATGACGGGCATCAGCTCCACATGCGTATACCCGTTCTCCTTGACGTAAGGGACGAGTTCCTCGGCGAGTTCACGATAGCTCATGGGCGTCCCTACGCCACTTCGGGTATTGCGCCAGGAACCGAGATGAATTTCATAGATGGCGATGGGACCGCTGAGGGGGTCCTGTCGACGGCGTGTCTGCATCCAGTCCCGGTCGGTCCAATCGAATGGTGCGGGAATGTGCACGACCGAGGCCGTGCGGGGACGCTCCTCCATTTTCAATCCGAACGGATCCGCCTTTGCGATCACGTGACCGTCGCGGGTCTTGATCTCGAATTTGTAAAGTTCTCCGGCCTGAACACCGGGGATGAAAATTTCCCAGACACCGGACGATCCCAGCACGCGCATGGCGTGCCGCCGCCGGTCCCACCCGTTGAACGATCCGATCACGCTGACGCTGCGGGCGTTCGGCGCCCACACGGCGAATTCGATACCGCCGATGCCGTGGATTTCACGGTAATGTGCACCCAGCTTGTCGTAGATGCGGTAGTGGTTCCCTTCCCCGAAGAGGTAGAGATCGTAATCCGTCAGCAGAGGGTGGAAGGCGTAGGAGTCATGGAAGGTATGAGTTTCGCCGTCAAAGGTTTCCCGACGCAGCTTGTATGGGAAGGGGGATGACTCCTCTTCGAAGACATACTCGAAGAATCCCTCCTCATGAATGCGAAGCATGGGATAGTCCTCGGTGCGTCCCTCTTCGAATTCGCGAATGACGTAGGCATGTTTTGCCATGGGCATGAAGGCCCGAATGGCCATGCACTTCTTTCCGCGGTAAGTGACCTCATGAATTCCGAGAACGGTGTACGGATCGTAATGTTCGGTGTAGACAATCCGATAGATGTCTTCCACTGCCGCTGTCGAACGCATCATTGCTCTGCTCTGCTGAATATGTTCAATATAAACAAAGTACGAAATTGCCGGACGGTGGGAAAGACAAGGAAGGAGGAATCCGCGAGGCGAAAAAATGCGGGTCCGGAATGGACCCGCAGCGAAATGAAACACGGTTGCCGTGGCTGATGCCGGAAGGTTCAGAGATTGAACATGTAGGACAGATGGAAAAGGACGTTCGGCAGCCAGAAATTGGTTTCCATGTTTGGCAGATTGTCGCGCGAATCCTTGACGATATTCTGGAACGTATAGCCCACGCTGATGCCGAGATTGAGATCACCGACAGGTGACTTCATGATGGGAAATTCTCCGCCGAGCCGCAGCTCGATCAAGGTGTTGATATCCTCGTCCACGGGAGTGATATCCGTTTTGATTTTGCGCCCCTCAGGATTGAGTTCCGGCCGGGGAGGGGTGTACCAACTTGTCGGATCGACACCACCTGCGGGAATGGTGAAACCGTCTGCACTGTTGGTCATCTCGGCTGATGCCGGCATGCCGATGTTGACTCCGATAAACACCTGGCTGAACTGCAGCATCACCGTCAGCACCGTGTACTGAAACGTCCCTTCCGTTGTGAGCGTGCCGTCATTGGGGAGATCGGCGCTGTGATCGTTCACCGCATCACTGAAAGAGATGCGCTTGTTTTCATCCTTGAACGTAAGCGTGTGATAGCCCAGACCGGTGACGACACGCGTCTTTTTTCCGATGGGAATGCTGGCGCGAATGCCGAAATGAGAACCGAGTCCAAGGGTGCGGGTCACACGTTGCACGACGTAATCCGTCGTGTTCATCGACAGGGTCAGACCGGCGAGCGCCCCGATTTTCAAATGGGTGTCGTCTTCATCTTCGTATGTCGTCACGACCGTTGTCTGCTGGGCCTGGAGACCTCCGAGCCCGACAAGCAGCAGAACAATAAAAGGAGTAACCGCCTTCCTCATGCATTCTCCTCTGTGGATGTGTGGAATGTCGTAAGCGCCAAGGTACGATTTTCTTCCTGAACATGAAAACCGGGATTATCGGCGGAAGGTCCGAATCAGGCTGTCGTCCTCGCTTCGATACTCGACCAGCAAGGGCATCTTTCCGAGCGCATGGGTGGCGCAGGAAAAACACGGATCGTAACAACGGATACCTGCCTCGATTCTCTGGAGGATGGCCGTGTCGACATCATTTCCTGCATTCCGGATGAGATGCATCGCGATCTGCTGAATGGTGCGGTTCATCGCCGCGTTGTTCTGTGCGGTCGCGATCAGCAAATCCACGTTGCGGATCACGCCGTCACTCCCCACGCTGTAGTTATGGAATAGCGTACCGCGTGGCGCCTCCGTCACACCGATGCCCTGAGGCCGGTTGGAAAAGGCCCGTGCACGTAATGTGTCGGTTCGCAGCGTCTCCGGATCCGTCAGCAGCTCCTCGATGCGCTCGAGCGCGAAAAGGATTTCGATGCATCGGGCGAGATGATAGGCGAACGAATGCAGCACAGGATTGCGTGAACCCCCACGTTGTCGAAATTCCGCGAGTTCGCGGTCAGATTTCGGGGATCCGGTATGTGAGCTGATGTTGCAGCGGGCAAGCGGACCGACACGGTACAGCCCACCGTCCGCACTGGATGGGGCATAATGCGGGAAGGTCATGTATGACCAGGGTTCACTGCGTTCAGCGATGAAATCACGGTAGCTGCGCGGATCCACACGATCGGCGACCACATTCCCCGCTGCATCCATAACTCTCAGAGTACCGCCGTAGTACTCCATTCCTCCATTCTCGTCGACGAGCCCGAGAAACAGTGAAGGGAAGTTCCCGAACATGTCGGTGTCGTTCGTGCCGGATTCCAGCAGCGCCTTCATCGTTTCGAGCGCCATGCGTATCGTGTTGTGTGCCTCGGGAAGTCCGTCAAGAATGATGTCCCGATCCTGTATGGAGAGCGGACGCAGAACGCCTCCAGGGGTGACGAAGTCCGGATGAATACGTTTGCCGGCAATGCGGGCTATGACCTCCTGACCCCATTTCCGCAACCGGATGCCCCTGCGTGCAAAATCGGCATGACTTTTCATCACCGTGAAGAAATCGCGTCGTGCGTGAGGAATGTCTTTCCCCAGCAGGAGATCAGGAGAGGAGAGATGGAAAAAGCTCAGGGTGTGTGATTGTACCCACTGAGCGAGTACGAGGATGCGACGGAGATTTTCCGCGGTGCGCGGAATGGCGACAGCGAGGATGTCGTCACCGGCTTTCGCAGAGGTGACGGAATGGCTGACGGGACAGACGCCGCATATACGGGATGTCAGCCGCGGCATTTCCCACACGAGCCGCCCGCGGCAGAAATGCTCGAATCCCCGGTATTCGGTGACATGCAGTCGAGCATCGCTGACGCGGCCATGCGTATCGAAAATGATGCTGATACGCGCGTGTCCTTCAACGCGCGATACCGGATCGATCAGGATTTCCCGCAGTGGCTCAGCCATAGTGCAGTTTCTCCCTGTCGAGGTGAGGTGTGCGACCGGCGAACAGCTCTGTCAACACATACCAGATCAAGTCCGCAGCGGGCGGGCAACCTGGAACGAACAGATCCACTTGAATCACGCGATGGAGCGGGAGGACGTCATCGAGAAGCATGGGCAGATGATTCGCGGGGTCCGCCCCCATATCGTTCCCTGCAGATCCGAAGGATTCCAGGAGCAACTGTTTCGTATTCCGTCCGTTTCGCATGGCAGTCACATTTCCTACCACCGCGCAATCCCCGAAAGCAACGACAATGCGGCTGCGTGCGCGCAGCGTGCGCAGCTGGTCGATATGTTCCGACTGTGCTGCGGCTCCTTCCACGAGGAGGATGTCGATCTGTTCGGGAACATCGGTGTGGTCGGTGAAAGGGCTGTACACGATATCGGCGTATTCAAGCAGTTGAAAAAGACGTTCATCGATGTCGAGCAGCGACATGTGACAGCCGCTGCAACCACCGAGCCAGACCGTGGCGAGCTTCATCCTTCCGTCCATTCCCGCCTCTCGCGTGATTTGACGATATATTGAAGGAAGTCTCGTTTGCGAAGGCGATCCGCCTCGATTGCTCCTTTCTCGAACAGAGCTCCGGTGGGGCA
>JAFGKR010000031.1 GCA_016928515.1 Bacteroidota bacterium | reverse complement strand
CTGTCCGGCGCACATCCCGCTCGTGCAATGGCTGCGGCTGGGCAAGCAACGTGTCATCCAGCAGCAGCGCCGCCGCAAGGCCTCTGCGGCATAACGCCTTTTGTCTGTTCACGAATTTTCAACGATAACACAGCACCTATGTCAGACGTACCCGTGACCGAGGCACAGAACAGGAGAGAGCTCTTGCTCTCAACCTCGCCTCATCTGCATTCGCGCTGGACGACAAAACAAATCATGTGGTTTGTCGTCCTTGCGCTGCTTCCCTGTGTGATCTCGGCCGTGCTCTATTTTGGCTTGTATCAACTCCTTGTCATCGCCACCGCGGTGCTTTTCGCCGTGGGCACGGAGGCCGTGATCCAGTACCTGATGAAAAAGCCCATCGCTGTCTCCGACGGCAGCGCGGTCATTACCGGATTGCTCCTGGGACTGATTGTCCCACCGAATTTCAGCCTTGCATTCACCGCTCTGGGCTCGATATTTGCGATATCGGTCGGAAAAATGCTGTTTGGCGGCCTGGGATACAATATCTTCAATCCCGCCCTCGTCGGCCGTGCATTTCTGCAGGCCGCGTTTCCCGTGGCCATTACGACGTGGACCATGCCGCAGTTTGCGGTCGACAGTATTTCGAAGGCCACTCCGCTGGCTGCGCTGAAGTTTGACGGTGTGAGTACCGCGATGGGGCCGCTGTTTTTCGGCAACGTCGGAGGCTCACTTGGTGAGACGTCGGCGATAGCCGTTCTTCTTGGCGGGGTTTTCCTTCTTGTCACCGGCATCGCCAACTGGCGCATTCCTGCCGCGATGGTGGTAGGCGTCATCGTATTTGGTGGAGCCCTGTGGTTGATCGATTCAAACTACCCGAATCCGATCTTTCATCTTTTCGCCGGCAGCTTCCTTTTCGGTGCGGTGTTCATGGCGACGGATTACGTGTCCTCGCCCATCACCGGTCTCGGGATGTGGATCTATGGACTCGGCATTTCACTGATCCTTGTTCTCATCCGCGTGTTTGGCGGTTTACCGGAAGGCGTCATGTATTCGATTCTCTTCATGAATGCGTTCGTCCCACTGATCAACCGCTACACGCGTCCGCGTATCTTCGGGGAGGTGAAATCATGAAAACCATTCTCGGTATGCTGATCACGCTTTCCATTATTGGCGTCGCGTCCGGCGGTGGCCTGGCGCTGGTCAGTTCCTGGGCGGATCCCCTGATCGCAGCCAACAAGAAAGCCGCCACGGAGCTGGCGATTTTCCAGGTACAAACGCAGGCGAAGGACTACAAGCCTGTTGAGACTGTCTCATACGAATGCTACCGGGTATTCGACGCGTCCGGGAATGCAGTCGGATACGCACTTCCGTGGGAGGGAAACGGTTTCCAGGGCAAGATTCGCATGATGATAGGCATCACGGCGGATTTGTCAACGCTTACCGCGATCGAAGTCCTTGAACAAGTGGAGACACCGGGGCTCGGCACCAAAGTGACGGAAGATCCTTTCCGCAGTCAGTTCGCGGATCTCACTGCGGAACCGCAGGTGGACTGGGTGAAGGGCGCACCCCCGACTAGGGAGAATCAGGTTGAAACCATCACCGGTGCGACAATTTCCTCGAAGGCCATCGTGGCGATCGTCAACGACGGACTGCAGCATCTGCGGAAAGATCTCGCAGAAGGAGGTGCCCAATGAAAAAGCAGGTCACTCTTTTCACGGAATTCACGAAGGGTCTCTGGGATCAGAATCCCGTTTTCAAGCAAGTCCTCGGTATGTGTCCCACGCTTGCGGTCACCGTATCGGCGATGAACGGGATTGCAATGGCACTCGCGACCACGTTTGTGTTGACGTTTTCAAGCCTCATTATTTCCCTGATTCGCAAACTGATCCCGACGCAGGTGCGCATCGCTTCCTACATTGTCATCATCGCGACCTTTGTCACGATTGTTGACCTTGTGATGCGTGCCCAGTTCCCCGAACTCAGCAAGGAACTCGGGCCATACATCCCTCTGATCGTGGTGAACTGCCTGATCCTTGGTCGGCAGGAAGCTTTTGCCTCGAAGAACACTCCCATACGTGCCGTGCTCGACGCTCTCGGGATGGGGGCCGGATTTCTGATCGCACTGGCCTCGCTGGGAGCGATTCGCGAAATTCTCGGATCCCGTACGCTGCTGGGAGTCCAGATCCTCCCTGATGCCTTTGAACCCTGGCTCGTGATGATTCTGCCTGCCGGCGCCTTTCTCACGCTTGGCTTGATGATGGGCTTCCTCAATTTCATGGTCCTGCGGAAGAAAACGCGCGAGGAGCAGGAACTGCTTTCCCGCCATCTCCAGGAACCGAAGATGTCGCTCGCAAAAGGACAGGAGGCGTAATTCATGGAACTCATTCTGATTTTTTTCTCCGCGGCGATCGTCAACAACTTCGTCCTCGCTTATTTTCTCGGCATCTGCCCGTTCATCGGTGTATCAAACAAGCTGTCGTCGGCCTTCCCGATGGGCATGGCGACGACATTTGTGATGGTACTCACCGCCATCGTGACATGGCTGATTTATCATCTCGTCCTCGTACCGTATCATGTCGAGTACCTCGAGTATGTTTCCTTCATTCTCGTCGTCGCCTCACTGGTGCAGTTTGTGGAGATGTTCATCAAGAAAGTCAGCCAGCCGCTGTACCGCGCGCTCGGTATTTTTCTTCCGCTGATTACCACCAATTGCGCCATCCTCGGTCTGGCGCTGTTTATCGTGCTGAAGGAATATTCCTTCGTGGAAGCCATCTTCTACGGTGTGGGTGCCGGTGCCGGTTTCACGCTCGCCATCAGTATCATGGCCGGCATTCGTGAGGAGCTCGAGCTGGCGAACGTCCCGAAAGCATTCCAGGGCGCCCCGATCACGCTGATCGTCGCAGGCCTGCTGGCATTGGCCTTCATGGGCTTCGCCGGGATGATCTCGGTGTAATTCGAACAGACATTTTTTACAGGAGTGATACAATGATTTCACGTCGATCCTTTCTGAAACTTTCCGGTCTGACCGTCGGTGCGCTCGGCATCGGCTTCGGCAGCGGACAGCTTCTCAGTTCGGGTTCCGGACGCCGATTCTCCGTTCACGGGTTTGTCCCCGACGACGACCGTGCCGTCGCTGATCTGCTGCGTCTCTTCCGCGCCGATATCCCCTCCGGAGCGGGAGCTCCGCTGATCGACGCTGATGCCCGCTGGCAGGGTGTCATCCGCAGTGCTATGGTCGGCGGGACATTTAGTGCGGGGCCTCTCGCGGGCGGCGGTCGCGTGCACATCCGCATGACGCGCCTCGGTACGCCGTCGAAGGGCGATATCCTCATTCACGACGATCAGAAGCGTATGTACGATCCGGACGGTGATTTCAGCCTTGCGCTGCATCGACTGCGCGGTCGCCTGCAATCCACCGAGGCCACGTACTTTCTCAGTGCCGAGTATGTGGATGATGCACCGCTCACGGGACTCCTCGCCGGAGGACGCGTCGTCATCATCGAAGATGCACGTGGCATGGTCGAACGCATCCCGATCGATGGCCGCACGCGTAGACTGGACGTTCGTGGTCCGCAGGGGCACACGGGGATCACCATTTCCGACGCAGGCGCACATGTGCACAGTGCGAGTTGCCGCCACGAACTCTGTCGCAAGGCAGGGACGGCGTCACGTCCGGGAGATGTGATTGCATGTGCTCCGAACAGGGTCTTCATGCATGTCGAACGTGGATAGGGCGGACGGGACAGCGACGTGACCAGACCTTCTCCGATCGCTCTGACAATGTATGCTCTCGCGCTCTTCGCGATCGGTTTTTTCATCGCCCTGCAGATCGGCAGACAGCAGGACGATACCGTGAAGCGGACACAGGTTGCGCTTGGTACCCTGATCGAAATCCAGGTTCGTGGGATGGAGAGGGTGGATGCCTGGCGTGCGATGGATGCTGCCTTTGCGGAGATCCGGCGCGTGGACACGTTGTTCAGCACCTATACGGAAGGGGCGCCGGTGTGGTCATTCAATCATACTGCCGACTCGGTGATTGCGTTGCCGTCCGAGGTCATCGCACTGATGCGCCGCTGCGATACTCTGACGCGCATCACCGGTGGCGCTTTCGACATCGCAGTGGAGGAACTGGTGCGTGTCTGGGGATTCGATGGCGACGCTCCGACCGTGCCCGACTCCGCGGCACTCGCGCACGCGTTGGCCCGAAGCGGGTGGACGAAGATCAGGGTCAACGAAAGCGGGCTGGTGGAAAAATCCCCCGGTGTCACGATCAACTTCGGTGCGGTTGCAAAAGGCTATGCGGTGGACAGGGCGGTGGCGGTTCTCGAGCTGCATGGCGTGCATGAAGGTCTGGTCAATGCCGGAGGCGAAGTTCGTGCTACCGGCGGTACATGGAGCATCGGTATCCAGCATCCGCGGTCGCCGTCTGAACTGGTGGCGGTCATCGATCCGTGCGGTCGTGCGGTTGCAACATCAGGTGACTATGAGCAGTATTTCGAGCAGGACAACCGGCGCTATCATCACATCTTCGATCCCGCCACAGGCATGCCGGCGCGATCCTGCCAGAGCGTGACAGTGCTCGCAGCCGACGATCTGACCGCGGATGCTCTCGCGACCGCCGTGTTCGTAATGGGGCCGCGAAAGGGGATGGAATTTCTCCAGAGGGATCCTCATATTGAAGGAATGATCATTGACGAGCAGGGCGTGGAGCACAGTACGCCCGGTTTCGCAACTTATCGAACGAGGTAGAAGCACATGGATCTGAATTTCTTCATTGCAATAGCCACGATGGGCGGTCTGGGTTTCCTTTTTGCAGGTGCACTCGCGATCGCGGACAGGAAGCTCCGTGTGGAAGAGAATCCAAAAATCGGCGAAGTCTACGACGCTCTGCCCGGTGCCAACTGCGGCGCCTGTGGCAAGGCCGGCTGTTATGATTTCGCGGTCAACGTCGTTGAGGGAAAGATCCCGGTGAACGGTTGTCCGGTAGGCGGACAGGAAACCGCGGATGCCATTGCGGGGATTCTCGGGGTCGAGGCCGGCACGGCGACCAAGATTGTTGCGCGCGTGCTCTGCCGCGGCGGAAACATCGAAGCTGCGAAAAAAATGGTCGAGTATCGTGGTCCACAGAGCTGTGCGACCATGGACCTGGTCAGCGGCGGCACCAAAATGTGCCAGTACGGTTGTCTCGGCGGCGGCGACTGTGTTGATGCCTGCACGTTCAATGCGATTCACCTCAATGAAAACGGGCTCCCCGAGGTCATCGATGATCTCTGTACCGGCTGTGGCATGTGTGTGACTGCCTGTCCGCGGGACATCATCGAGTTGCATCCCATAGACCGTGAAGTGTTCGTATTCTGCAAGAGTCATGACGATCCCAAGACCGCGAAAGAGGTGTGCGATGTGGCGTGTACCGGTTGCGGTCTCTGCGCACGGAAATCCGACGGTGGGATTGTCATGGAAGATAACCTTGCGGTCATCAATTGGGAGAATTTCGATCCGGAAAAGATTCCTTTTGATAAGTGCAGAACCGGTGCGATTTGCTACCTGAAAGATGCCTATCGCGAGTATCAGGAAAAACAGGAATCCGGCGGCGATGACGGCCGGAAACCGTTGGAAAAGCAGACCACCGCTGTCACGCCGGAACAGTCGAACTGACGATCCTGCATCCCGATGAAAGGTGAGGATATATACGAGGAGGGAATCGTTCTTCGCAGTGCGGATGGACGGGCGACCATTTCCGTCAGGGGTAGTGACGCCTGCCATGAATGCGGAGCAAAGATGTTCTGTTCCGCAGCGGATGGGGAGGCGAACACCGTGGAAGTGCAGGATCCATTGGGCGCACAGGCGGGTGACCTGGTCCGATTCGTGATTCGTGGGGAAGTGATGTTTCGTGTCGCCGGCTTGCTCTACGGTATCCCGCTGTTGCTGATCCTCGCAGGTGTGTTCGTCGGCATGTATCTATTCGATCCCGGTCTTCTGCCGCGGGAGTTGTGGTCCTTCGTCCTTGGCCTTGGATGTGCAGCCCTGTACTACCTGGTTTTTTTCCTCGCCGGCGGAGGGAATTCGGCGACGAATATGCCGAGCATTGTCTTCATACGCGGGAACGACTCCAGTGAGGAGGGCGTTCGTGGTTGATGAAGGGATACATGGCATGACGAACGGTCTTCCGCCGAATCGCCGATTGACCCGGGAGGAAATGCTTGCCGTTCTCCGTGCACATCACACCTTCCCCGGCATGTTTCCCCTCACCGTCATCAGTCGGAGTGATCACGCCTTTTACGCCGTGCTCCATTCCGCATTGGAAGAGCTGCAGGGAGAATCCACATTCCGTATCGAGGAAAAACCCTCCTCCCGGAAAAACTTCGCATCCTATCGTATCGAAATCTTCGTGGAATCCGCCGAGACGGCGCTGTACCGCAAGGAAGCAATCGGACGCATCAAGGGTGTCCTCTTCATGTTGTGATCTTCTGCTGGACGGATCGATGCACCGGGCGGTCAAAGAATCTGCAATGTGAACTCCGGGATCGCTCAATCCCGTGCGTTTGCAACCCCTCCAGGGAAATGTGTATTTTTCCCTGCTATGCAGAACACTTTCCTGACATGTCAGCAGAATCCCGCGGATCTTCCGGAAATTGAAGTCGAGGTGACAGACGGCACCGAAACGGATCATCCTTCCAAAGTGATCCTCTTTAATGATGAGGTCCACACCTTCGAGGAAGTGATCTCTCAGCTGCAGAAGGCAATCAGTTGCTCCCGCGAAAAGGGGGAAGCTCTCGCATGGGAAGTCCACACGCGTGGCAAGGCCTGTGTCTATACCGGCACGATGAACGAATGCCTGCGGGTCAGCGCCATCCTCGAGGAGATCGCCCTGCATACGCAGATTGAAATGTAAAACCACGACACACACTCCTTTCGCATATGACATCAGCAGAAATCCGCAAAAGCTTTCTCGATTTTTTCCGCGGTAAAGGGCATCGCATCGTCGAGAGTGCCCCGGTTGTGCCGCATGACGATCCGACACTGCTTTTCACCAATGCCGGGATGAATCAGTTCAAGGACGTGTTTCTCGGGACGGGGTCGCGTGAGTATTCCCGTGCTGCCGATACGCAGAAATGTATCCGTGTTTCCGGAAAGCACAACGATCTCGAGGAAGTCGGCCGTGATACCTACCACCATACCTTTTTCGAAATGCTCGGGAACTGGAGTTTCGGCGACTACTCCAAGCGGGAAGCGATACGCTGGGCTTGGGAACTGCTGACGGAGGTGTGGCAGCTTCCCAAGGAACGCCTGCACGCCACCGTGTTCCGGGAGGACGACGAAGCCCATGCACTCTGGACGGAAGTGACGGATATCGATCCGACCCATGTCCATCGCTTTGACGAGAAGGACAACTTCTGGGAGATGGGGGATACGGGTCCATGTGGTCCCTGTTCAGAAATACACATCGACATGACTGAGAACGCGGACGGCGGACCGCTGGTCAACGCCGGTGTCGCGGAGGTGATGGAAATCTGGAATCTCGTGTTCATTCAGTATAACCGCGATGAGCAGGGGACACTGCACGAACTGCCGAAAAAGCATGTGGACACCGGCATGGGATTCGAACGCATCTGTGCCGTTCTGCAGGGGAAGAAATCGAACTATGACACCGATGTATTTACGCCGCTGATCCACCGGATTACGGAGGTGACCGGCACGCCGTATGAAGGTGAACAACCGCAGGTCGCTATGCGCGTCATTGCGGATCATGTCCGCATGCTCACGTTCTCCATTGCCGACGGCGCCATGCCTGGACCGGAGGGCCGTGGGTACGTCCTGCGCCGCATCCTGCGTCGTGCCGCCCGTTTCGGCCGCACCCTGGGTATGAGAGATCCGTTCCTCTGGCGCGTTGTTGAAACTCTGGGGGATACAATGGGTACGGTGTTCCCCGAGATCGTGGAGCATCGTAATGTCATCGAAAAAGTCATCCGTGCGGAGGAAGATAGCTTCAATGCTACGTTGGACCGCGGGCTGGAAATATTCGAGGAGATCATCGCAAGAACGAGGAAGGAAGGAACATCGGAGATCACAGGTGCTGATGTCTTTCGCCTTTACGATACATTCGGTTTCCCCCTCGACCTCACGAATCTGCTGGCGGAGGAGCGCGGAATGACCATCGACAGCGCAGGATTTGACATCCTTCTCCAGGAACAGAAGGAGCGTTCCCGCGCCGTGGCCAGGAAAAATGCCGCCGTATCCGGCATGAACGAACAGGCCGACATCCCGTTTGAAACACATCCGTCCTTCGACGGCTACAGCGTGTTCATCGGTTACGACACTCTCGCCGAAGACGTCCGCGTGATGGGCCGATGGCATGATCACAACCTCCTCTACCTGTTGTTTGACCGGACGCCTTTTTACGTTGAGTCCGGAGGTCAGACAAGTGACAGCGGAGTACTCCGGTGGAACGGTCGGGAAGCCGAAATCAAAGGGCTGCTGAAAGTGCATGGAAACACCGTACATGTAGTCGAGACACATGACGGTTTTCTGCCCGTCCTCGGCGATGTGGTACACGCTGCAGTCATCGGCCGGGCACGACGCGACACCATGCGCAATCATACGGCGACGCATCTCCTGCATGCTGCACTGCGCCGTGTCCTCGGTACGCATGTGCAGCAGGCGGGATCCCTCGTCGAACCTGAACGCCTGCGTTTCGATTTTTCTCACTTCGAGAAGGTGAGCGACGAGCAACTCCGGGAAATCGAATCCCTCGTGAATGAGAAAATTCTCGAGGGTATCCCCGTCCAGCAGCATCGTGACGTGCCCTTCGAGGATGCGCGCACCATGGGAGCGCTCATGTTTTTCGGAGACAAGTACGGTGACAGTGTGAACGTCCTGCAGATCGGTGACTTCTCCATGGAATTCTGTGGGGGTACGCATGTGCGCAACACTGCGGAGATCGGCCTGTTTCGGATCATCTCCGAATCCTCGATCGCAAGCGGTACCCGCCGCCTCGATGCCGTCACCGGCCGGGGGGTGTTACGATTCATTCACCAGTTGCAAACGCAGCTGCAGCAGGAGAAACACCGGCAGGAAGAACTGCATGAGACGATCCGGCAGCTGGAGAAAGAGTTGGCAAAAGCCACCGTGCAGCAGGGTGCGGGTGCGCTCGACGACATCCTCGCAAAGGCGGCGCCATGGAATGATAGCCGCATCGCGGTTGCGCGCATGGATGTGGCCGATGGTGAACAGCTCAAATCCCTCGGAGACGCACTCAGGGAGAAACTGTCCTCCGGTATCGGACTGCTCGCATCGGTCATCGAGGGCAAGGTGCTGCTGGTCTGCGTCGTCAGCGATGATCTCGTCAAGAAGGGGATCAAGGCGGGCAGCCTCGTAGGTCCGCTGGCCCGGCGACTCGGCGGCGGAGGCGGCGGACGGCCGCACATGGCCACCGCGGGTGCGAAGGATACGGAAGGCCTGGACGCATTGCTTGCCGACGCACCGTCCATCATCCGGGAGATCGTGGAACGATGAGTCGCACAGCCGTCTATGACAGGATTGTCGATATGCACCAGCGGGACATGCCGCAGCTCTATGTCCTGGTGGATCCGGACAAGGCGGATCCCTCGCAACTGCCCGGATTCGTCGCGGATGCGGAGGAGGCCGGCGTTGATGGCTTTCTCATTGGAGGGAGCCTTGCGCTCTTGCCGCGATTCGAGGAGTGCATTCGTGCGATGAAGGTCGCCGCCAGGACGCCTGTCGTGATTTTCCCTGGTGGTCTTCACCAACTCTCCGCCGAGGCGGATGCAATACTGTTCCTCTCCATCATCAGCGGTCGGAATCCCGAGCAGTTGATCGGGCAGCATGTCCTGGCCGCGCCGATGATACGCGAACTGGGCATCGAACCTATCTCCACGGGCTACATGATCATCGCGACCGATGCAGTGACGTCCACCGAATACATGAGCTACTCCAAACCGCTCCCACGCGAAAAACCTGAGATCGCCTCTGCGCATGCGCTCGCTGCGGAGATGCTGGGTATGAAGCTGGTGTATCTGGAAGCCGGCAGCGGGGCTCCGCAGAGCGTTCCTGCGGAGATCATCCGAATGGTTCGCGGACTGGTGGATATTCCCGTCATCGTCGGCGGGGGTATCCGGACACCTGCGGCAGCGGCCGAAAAAGCCGCAGCGGGAGCATCCATCGTTATCGTGGGAAATCATTTCGAGGAGAGTGATAACCGCAGCCAACTCCGCAGCTTTGCGGATGCGGTGCATACGGGCCGGACGAACAGCATCACGGACATTTGAACGAGGTTCCGCCATGGTACGATCTCTGACCGTCGCACTTCCACTCGTAGTGTTCCTTGCCGCCTGCGCACCAATGATCGAGCTCGAGGACGAAAACGTCGCGCTGCATGCAAAAGTGGATTCTCTGGAAATCGTTCTTGCGGAGTGCAATGATCAAACTCTCCTATTTCAGGAGCGCCTTTCCACCATCGAACGGGAGAATCTGCAGCTCGACGATCGCAACCGGCAGTTCGCTGCGAAACTGGCTGAACTGCAGTACGGACGTTCTCCGGAAGAACAGCAGGGCATGGCGACCGCGGGAGAACGCACCACCGTCCCCTCCGTGTCGCCTGTTCCCTCGTCCGGTGAACGCACGGCGGATTATCGCGCCGGCACCGCTCCGGATCTGCCATTCCTTCGCGAGTACCAGTCCGCTCTGAGCGCCTACAACAGCAAGGAGTACGTACGGGCTGCGCGTCTGTTTTCCGGTCTCCTGATGACCTCGTCTCCCAACGACATGATCGACAATTGCGTGTACTGGCTGGGTGAAACACAATTTCAGCTTGGACAGCTGGATCAGGCGTACGGGCGGTTCACGACGGTACTGGACTACGAACGATCCGACAAGACCGCGGCCGCACTTCTCTCGCGAGCGCGCGTTTCTCTCGCGCTTGAGCGGAAGGAGGATGCGCGGGCCGATCTGCAGCGCTGCATCAAGGATTTTCCGCTCTCCGAACAGGCTGAAACCGCGAAACAGCTCCTTCGCAAGATATGAATCGACGGGAAGCCGAATTCTGCCACAAACACAGAAAGTAACGGAATGAACGATCAGTCATCCAACAAGGGGAAGCTTCCTTCAAGGGAGGAGATCGATCCGCAGTACACGTGGAAGCTGGAGGATCTCTACTCCAGTGACCAGGAATGGGAAGAGGACTTCCATGCCGTGGAACGTATGATCGCCGAAATCGCCGGTTTTCGCGGGAAGCTCGGGGAGTCCGGCGATCTCCTGCTCCGCTGGCTGCATTTCGCGGACGATCTGAATATCATCACGGGAAAGCTCGGCAACTACGCTTTTCGCCGCTATGACGAGAACACGGCCAACACGCGTTACCAGGGATTGATGGACCGCGTGCTCTCGCAGCATGCCCGCACCAGTGCAGCCACATCGTGGGTGGTGCCAGAGATCCTTGCCATCCCGCGTGATCGTATTGACGGGTTCATTGCGGAGACGGACGGGCTGGAAATGTATGCCCATCATCTCGATGAAATTCTGCGCATGCAGCTCCACACGCGCACATCCTCGGAGGAGGAGCTGCTGGCACTCTCTCTCGAAGCCATGGCGGGACCATCGAATATCTTCAACATGTTCAATGATGCGGATATACGTTTCGGGACCATCACTGACGAGGACGGAAGCGAAATCGAGGTTACGAAGGGGCGATACATTCAACTGCAGGAATCCCGCGACCGTCGCATTCGGGAGGATTCCTATCGTGCTCTCTACTCACAATACGCGACCTGGAAGAACACACTGGCGGCGACTCTCAGTGGTCAGGTGAAAAAGGAAATGTTTTTCGCGCGCGCCAGGAAGTACCGGGACACCCGGCACATGGCGCTTTATGAGGACAACATCCCCGAATCAGTGTACGACAATGTGGTGCGAACGGTCAATAATAATCTGGGGCCATTGCAGCGCTCCGTGCGCCTGCGACGGGAGATCCTCGGAATCGATGCCGTGCGGCCGTGGGACCTCTACGTTCCGCTGGTGGCCAGGGCGAACATACATTTTTCCTGGGACGAGGCCGTGCAGATCGTTCAGGACGCAATGCATGTCCTCGGTCCTGCCTACTCCCGCGATCTCACATCTGCGCTGGAGGAGGGATGGATCGACGTCTACGAGAATCAGGGAAAAGCATCGGGAGCCTATTCCGCATGGACCTACGGTGCGCATCCCTTTGTCCTGCTCAACTACACCAATACCCTGAAGGATGTGTTCACACTCGCGCATGAGATGGGACATGCGATGCATTCCTACTACACATGGAAGAACCAGCCCCCTGTGTACGGTGGATACACGATTTTCTGTGCTGAAGTGGCTTCCACCTGCAATGAAATGCTGCTGGTCGATCATATGCTTCAGACGAGGACGGATCGGGAACTGCAGCTGCAGCTTCTGTTCCACTTCATCGATACCATCCGCGGAACGGTCTACAACCAGGCACTGTTCGCAGAGTTCGAACAGTTCATGCATCAGTCTGCGGAACGAGGTGTTCCGCTCACCGTCGATCTGCTGAGCGAGACGATGGCGGAGCTGTATGCCCGGTACATGGGAACGGATTTCGGCATCGATCCTCTTTACGCCATCAACTGGGCCCGCATCCCGCATTTCTATCGAAGCTTCTACGTGTTTCAATACGCCACCGGTCTGTCTGCGGCGGTCGCTCTTACACGCAGCATTCTTGACCGGAAGGAAGGAGCGCTGGAACGCTATCTTGATTTCCTCAAATCCGGCAGCGCCAAATACTCCATTGATCTGTTGAAGGACGCCGGTGTGGACATGACGCAGCCCGAGCCAATTGCTGCAACTGCTGCTTTGATGGATGAGCTGCTCGATCGCGTGGAGGATCTGTTGTAGGGAAACGCAAAGGTCCCGCCGCAGCGGGACCTTTGCATCGACAAGTTGTACGCGATGATCAACCGGCAGAGGGAGTATCCGGATCGCTGTGTTCCTTTTTCTCATCATCCGTTGTCTCCGCGGGCATATCGTCCACGGGTTTGTCCTCAGTGTGATCGACTGCCGGCGTCTTTTCTGCCGCTTCCGAAAGTTCCTCCGTCGAGGCAAGCTCTCCTTGAACTTCTCCGACAGGTCGCTGAGCGGCAGGTTCCTCCGCGGACGGCTCATCCGATGACGGAGGCTCCACCGCGGGTTCTTCAGTCGTCGCGGTTTCTTCAGTCGTCGCGGGTTCTTCGGTCGTCGCGGGTTCTTCGGTCGTCGCGGTTTCTTCAGTCGTCGCGGTTTCTTCAGTCGTCGCGGTTTCTTCAGTCGTCGCGGTTTCTTCAGTCGTCGCGGTTTCT
>JAFGKR010000209.1 GCA_016928515.1 Bacteroidota bacterium | reverse complement strand
CTCTGATACGTGAAATATCGCGGACGTCGCGGTCGATCAATGATCGGATATACTGCCTGTGCCAGCGGCGGGCCCGAACAGGAGTTCGGCCGATTGGTTCAGGGTACCCGCCGGAAACCAGTCGTTCTGCCAGCAAAATCGCCTCTTCCCGCTTCGTGCTGATACCTGATTCCAGCCCGCCATCGAGCAGCGCTCGGAGGAAATTCCCCGGATTTCGTTCCTTCTCGGCCTCGGTGAGCGGATGCAGGTAGACGATTTCCATGCGTCCCGCCAGAGATTCCGCTACCTGTGGCAAAAACAGCAGGTTTGCCGACCCTGTCAGCAGAAATCGACCGGGTCGCCTGTCTTCATCCACCGCCCGCTTGATTTCCGTCAGCAGCCCCGGAGCACGCTGCATCTCATCCAGCGTCACTCTGTCCGGAAGTCCACGAATGAATCCGGTTGGATCTTCGAGCGCGAGGTGATGGAAATTCTGCTCGTCGAGGCTGACGTAGACACGGTCTGGATCTAGGCTCCGGGCCAGTGTGGTTTTGCCACTCTGCCGAGGACCCAGCAAACACACCACCGGCGTATCCGTCAGCGCCTCGATGAGCACGTGTGACAGATGGCGGGGATAAAGGGCGTTGTTCTCTGTCAAGTGCGGGATCTCCATGATCAATGCCAACTTCAAGCTGCCGGTATGCGATCCTACATCTGCCGGCTACAGGGCCGACCATCTGCCGGCTACAGGGCCGACCATCTGCCGGCTACAGGGCCGACCATTTGCCGGTTACAGGGCCGACCATTTGCCGGTTGCAACTCTTTGCGCAGTTTACGCTGCAATATCGAATTACGCAAGTCCGTCTCCTTTTCGCCGACCAGATGAAAGGGATTGGCCCGTTCCTCCTTCCGGCGGAGATGTTGCACATTCATGCCGACGCTCCCCAAACCTATGGTTATGCAGCGAACAGATGTTTCAGCGTATCAATGCGTTCGAAGACCAGCCGCATTTCCACCGGCAGATCGAGACACAAGTTGCGGAATGAGGCGATGAAGTCCCGCAAAGCCCGCCATCGGCGGACTTTCTTGTTGCGCCACGCCGGGCAGCTCCGTGATAGCTCGAAGGGTGAAGGCGGGCAGCACTCTCGCAGGTCTTCAGTTCCCCCACCTTTCCTCAGCTCCATAATGATTCCTCCCGGGAGCAACGCCCTCCGCTGGATTCCATCATCACAATGCCCCCTGCTCCTTAATCAGGGCCTCGCAGGAAGGACAACGTCCAGGAATGCGGGTTTGCCGACATGCTCCTTGCAGTCCCATTCGGTAAGCTGGCCACAGGAGGGCACGACATATCCCTGCGCTTCGTCGATGTGGCTGCACGCTTCCTCGCCGGTGATGCCATAGTGATAGGTATCCGTGCCATGGGAAAGGAGTGGTACGCCCCTCCCCGTGAGCGATAGCACCATGTCCAGATCGTCCTTGGTGATGCGGGACCGGAATTCATAGGATCCCATTTCATTTGTCACGGTATCCACCGTCGCGACGAGACTGATCACATACCGGTATCCTTCATAGAGCATATCCAGGTCGCCGGAGAAGGTATCGCCGGACCAGGTGCCTGGAATCGAGAAGGAATTTCCGCCTGTCCCGTATCTTCCACGCGCCCCGGTGTCGCTGCATTTCGCATTCACCCCGAATCCGAAGCTCGCGGTTGACATTTTTTCGACCTCGAGCCAGACGAAAGAGATGTATTCGGATGTTGTGCCGGCGGTATCGCTCGGAAACCCCTGGAGCAATAATCCATACCGCTGCCGACCGGAAACGACGGGGATACGAATGATTCCATTGTCGTCGAGTGCAACGGTCTGCCCTTGTTCCTTCAGACAGACGAAGGCTGTTTGATCATCATCGAACGTTCCGACACAATCCGGACATCGTGCAATGATGACCAGCGTGTCAGAGGAAGTGGTCACGAATGATTCAAGGGGCACCGTTCCTTCCGTAGTGAGCTGGAAAAGCTCTACGGAAGGAAAAACATGCGGTGCGATCGTGCCGATGGTCCCCTGTTCGAATTGACTCCATCGATCGGCGAGGATCTGGTAGTCGATCATGGCACTTTTCGCGTAATACCGGATTGTTGGATACTCCTTTGGAGACTCACCGACTTTCGACATTGTCCGGTAGGGTCGGAATGCGCCCTCGCGCAGGCTGGTGCCGCGCGAGATTCCCGGATAATTCGGATCAGCGATCAGAAGTGAGTCTCCAAGCACTCCGTACAGGACCAGCGCATGACCACCACCGGGCCTCCTGACAGCGATGTACTGGGGTTTCTCCGTCATGAGAACGGCATATTTGAATGCGAGGAAGTTCAGGCTGTCGCGCGAATACACCCCGGTCCCCGTTGTGTCGAAGTGTTCCCACCATGTTTCCCTTCCACTCCAGTCGATGTCCTCCTGAATCACAGAGGACAGACGGTAGCCGCGCGGATTGTCCATCCACATCAGGTCGGTGTGCACATCGTCAAAGCGCGAGTTAAGCGCTGCTTCCCCACGTCCCAGTTTCCTGGCCGAGTAATACCACATCGCCGAGATGGTCTGTCCCGCGCATTGCCCTTTGGGCGAAATATAGGATCCATAGTTGGGAAATTCCCAGTCATCCACTCCAGGACGGAAGCGGGACATAACCGTTCCCGACAGACGGTCCGTCGACACCGCCGCCACGATCAGCTGGACGTAGCTTCCGTCCTTCATGCCGGCGCTGCGTTTGCCCATCCGCATCGCGGTGGAGGAAAAATGCCGGGTGGCAACGCAGATCCTGTCTCGTTCCACACCGATGAGCGGCAGACCTTCGAGTTCACCCGTCTCCTCGTCGTAATAAAACATCATGGCAAAGTGATGCTCCGGCAAAGTGATCGGAATGCAGAGAATCATCGGATCCTCGGAGTATCCGCCTCCGTTTGCCACCGTGATCAGCGGTGAAACCGGGATGAAGTCTTCTCCCATCCCGTGCGTGAGCACGGGTGCGTGGGAAATGCTGAATTCACGCGTTTCCCCGTACCCACGAGCCCCCACTTCGATACTCATTCCGGTCACCGGTGTCCCTGCCTGGTCGACAGTTATCCTGCCTCCGGCCGCGGCGATGTTTCCGCGGGCGACTTCCACCACGTCGCCGGTGGTGATGCGTCCCTCCGTTGCGATGTGCACGGTCGCGCCGGCTTCGGAGATGAAGTTGCCGTTGCGCAGGTTGTACATGCGCACACGGAGTTCATAGGTTCCCTCCGAGGAATAGCTGTGTGTGACACTCCGTTGGTCGTCTATGTCGCGTGATTGTCCATCACCAAATTGCCAGGAGAAACGTGCCCGTGAGGGAAACGCATCACACTGAACGGTCCACTCATACGTGCTCCCTTTCATGCCATGACGAGTTGCCGGGTCGACGAGCACTGCCGCCGATGGACTAAGGTCGAACGAGAACATTTTCCCCGATTGCGGTGAGACGTTGTCGATCGTCCCGGACTCGAAGGCCTCCGCATAGCCCGTGAAGCGATATCTGTCGGCAACAGTCTTGTCCAGGAACGCGGCGCTCGCATGCCCGAGATAGTTCATCGCAGGCATCCCGTTGGTGGCATTGCCGAGCTTGAGAAGCTTGCGCGTGAGCGTCGTGGATCCGTTGTTCACGGTGAGAATGTAGACGCCGTGTGCGAGTCCCGATGCAACGAAACTGAATCGATGCTGCCCGGACTGAAGCGCGGCGGAATGGACAACAAGCAGGCGTCCATGCAGATCAAAGACCTGAAGTCGCAGGGATTGCGGGCGCGGAAGCTGGACGGTGAAACTGGTGGCGTCTGTGAAGGCGTTCGGATAATTCACCGAAAGGGCGAAGACGGACGGCGAGGACGTTCCGATGACACTGGTCAACAGGTCGAGGTCGTAGCTTGCAGCGCCGATCAGTGTGTGCTCGCTCCCATTGGTCAGATTGACGATGTGCACACTGTCGAGAACAATCGACGTGGCCGCGTCCGCATGCCTCGCGTCGAATGTGACCACCCGTTGCGCGTGCACCGATACCGACAGGATGGTCATCATCCACACGAGCGAGAAACCGAAGCGTACAGTCATGATAACTCCAAACAGGAAAACTACTGCCTTTCCGAAGAACTCCTGCGAGCAGGCCACGATGCGGCATCATGACGGGCCTCAGTCCCGCGTTATTCCGGACTGCCATATCGTATATTATGATCGACAAAATATTCGCCGGTGAATTCAATGTCAAGAATGATCCGCAAGAATCGCGTTGACTCTTGCATAATCGAACCCGGGGATTTTTCCGAGAGACGGTGCCTCAAAATTGGATCGAACCCAAGAGGAGGCAGCCATGACCGCTCGATCACGACGTCGACTTCCTTCTTGTCCTTATCCCCGAAATGGTGGAAACGGTGCCGGTGCTCCGCAAACGATGCGAGGCGCCGCAATTCCTGGAAGACGAAGGACTCGAGCAGATGGCCGAACAGCGGCCGATCCTTGCGCAGG
>JAFGKR010000208.1 GCA_016928515.1 Bacteroidota bacterium | reverse complement strand
GGTGTTCGGTGGACGCGATATCGTCGCAGCCTCGCGCAGCATCATCGCCTCCGTTATGCTTCCCCGGACGCGGCATGTGCGGGAGAATTCCTCCGCGAGGAAGCGGAATGCCGTTCCCTTTTCGGGAGAGGAGAAGACCTGATCAGGGAGAGCGGCAGGATCCAGTCCTGCATGGATGCAATCGTCAAAGCTTGTGAGGAGGGCGGCATGGAATGCAGCATCCTCCCGTTCTGCAGCGAAGAATGCCGCCGCATCCCCCGCGTCGCGGCAAACCGCTTCCAGCACGCACTGTGCACTGGCAGGGGACAACATGCCCTGCACGGCAGCATGTGTTTCACCCATCAGGTGGCACGCGACCTCTGCTACCGTCGCTTCACGGACGGCATCCGTCTGCACGCCGTCACGCTGCAGGCGCGCAATCAGCTGTTTCCCGACAGAACGGGACGACCCGATGATCCGGATGTCCTTCTCATGATGCAGGCTGCAGAATGCGGCGAGGTCTGTGATCAATTCCATACGGCTCCGACAGCTGATTTTCGGCTGACGGTAAAATAGAAAAACACCGGATTGAAGCGAACTGCGCCGGAGGCCCGCGAAAAAATGAATACTTGACAATGTTGATCTGAATTAGTATACTTTGCCCGACGATAATCCGTTTTGCTGAAGAATATCCGGCGCATGTTTCTCCGATGGGACGGCGCAGCAAGTGCACACCAATACATGGTAGCGGCTTGCGGATGAGAGCCAGACTGCAATGCATCATTTCGACATTTTTTCATCAATGAAGGATAGAACATGAAACACTGGATACGCCTGCAGTTGACGCTGCTCGCCTGTTTCGTCCTCGCTGTGACTGCTTCCGCGCAGGCGCCGCAGCCGGGATACGTTCCACCCGACGCCGCCGAGGTCGGACTTGCGGCGCACAACCAGCATCTCGCCGTGCTGCAGACGAACTGCACGTCCGTGGACCAGGCCATCGACCTTCGCGACGCACTGGTCCGGAACGGAGCACTGGTCTCTATCATCACCTCACCGCAGCGCATGCTGGCATGGGTGCCCCCAGAGAGCAAGGACGCCATCATGGGCACGCAACTGCAGATGGCAAACGGTGAGCCGGTCGGCGTCCTGTCCGTTTCCTATTCCAGTGCGGAATTCCAGCGCGATCTGGATCAACAGCAGTACCGGATCATGGCCGACGTCAGCGAGGCCGATGAAGCGATTGTCGAGTATCTCGACTTCATCAAGCGGCCGCTGACCGAGGAAGATATGCTTCGCATCCGGGAGCGGGAAAAGGAAATCGAGGAGCAGCTCAAGATTCGTCCCGAAATGGACTGTGTCGGTCTCGTGGAGACCGACGAGCACTCGCCGCGTGCGGTGATCCAGGGCATTCCGACGCACGATCCGTCGGAGAACGCATTGCTGCGGCGGACGAAAGTCCGCGGCTATATCGTCCATTCCAGCTTTTTTGTCGAGAGCAAATCCGGGACCGGGACATGGAACTGGGATCCCACGGTCTACAGCCGCTACCGCAATTTCTACATCGCGGCAATGAACTACTGGTCTTCCTTCGTCGCCCGCTACGGCAAATCCATCACGCATCACTGGCGGCTCTATTCCCCGTACCACACGGCGTCACAGGTTTCCGGTGAACCGGTCGCCATCGGGGAGGATTCCTTCATTCCCCAGATCGTCTCCAAGCTGGCGACCATCAACATCTTCAATCTGCCGCCCTCATGGAGCTGGGCGGGTCCCGGTTATGAATGGTGCTGGTTCTACAACAATCAGGTACGGGATGCCTTCAATTCCGACGAGGCCATCTGCGGTTTCATCGCCTACAAACCGTCCGGCGACGAAGGCATCTGGCCGCATGCGGCAGTGATCCGCTGGGGCAACGGCGACCGGGAGGGTGTGTATTTCGCCATGGATACGCAGTACTGGCAGGCGGAGCTCGATCCATTTTCCGCACCGCGTCGCAACGTTATTGCGCATGAAATCGGGCATATCTGGGGAGCACCAGACGAGTATAAGAATGACAACTGCGGATGGTCCTACCGCGGCATGCCGAACGTGAATTGCCAGGCAACGCAGCCGGCATATGGACGGTCCGGCAGCATGCGTGGCTGGGACGGCATCATGAAAACGAATTACATCAGCGGTAACAGCCTTGCTACGCCAGTGCACACGGGCGTGATCAATGCAGGCCAGGCGGTGCCGGTGCGTATGTTCGCCAGTCAGCCGACGAATGTCACGCTGGAATTCCGCAACTGCGACAACATTCAGACGGTGAACCGCGCGACACCGATCGGCATACCCGTGGACTTCGACTACTGTCACCGTGTCGTCGCCCCGTCGAATTTCACACGCAGTGGCACCAAGTGGTATTTTTCGTACTGGGAGATCAAACGAAAAAGCGGAGCGACTTCCGAAATCGATTATTACGCGAACGAACTCCCATCGTATTCGCTTCCGTCCTCATTTTCCAATCCGGTGACCGACGTCAAGGCGGTGTACACCAGCAATCCTCCGGATATCTTTGCCGCCAACACCACGCTTACCGCGCATCTCGCCACTGCCAGTGGCAGTGCCACGCCGCCCCCGGCTGTCGCACTCCGGTGGCGCAACAAGTTCGACATGGATGCCGCGGAGACATACGTCGAATACGAGGCATCTCCGGGCAACTGGAAGCAGCTCGACGGGAATCACCATCTCGGGAAGCCGACCCGCGTCAATATCGGGCAGTGGACCGGCGTGCTGATCCTGAAAGTACCCAACGCAACGGGTAGCGGATCGACGGATATTCAGTCCAACCGCACATACAGGTTCCGTATCGTGGGCGAGTTCAATACGAATCGCGGCACACCCTCGCAGAGTGCATCCATTACCACGCGTCCGTCGACCCCGGTGGATACCGTGTACTGCGTGGACGCCAATGAACCGGCGACGCTCGCGAATCCGAAGTTGCTGCCATCCTCCGGTCCGGGAATGGATCCGTATGTCATTGAAGGTGCGATCCCTCTGCAGCCGCTGGTCGGAGAATTCTCCTTCAACGTACCACAGTGGGATTACTTCCGTGTGACCGTCATCAACGTCACACCGAATGTGTTCGGTGAACGACTGGTGCTGAAACTGCGCGTCAAGGACGGCTCCGATTTCGAGCCGAAATTCCGCGCGCAGCGTGCCGGTACCTCCACGCATACCAGCTCCACCGTTCTGGGTGGCGTGCATACATTGCGCCTGACCTCAGATGGTGAGTACATCATCAAGGTGGAATCGCAGGTGTCCGGCGGTGCATGGAACGATCTGGTGAATCGCTACGGTGGCTTTTTCTCCTTCGGGGAATACGAAATCGAAGTCATGCGTGAGCAGATCGAACCCGGCTTCAAATTGCCGGACCTCTGCCTGAACTGCGTGAAGTTCCACCTCGTCCAACCGTTCCCGGGACAGGTCATCATGCGACCGCATCCCAAGTTCGACCTGTTCACGAAGGGCGTGGACAAGTCGACCCCGTTACTGTTCAACATGTATTACCAGGTGCCGCCGGGCTATTCCTTCCAGGGATTCGGAGGAGATTTCGGAAATCTGCGGGATAATCCGGCCGCGGTGAACATCGGTCCGAACACCGAAGCACGCGAGTACGAAGTGTTCCCGATCATCGAGCCCATCAGCAGCGCTCTGGCCGAACTGGTCGTCATCAATCCGGAAGGACCGGGCGGTCCGTTCGACGATCGTCAGTCCGGCCCCGTCGGTTCGACCCTGACCGCAACCGCCACGGCGCCGTCGGGATTTGAATTCGTGGGCTGGGGCGGTGACACGACGACGACAACTAATCCGCTGACCGTCACGATGTGGCAGAGCAAGAAGCTCATCGCGTATTACCGGCAGAAGCCGTGCGTCCCCGAGCCGATGAGCAAATGGCAACATGCGATTCTCTTCCGCAATGCACGCCAGAATGAGATCACACTCGAGTACGGCATGCAGGAAGGAGCCGGAGACGGACTCGAAGCGGGACAGACCGATCTGCCCCCGACACCGCCCCCGACGGCGTTCGACATCCGCTGGTTGAATATTCCCGGGTCGCAGGGCAGCTTGACCGACATCCGCGCGATCAAGGCGTCCCATACCTTCCAGGGACAGGTGCAGACCGGGCCGACCAATCCGGTGACCATGACCTGGGGTGCGCTTCCGGCCTCTCCAAGCGCAAGTTTTACCTTGAAAATACAGGGTGAACCCGGCAGCATCGACATGCGATCGGCATCGAGTTACACCTTCGCGAACGACGGACGGTATATCTTCACCATTGAGGTGAAGGAGCCGATCTGTCCCGAACCTACCAAGGAAAACGAAGTCGTCATCACGACCGAGGACGTGGATACAAAGAACTGGCCGTGCGTGGACCTGAAACTCAAAGTGCGCGACCGCCAGACCGGCGATCCCCGTCCGTACTACAATCCCTTCAACATCAAGCTGATGGAGCGCATGCCGACCGGTGCGATGAAACCGACACAGATCACCGACATCGTGCAGCGCGACTCAATTCTGGTCTTCCGACTTTGCGGTGACCCGGACGATCCACAACGTGATCGCGAAATTGTCGTCATCAACGACAACGAGGACGACGACCAGGTCGATGACACCACACGGGTGCCGATCGATCCTCCCATCCCCGATGGTACGGGCGATCCCGAGCGCTTCGTCTTCCGTACCAGTGGAGACTGGGAAATGGTTTCCACGCCGCTCGAGCTGCAGAATCCTGACTTCGCCGCCCTGGCACAGGAGCCGGATATGAAAATGTACCTGTTCGACACCGACGCGGGACAATATGACGCCGCAAGCGATATGGTACTCGGCCGTGGTTACTGGATCAAAGCCGGTCCCCTGGAGGAGGTACTGATCGGACTCTCGAAATCCACCTTCGAATGGACCGAGCTCAATGGCATCGGTGAGCCGTACGGCTACGGGTGGAACATGGTCGGCGCCCTTCTCAAGCCGGTACCCGTCGCGTCCATCCAGCAGAATCCCGCCGGCGGACTCAAGTCCATCTTCGGGTGGGATCCCGGTCAGGGATACATCGTGCCGACGCAGATGGAACCCGGCAAGGGCTACTGGGTACGTGTCGATGCGGGAACAAATCTCCGCATCAGCACCAGCGGTTTCACCGGAAGCGGTGCTGGTGCGACGGCATACAGCAAGGCGGTTGCCGGTATGGATCTGGCTGGTCTGCTGACGCTGGAGAACGCCGAGGGTCACACTCGAAGGCTCTACGTCGCCGGCGACCGGGCGACCGATGAACTGCGCAACGTGCTGGCACTGCCGGCCGCTCCGCCTGCGGACATCCTCGATGTGCGCACCGCGGAGGGAACGCAGTTCGTCTTTCCCGGAGAAACGACGGTCCATGTCGGCGGGCAGGGACGCTGCGTCCTCTCGACGCCGGTCTCATCCGATCGCATCCTGATCGAGGTGCGCGACGAAGACGGTCGTCTCCTGCATACGTTCGACGGCTCCGCAGGGGACCATCTCATCCTCGACGTCACCGGGACCAGCGTCCTGAAGCTGAATACCCGTGTGCGTCCTGCCGATGCGAAGGTCGTTCTGGGAAGCAATTATCCGAATCCCTTCCAGACAACGTCGTCCACTGTCATTCCGTACACACTGTCAGAGGAGGGTGCCGTTCACCTGACGATATACGATATGCTCGGCCGCCAGGTCCGCGCGTTGGTGCGTGGTAGCCAGTCTCAGGGCAGCAAGTATGTGACCTGGGACGGAATGGATGACACGGGCGCGGCGGTTCCCGCCGGGATGTACACATACCGTCTCGAGACGGCGACCGGTGTCGTTTCGCGCACACTTACGATAGTCAAGTAGAGGAGCACACTCATGAAATACACACGTATCCTTTTCATCGGTTTCCTGCTGCTGGCCGCATCCGCGGCCGCGCAGGAATACCGTGGCGTCACGCTTGAATTGATGGTCGATAACGGACAGGGGAGGAAGGAACGCCTCGCCGTCGGTATACGAGAAGGAGCCACGTCGGCGATCGATCCGACCCTCGACGAATCGGAGCTGCCTCCGCAGCCGCCCAACGAAATCTTCGACGCCCGCGTGATCAGCACGCCGGGAAAATCGCAGCTCGGACTCGGGTCTCTCTCCGACTACCGGGCCTATCCCACGGCAAGCAACACGGAAACCTATACGGTTTCCTATCAGGCCGGTCTCAATGCCGCCGGCGTGACGCTCAGTTGGCCGGATCCGCTCCCGGGACGCATCACGAAACTGATGATCGACGGGGAGGATGTCAGCGGGAAGTCGAGCATCGAGGCGCAGTTCATCACCGGCCAGTTCGTCGTTGAAGCGACCTTCAATCCGGCACCACTGAGCTTCGAAGCGACACCGAATCCCATCATCTTCGCGGTGAACAACCGCGATCCTCTCCCCACCCGGGATCTGGTCGTATCGCCGAAAGGCGACACGCATGCGTCCTGGGTGCTCTCCACCGAGGCCGACTGGCTGGATATCGTGCCTGCCTCGGGCGAGGGAGAACAGACCGTTGTCGTGTCGGTCAACACGCAACGTCTTCCGGCGGGAACGTACGAGACCATGATCATCATGCGTTCCGAACTGTACAATGTTGAACTGGATATTCCGGTGCGCATGGAAATGACGGTGGGTGTTGCAGATGTTCCGGCAGCCAACGGTATGTGGATCGGACAGAACTACCCGAATCCGTTCAACCCGTCCACCGTCATCGAACTGGATCTTGGCCGCGGTGCTCTCCGCGGGGATGCTACCCTCACGCTGCATAATATGCTGGGTGTCGAGGTGATGGATTTGACGCACGCGCTGCAACAGCGTGATGGTCCGCAGAGCATTCGTGTCGATGCGGGACCGCTCTCGGGCGGTGTGTACATGTACACCCTGCGATCCGGCGGCATCCAACGCAGCCGCAGCATGCTTTTGGTCAAGTAAATGAGAGCACTGATTTCTTTCGAGCACATCCGCGGGGCTTTTCCCGCGGATGTGCGCTTCCTGTCGCACCATACGAGACGGACATCATGACACGCACACGCTCCCTCCTGATCATCCTGTGTCTGCTGGCAGCATCCACGACCGCTGCACAGCCGTACGAATCGGAAAACGCATCGCTTCAGCTCGGCGGATCGTCTTATCTGTCCATTGCCTACGACGACGCATTCAACGTCGATATCGCACGGGCAGCCGCCATCAGCATCGACGCCTGGGTGCGACCCACGCAGTCGGGACAGCTCATGTGCATTGTGGGAAACGACCGGAACGTGTCCTCATACTGGTTCGGACTTTCCCCACAGCGCCGCCTTCGTTTCTATCCGAATCCGGCGTATCACGAGGAGAGCAGCAGTACGATTCCGCTGAATACATGGACGCATGTCGGCGTGAGCTTCGACGCCAGCGGCAATGAAATGAAGTTTTACATCAACGGCGCGCTCGACCGGCAGATCAAAACCGGACAGAGCTACCTCGGCTACGGATATTTCGATCTCCGCATCGGGGCCGATCGTGATAATGCCGGTCCTGCGGATTACTGGACCGGTGGAATCGACGAAGTGCGCATCTGGCGGTCCGTGGTGGATTTCTCGAACGCCGCCGGTCTGCTGTACCGCATCCCCTGGGCGATGGCGGGCGGGTTGCACGGCCGCTTCCTGCAGGGGGCCTGGCGCCTGAACGGCAACGCACTGGCCGCCGTCGGAGGACACAACGGCAGCAACGTCGGGAGTGTATCGTACGCACAGACACCGGATCCTCCGCATTACCAGCGGATCAGCCTCATCGTGACAAACGGTCCCGATCGCGGTGACCATGTCACCATCCCGAATGATCCGGCACTCACGTTGACACAGAATTTTACCCTGGAGTGTTGGGTGCGACCGGCCACGGGCGGACATGCACAGTTCCAGACCTTCCTCACCAAGGGTTCGCATTCGGCGAACCGCTGGAATTACTGGCTCGGGTTGAACAAGAGCAACGGGCGGGTTCGCTTTCTGCCGACCGGCAACTGGCAGCTTCCCCTGGAAAGTAAAGCCACCCTGTCCCTGAACACATGGACGCATGTCGCCGCGCGCTTCGAACGAAGCGGTAACGGCTCCATCGCCACGATTTTCATCAATGGTATTCCGGATCAGACCCAGACCTACACGACGACAGGCAGTGGCAACAAGGATGAACTCCTGATTGGCTCAGCGGATGTTCAGTCCACCGGCACCACGGCCTACGGGTACAGCGGTGCCATCGACGAGGTGCGCATCTGGAACACGGCACGCACCGACGACCAGATCGCAGATCATCACCGGATGGAATTCGAAGGGCCGACCGCCGGGCTCGTCGCGGTCTACCGCTTCCAGGGCGACGACCTCGACCGCTCGGGCAGCGGCCTGCACGGCACGGGCAGCTTCCGGACATCCTCACAAGCATATTTTGCCGACGCATCCTCGCTTCCGTCACTTCCGTCTCTCACACTGCTGCATCCCACCGGCGGAGAGCGCTGGGACATCGGCGACAGCGAAACCGTCAAGTGGAATGCCACCGGTCTCGTGAATCTGCGCGTCGAGCTGTCACGTGACGGAGGGAAAACATTCTCTGAGGTGCTCGCGCCGTCTGTTGCGGCGAACGCCGGCGGTTTCCAGTGGACGGTCACCGGTCCCCCGGTCAGCAATGATGCGGTTGTACGTATTCGGCCGCCGTCTACCATCATGCTCGAGGATGCGAGCGCGCCGTTCAGCATCGAAGATCCGGTGCCAGTGCTTGACGTGCGTCCGCGTCAGCTCGTGTTCACCGTGTACCAGAACGGTCCGGCTCCTCAGGCGCAATACATTCATCTGCGAAATACGGGGGGAAAGACTCTTTCCTGGACTGCATCCAAAACCTCCGCACAGTGGTACGATCTGACACCCGGATCCGGCACATCCAATGAAGACTCCGTGCGCGTCGAGATCACGGATACACAGTTATCGATCGGGACATACAGTGACAACGTCACAATCGGCGGCAACGCGGCGAATGCGGGTATCCTGGTCAACGTCGTCTGCAACGTCGTTCCGGCCGTCTCGTACGAAATCTCCGGAAAGGTGAAGAGCACGGCCGGTAACCCCGCGGAGGGTGTGCGCATGGTCGTCGTCGGAACGATGTCGACGGAGGCCTTTACCGACGAAAACGGTGAGTATGTCGTAACGGGGCTCGTTCCGGGGGACTACAGCGTCGCACCGGCGAGTCCGTACTTCAGTTTTACGCCGGCATCGCGCACTGTCAGTGGTCTGTCCGGCAATCAGACGGACTGGGATTTCATCAGCGAACGTGCGAAGGGCGATATCGTCATCCGCTTCGCGCAAGGATGGAACCTGATTTCGCTGCCGCTACCGTTGTCTCCTTCCGGCGTGGAGGATCTGTTCCCTGCGGCGGAGGGAAAGGCCTATGAATACGTACCTGAGAAGGGATATGTCGAGGCGGAGGAACTGGAATACGGAAAGGGATACTGGATCAAGTTCTCACGGGAGGATTCCATCGTCGTCAGCGGGAGCTACACCACCGCGATGGAGGTCATGATGGAGGACGAATTCGGCGGCTGGAACCTGATCGGTGCACCGAGCGGTCCCGTGCCACTTGCCGCCGTGCAGACCGATCCCGCCGGAGCGCTCATCGCGATCTACGATTATCATCCGGAGCTGGGGTACATCGAACCGGAGGGCGGCGTTCTTCGTCCCGGCCGCGGCTATTTCGCCAAGGTGAACACCGAGGCCCTTCTGCGGATGATCGTGCAGTCCTTCGCTCCCGGTGAGCTCCCCGAAGTGGATGCCCTGCTGCGTCTCCCCGCCGCGTACGTCCGTCCGCTTCCGCCCCCGCCGCCGCGGGAGTAAGACCGGACTTGCAGAACCTGCATATTCATGCAGTTGCGGGGAGGAATCGCGCAGTGGAGTAATCTCCTCGCACCGTATCTTCAGCTCTGATGGCGGCTAGTGAAGGAAATGGTGCTTCGCGGGATGCTGCAGCATATTTGCAACGCGCACATGAGCGTGATCCCGAAAGGGGATTCGCGCGTCGTGGGCACGCTTGGTCATCGCCGAGGTGAAGTTCCTTCCGGAAGGACCGCTTTCAGGACACGTACTGCTTGAGCGCATGTGGTACGCGGATGCTTCGAATTCGTCCACCGCCGACGGCTACTGGTGGGGCAGGGCGGAGGTGATGTACCGGGTGGATTTCGGAAAAGAGCCACTCTTGTCTTTCACGCGTCTTTACGGTATCATAACGAATATTTCCATTCGTGTTTCCGGGCAGGAAATGTCCGGATTCCCGGCATTCTCATTCACTTGCGTGATCGCTCCTTGCATCGACAACTTCTGTTCATCTGTGTCCTGCTCGCATTGCTGTCCGCGGTGTTGCCGGCCCAGCCGGTGGGAACGTGGAAGGAGCAACCGATTGCCGTTCCGGTACGCGGATTGATGGGAATTTCCATGGCCGATACGGGGAACGGGTACGCGGTGGGGGATGTGGACGTGCTGCTCGGACAGACGGGCGTTCTCGTGAAACGGACGGGGAATCCGACATGGCAGCCGGTGCCGCAGTCGGCTTTTACTCCCGCGCTGAACATCGCGCTCACATCGTGGGCGCAGGACGTCTTCGCCGTACCGAATACCGGCATCGCCTTTGTCTCGTGGCGCGACGACTATCGCAGCCTTGTCTATAAAACGGTGGATTACGGTTCCACCTGGTTCAGCGTCTCTCCGCAGAATCCCATTCTCTACGGTACCCGCTATGCAGTGACCTTCAAGGATGTTCGTGAAGGGATGATCGTTGGTGAGGGCCCCGGGCGTGTCCATCACACGCTGGACGGGGGAGTATCATGGACCAACTACACTCTCCCGGTCACCGCCGCGTTGACGGATGTCAAGTACACAGGATCGGTCTGGATCGTGGCGGGCGGGGACAATGCTTTCTTCCGCTACAATCCTTCGAATCAGAAGTGGATCAATCTTTCCTTCAATGGCTCCATCGAGATGTACGGCAGCCATATGAAGATCAGCTTCGTCGACGACACCCGCGGCTTCCTCTACGGGTACAACCAGGGAACCGGCAACCATCTGATCACCACCACGAATGGAGGTGTCGATTGGTTTCCGAGTCCTTCACAACCGACTTTCAATTCAACGCCCGGTGCGCATCGAGCTCTCTTTTTCTTCGATTCCCTCAAGGGATGGGTGGCCAGTGCGTACAATGAAATTGCCTACACCTTTGACGGTGGATCGAGCTGGCATCGCTACTATCCGAATGTGTTCGGCAACAAGACGTATCAGCCCTTCAACAAGATGATCTTTCTCAACGAAGCCGTGGGCTGGGCAGTCGGCGGCATTCAACGCACGTCGGGCTATCCCAGCGTCTCGGAGGGTTGGATCTATAAGTGGAACGGAACACAGCGTCCCGACATCTCTGCGACGTCATCCGTTCTCTCTTTCGATACGCTCGCCTGCGGTGACTGGAAGGATCGCTCTTTTTCCATTGTGAACAAGGGATCGGGAAATCTGACGATTCAGCGGGGCGATGTGACGTTCAGTAATGCGGATTTCGAATTGCGCGGGGCGACCTGGCCTCTGGTCATCCCCCCGGGAGAAACCCGTTTCGTAACCGTCCGCTGGGAACCGGACGCCGCGTATTTCGGACCGGTCCCCGTGGGCAGCCGGATGCATATCGTCTCGAACGATCCGGATCATACGCCATGGACCGTCTCGTTGGAGGGAATGCGCGTCATCAACGAACTGCGTCCCGGCGCGGCGCGCATCGTCTTTCCCACCGTCTGCCGAAAGGATACCGCCGTTTTCGTGTTACCGGTTTCCACTTACGGCAACAGGGCACCGCGCATCCTGGGGATCGATGATCTCGGGTCACGGGGTACGGTCACACTGCTCTCCCACCTGCTCGGGGACAGTGTCACGGCCGTCGATTCCCTTCGCGTATCATTGACCAGCAGTCTCGATGGTCCCATTCTCGGGAGCATCCATCTGCTCGCGGGGCATGAGGACTGCCCCGAGCTCATTCAGATCCCCTATGAGGGATTCATCGAGAGTAATCGCATGCAAATCGCTCCGCCCGACATCGCTTTCGGTGATGTCTGCGTCGGGGATGCCCGGATCGAATATGTCGAGCTACGCAATACCGGAAATACAGACGGCCGGGTAACGACAGTGCTGCAGACCGAGGGGAGGACGGATTTTGCGGTTCTCGTCGACACTGCCAGGCGGATCGGACCTGACGGGACGCTGAAGATCCCCGTTCGTTTCGTACCGACTCGCGCGGATTCCATATCACATGCGGCATTGTTTCGACTGGTGCTCGGCCCCTGCCCCGATACGCTCGACTTCGTCTGCACCGGTCGAGGGAAGGATGCCGTTCTGCAAACCGATCCCGATTCCGCGCTGGTCATCGGGCCCGTGCCGTTGAACATCGAGGTGCGCAGGAGTGTGTTTCTCCGGAATCGCGGCTATGATGATGTGACGGTGGAGATGATCTGGACCGATCCCCCGGTCGATGGATTGACGATACTTTCACCCACCGGCTTCCCCCGGCAGTGCGACATCGGCGACGAACTCGAAGTCGTCGTTGCCTACCGGGCGCCGCGTTCCGACAGCAGCATGACATGGCTGCATGTCACCTGGTCGTCACCCTGCCCTGACACGCTTCGTCTGCCTGTGTTCCTCTTCAGCGCCGAATTGCCGTTTGCCCTCATCCCCGATTCTCTGCGTTTCGACGACCAGATCTGTGAAGCGCCGGTCATCGACAGCATAGAGGTACGCAACGCCGGGCAGCAACCACTGCATCTGCGCCGCACGGAAGTGATCGGTCTTCATCCGACGCATTTCCAGCTGTTGCGTCCCCGCCTGCCGCTGACCTTGCCGCCGGATTCCGCGGTGCAGTTCGTCCTGCTCTATGACGCACCCGCCAACCAGGACAGTCGCGCGGTCCTACTGCTCAGCCACGACGATTCCAGTGTGTTCGGGGAGTCGCGGGTTCGTCTGATCGGGAGACGGAATGTGCGTTCCCTGGTGCTGGACGGTGATACGGTGACGTCGCTCCCCCTCTGCCTCGGGGAGGAAGGTACCCGGCGCTTCGTCTTCCGCAATCCCCACGACACCCCTCTTCGGATAACGGACATCAGTCTCGAAGCGGGGGCGCCGTTCACGTCTGTGCGGCATGCCGCTGTTGCTGCGGAGGTGCCACCGGCTGGAGAATTTCCGATCGATGTATCGGTGACGGTTCCGGTCGATACTGTTCTGCCGATCGTTCTGCGCGTGAATACCGAACCCTGCAGTGTACAGTATCTCCTTCGGTTTTCGGCGGGAGTTTTTCATCCCGCGTTGACGGTGTTCCCGGATCCGCTGGATCTTGGTATCCGCTCGACAGCCGATACGTCACACATCGTCGTTTACGTGATGAACAGCGACACACTGGCAGTGGAGGTCGAGACCGTCTTTCTCTCCGGCGTTGCCTCGGTGTTGCAGATGGACGCTCTCCCATCCCTGCCGGCCTCTCTCGCGCCGGATTCGATAGTTCCGGCCGGATTTCGCTTCCGCCTACTCAAGGATACCGGTACGGTGGCCGGAAACCTGTGTGTGGTTCTGTCTTCCCCGTGTCCGGATACGCTCTGCTTCCCGCTGCGGATGCGGATCGAAGACCGCGCTTTGGCCGTCGACGCGGATACCCTGTCTTTCCTGCATCTGTTCTGCGATACGCTGATCTGCGACACCCTGCTGGTGAAAAACATGCTCAGCGAAGTCGAGTCGATCGAGCCCGTGCTCAACAATCCCGTATTTTTCTCTGTGACACCGGATACGGCCACGTCGACCGATGTGGGCGGCACGGCCCTGTTCCGCATCTGCAGCCGCAAGCCTGCAGGCACGGAGACACGTGGAGAGATGTTGCTTCGCGGCAGCAGCGGCGCGCTGACCGTCGTCCAGCTGCATGCGCTCAGAGACGACGGCGGGCTTCAGCTTCCCGATACGATCGACGCGGGGAACATTCCCGTCTGCAAGACGGAAATCATTTTCAGCCGGGATCTCGTCAATACCGCGGATATACCGGTCACGATATCCGATGTATTGATCGGCGATCCCGCATTCACGCTTCTGACCGGTCTGCCCGTGGAGGTACCCGCACAAGGGATGGGTGCGCTCCGTCTTCTGTACGCGCCCTCCTCTCCCGGTATGCACAGCACGGTGCTGACGCTGCGCAGTCGCATCGGGCACTGTGAGCGTATCACTGATATCGTGCTCACCGGACGATCTGCAGAGCCATATCTCGACATGACCCCTTCATCGCTGCTCTTCGCGAATGTCGTCGCCGGCACGAGTCAGACACGAACCCTGCGTGTGCGGAACCGTGACATGCACGGATTACATCTGGCTGCCGTCGGTATCGATCCCGCTCCACCGTTCTTCGCGGAACTCGCACAACCGGTTTCTCTCGACACCGGAGATGTACTGGACATCGACGTCCGCTTCCTTCCCGATTCGGTGGGGAGCGTGTTCGGCGCACTCTGCCTGTATTTCGATCAGCCGTGTTCCGACACCATATGCATCGCTCTCGAAGGACAGGGGGTGGACGGCGATCTCATTTTTGCAGAGCCGGACCTGCGCTTCGACTCTCTTGCGCAGTGCCAGGATCAGGTTCTTTTCGCGAGCCTTGTGAATTCCGGCAACTCGGCAATCGAACTGCAGTCGAGCACGATCAGCGGCGCAGGCGCGGCGGCCTTTTCGATGCTTGATCCGGTCACCGGCGTGGAGACCCTTCAGGGAGGGCAGCAGCGCCGTTTCCGTGTTCGTTTTGCACCGGCAGCTGAAACCGACGGTCCCATCGTGGCATCGTTCTTTGTCAGTACGACTGTGCCGAAACAGCCGGTACTCGAACTGCCGCTGCGTGGGGTTCGCGTAACACAGGTGACGCCGCCGGACCAACAGGGCGGTACAGGGCCGGTGGTGGTCGGTGATGAAGTGTTCATAACCGGCCAGCTTTCGCAAAGTGGTACCTCCCACCTTCGACTCGTTGCGCTGCATGCCCCGCCGGAGTACTCCCTGCTTCGACCCACTGTTCCGAAGGACATGCTTCCGCGCCATCCGGAAACGTACCGCATCAGTTTCCGTCCGACGGTCGAAGGCCCCTTCGAGGATACGCTGTACATGGTGTTCGAACCCTGTCTCGACAGCATGCGCATCATCGTGCGGGGGACGGCGGTCCGACTCTTCACGCAGACAGATCTCGATCTTGGCGAACTGCCGTTCTGCGAAACCCGCAGCGGCATCGTGACGATGCAGGCGTATGCCGACCCCGATCTTCTGATCGAAAGCATTTCTCTTCTCGGACCCTTCGCCGACCGTTTCATCGTCGATCACGCGCCGCTGCCGTTCCCGATGCTCTGGAGCGAGACTGTTACGCTGCCGGTGCATTTCACGCCGGCACCCGGAGACCGGGGAGAGGTGACCGCTACGCTCTCGGTGCGTGTGCACGTGGACGGGCAGACATATGATTTCACTTCCATGATTCGGGCATTCGTGCGAGATGGTGGACTCGAATTTCCCGATCCCGTCTTTCTCGGGGGCATGCCGGTCGGTGATGAAAGTCCCGTGGCGGAATTCAGCGGCTTCAATCGCGCGCAGTATGCGGTTCATGTTGAACAGGTGGTACCCGGCGGCACACGCCTGCGTGTCATCGGAACACTTCCACCACTGCCGGCAGCGATAGCGCCGGGAGACAGTCTGCGTGTGCGGCTGACCTTCACGCCTGACCGCCAGGGCGCAATCACCGACAGCCTGTTTCTGGACGCGACGGCACCCTGTGTGGTACGTTCGCCCCTCCCGGTCTCCTTTCATGGCGATGGCGATCTGCAGGCCCTCGATCTGAGTACGGCGGTATTGCGTGGCACGGTGGACGACACTATTCGCGTACCGTTGCGGCTGTCACGGGATCTGTCCGGGTTCGGTATCCGCCGTTGGTCCGGAGAGCTGCGTTTCAATCCGAGCATGCTGTATCCGCTCGGGACAGCGACTGTCGGATCGGCCTCCGCGCAAATGCGTGTGATCTGGGACTATGACCAGGCATCGGGAACAGTTCATGTGCTCGCGGACAGCGGGATGCTTGCGGAGGGCCGGGAGTTGTTGTTCGTCGATCTGCTGGTTCTCGTCGGGAACGACACGGCCACCGCACTGACACCGGATGCATTCATCTTTGATCATCCTGCCGTGCGTGTGCGTGAAATGCAGGCCGGGCGCTTTTTGCTCGAGGGATACTGCCTTGCGGACGGGAGACGACTGATCCGCAGTGACGGAGGGATAACACTCGCTCCGTCCGTACCGAATCCGGTCCACAGCAGGGCAACGCTCGCATTCACACTGGACCGGCAACGCCCGGTACGGCTCTCCGTCACCGACATGCAGGGGAGGGAAGTCACCGTGCTGCTGCATGCCGTTCTCCCGGCAGGCAGGCACGAATATATTTTCGATGCAGGAGCCCTGGATGTGGGGAGCTATTTCGTTCTCCTGCGCAGTGAAAGTGATCACATGCTGCAGCGAATCACCGTTTTGCGTTGATATTCAGCGATTTCTTGCATTCATTTCCAACCCTGCGTATATTTAAGTTCGTATTTTATTGAAAGGAGCAACATGCCTCAGCATAAGTCAGCAAAGAAACGCATGCGCACTTCGGAGAAGAAGCGCGCGTACAACCGGGCGAACAAATCCCGCATGAAAACCGTGATCAAGGATTTGCGCAACACGCAGGACAAGACTGTCGCAGAGCAGAAGTACCGTGAGGTAACGAAAATCCTTGATCGTCTCGCGGGCAAGGGCATTATTCACCTGAACAACGCGGCGCACAGGAAATCCCAGCTGGCCAAATTCGTTCAGAGCCTGGGATAGCAGTGTAGGCACAGCGCCGCTGGTCCGACACACAGGGTCACGGCGCACGCAGGCATGGTTACCATGCCCGGTATTGTCCTGTACAACATCGATATGGAACCTCCGAGTAGCAGCAGTCAGGCGTGTATCAAACGACATGATGGAGTCGAACCATCATGACCGGGTCACCGGTGCTTGACAGCATCCTTTTTCTTGCCTCCCTCCTGGCGGCGGTTTTCGTCACCCTCGCGGAATCCGCCATCGCCTCTGCTTCCCGCAGCAGAATCGAGCAACTCGCCGAGCACGATGATCCCGATGCGCAGCGTGCGCTTTCCCTCAAGGATCTGGACGAGGACGTGCAGGGCGCCACGCAGATCGCCGTACTTTTTTTCATCATCTTTCCCGCCTTTCTGCTCACACCGTACGTTTTGCACTGGATCGAGCATCTGCTGCGTCCGGATGTGCAGCCGTGGCTCGAGCCGATTCTGCGCATTCTTGGTTCCGTGCTGATCGCACTCGCACTGACGGCAACCGCCCTGGTCCTGGTCAACCTTGTCGCACGCTCCGTTGGAGCAATGTTCGCGGATGCACTCGCCCTGCGTGTTGCCTCCGGTCTCAGCCGTCTGATACGTCTGCTGCGACTCCCGCGCAGAGTGTTGACGTTTCTGGCGAACATCATGTTGCATCCGCTGCGGGGAGAGGCACGTTTCCGGGAGGCCGTGACGACGGAAGAGAATCTGATGGACATCCTCGAAGACGGTGCCAAAACCGGGTTGCTTGACCGAACCGAGCATGAGCTGATCGAGAGCATTTTCCAGTTTACCGAGACCACAGCGCGCGAGGTGATGATCCCTCGCACGGACATGATCGGCGTGGATCTGGGGATGCCTCCGAACCAGATTCTCGAGATGTTCCTCGAAGAAGGCTTCACCCGCATGCCGGTGTTCGAGGAGTCGATGGATCGCATCGTAGGCATCATCTACGCGAAGGATGTCATCAGCCTGATCCAGCATCCGAATCTCATTGTGCTGCAGGATATCATCCGCCCCGCATTCATCGTTCCCGAGACCAAGCCCATTTCGGAACTGCTGCGTGAATTCCAGCTGAAACGGCTGCACATGGCCATCGTCGTCGACGAGTTCGGCGGCACGGAGGGCCTGATCACCATGGAAGATATCCTCGAGGAAATCGTCGGAGAGATCCGCGATGAATATGACGAAGAGGATATCCCCTACGAACTGCTTCCCGACGGCGGGATCGAGGTCGAGGCGATGGTGAACATCTCGGACTTCAATTCTTTCTCCGATATGAGCATCCCCGAGAGCGACGACTACGATACGGTCGGCGGCTTTGTGACAACGCTCTTCGGGCGTATCCCTGAAACCGGCGACCGTATTTCCCACGATCAGATGACCATCGAAGTCCTGGAGGCGGAAGAGCGCCGGGTGACGCGTGTGCGCATCACCCGCGAGGACAAGGGGAACGGTCGTAAAAATGGCGCCTGATCCGTATCTTATTCCCGTGCGATAATACTGTCCCATTCTGACCGGTTGCACCCGGTCCGTTCTGGAGGTGCCGATGCTCGCCATTGCGTCCCTGGTTTTCGCGATCGTTCCCGTCCTGCTGTATTTGTGGAGCATCTGGCTGATGGATCGCTACGACCGCGAACCTATCAGCCTGCTCCTCGCCAATTTCGCCTGGGGAGCTCTCGGTGCCATCTTTTTCGGTATCCTGTTCAGTGTTTTTCTGTCCCTTTCCCTGGGTGTTTCGGAAACGCTCGATGTTATCCTCATCGCGCCGGTGAGCGAGGAGATCATGAAAGGTGTCTTTCTCCTGTGGACAGTCCGCGACCGCCGTTTCGACAACATCACCGACGGAGTGGTCTACGGCATGGCGATCGGTCTGGGTTTCGGCATGACGGAAAACTTCCTCTATTTTCTCGGCGCGACCACACCCGAGGAATGGGTATTTCTTGTCGTCGTGCGCACGATTTACACGGTGATCATGCACGCCATGGCCACAGGCATTCTCGGTGCCTTCTTCGGACTGACAAAATTCGGATCACCCTCTACCCGCTGGCCGCTGCGCCTGCTGGGTCTTGTCCTGGCAATCTTCATCCACTTCTTCTGGAATTTCTCTGTCAGCATCAACAATCCCGCGGCGGCGGGACTGGGCATGGTCTTCATTTTTCTCGGTCTCATCGTGATCATGGGTGTCATGCAGCTCGCGTTGCTGGCCGAAAACCGTCTGATCATCCGCGAGCTTACCGAGGAGGCCGAGCTGGGGCTCATCCCGGCCACACACATGCAGTATCTCCCCTATACCAGTAAGCGCAAGCTGCTGGGCTGGATTTCACCGGTGGTGGATCGCAAGCGTTACATCCAGCTCAGTACGCGGCTCGCTTTCCGGAAATTCCAGAGCAGGAACTGCCGTCCGGTCGACCGTGCATTCTACCTCGAAGAGATCGAACAGCTCCGGGCGGACATCGACGATGTGCTGCGTGACGAGCGCGAGTCCGATGCTGCACAGTTGCACTGACCTTGCTCCGCACTGCGCACAGTGCTACTTTGCCTTGTGTGAGAGGCTGTCCAATAAGTCCCGCCGATTCGTCACGGTCATGCTGCTGCGCCTCGGGTGGATGAAGCATGACGACTGTTTGGCCAACGTCACCTTTGCCGCCTTCGATGGATCAGGGTGACGATCATTCCGGGCTTTTCGGACAGTCTTTTCATTGTAGCTCCATGAATCCGGATCGAATCCCATGACCCATGTATTGTTTTCCTTCGGGACACGTCCCGAAGCCATCAAGCTTGCCCCCGTCATCAAGCATCTGCAGTCCCTGCCGGATCGTTTTCGTGTTTCCGTCTGTCTCACCTCGCAGCACAGGGAACTGCTGCGGCAGGTGACGGACTTTTTCGGCATCCGGGAGGATGTGGATCTCGACATAATGGTACACAACCAGACGCTGGAGCATGTGACTGCGGGAGTGCTCATGAAGATGCGGCAGGTACTCGCCGACATGCAGCCCGATGTACTGCTCGTGCAGGGTGATACAACGACGGTGTTCGCGTCATCCCTGGCTGCTTTCTATCAGAAGGTCCGCGTGGGACATGTGGAGGCCGGGCTACGGACCTTCAACCGTTTCAGTCCCTTCCCCGAGGAAATGAATCGCACTCTCACCGCTTCCCTGGCCGACTTCCATTTCGCACCTACGGAAACGGCGGCCGCAAACCTGCGCCACGAAGGGCGAAGCGAAGAGAGTATTTTCGTCACGGGCAATACCGTCGTCGATGCACTTCTTCTGGGACGTGACATGCTGGGTCGATGGGAGAAGGCACAGCGGGTGGCTCTGCTCGAAGAAAGTGGCCTTGCATCCGATGTTGTCGACCGGTTGCTTCACGGAGAGGGACGTTTCATCACGGTCACCGCCCACCGGAGGGAGAGTTTCGGCAAACCGTTCGATGCCATGCTGCAGGCGCTGCACGATATCACGTTGCGATATCCGGACGTGGAGATCGTGTATCCCGTGCATCCGAATCCAAACGTCCGCGAAGCCGTGAAGCGCTTATTGGAGGGAAAGCCGCGAATCCACCTGATCGAACCGGTGCGGTACGAGCAGCTGCTTTCGCTCATGGACAACAGCGTGCTGCTGCTGACGGATTCCGGTGGTATTCAGGAAGAGGGACCGTCGCTGCGAAAACCTGTCCTGGTAATGCGAGAGGTCACCGAACGTCCGGAAGGGATCGCCGCAGGTGTCGCGCGTCTTGTCGGTACGGACCGCGAGCGGATCGTCGCGACGGTCAGTCAGTTGCTCGATGATGCGGAGGCATATGCCGCCATGGCGACCGGATTGAATCCCTACGGTGACGGAACCGCCAGTGCACAGATCGCCGACATACTGAGCGACCGGCTTCGTGGCTGAAACGCGTCCCATACGTGTCGTCTTCGACGCTCATGTGCTGACTCCTCATCGGTCGGGTATCGGAGAATTCAACTGGCATCTCCTCCGCGCCATGGTGGATCACTGCTCCGATCGGGTCAGGCTGTACCTCTACGTCCCGTCGGGGATCGTTGCCGTCGAGAGTGAAGGCGACATCGTGCGTCTGACGCAGAAGGTGCAGGATGGTGATTTCTATCGGCTGCGTCATCAGTGGAGGCTCCCGCGTCTGCTGCGGAAAGGGGAGTACGATCTGTTTCACAGTCCCGATTTCATGTATCCCTTTCTCTGTCCGTTGCCGGTTGTCAGCACGATCTACGATTTGATTCCCCTCGTGCACCCAGAGTATCTGGTGAAGGCGCTGAAGGTGCGTATCCTGCCGCTGTACCGTTTTCTGGTACGAACCGCGGCGCGAAGAAGTGCACGGGTGATCACGATCTCCGAATGCAGTCGCGCGGACATTCTCCGTCTGCTGGGTGCGCGTCCCGAAACAGTGGATCTCGTCTTCGCCGCGAACACGCTGCAACCGAACGGTGATCCTGCGACCGCAGTTCCTGACCACCGGCTTATTCCTGGCAAGTACCTGCTGTACGTCGGTCGGCATGATCCATACAAGGGGCTCGGTCTGTTGATGCAAGCTTTCGCGCGGGCCGTGCAGGACGGTCTGTCCGATGAAATTCAGCTCGCGGTGGCCGGCAAGCGTGATGCGCGATATCCCTTCGAGGAAACGGCCCGGGAGCTGGGATTGCAGGATCGGGTCGTGCTGCTCGACTACATCAGCCGCGACGATCTTTCCGTGCTGTACACGCATGCACTGGGCCTGGTTTTCCCGTCCCTCTACGAGGGTTTCGGACTGCCGCTGCTCGATGCCATGGCTCACGGCACTCCCGTTGTGAGTTCCGATCGTGCCTCCCTTCCGGAAGTCGGTGGCGACGCGGTGCTGTACATCGATCCGGAACAGACCGATCACTTTGCGCGTACGTTGAAAAGTTTTGTCGAAAATAGTACGTTGAGAGAGACTCTCATTGAAAAAGGCCGACAGCGTGTTCAGCAGTTCTCGTGGAACCGTGTTGCAGAAGCGACTGTTAACTCTTATATGCGTGCAATAGACCAAACACATTCCTAATGCAAACGAATCTTCTTCATCTTCTCGGTGTTCAGAACGGATTGCTTCTCGCTCCAATGGAGGATGTGACCGATCTTTCCTTCCGTCAGATCTGCAAGGAATTCGGTGCGGATATTGTGTTCACTGAATTCGTCAATGCCGACGGGCTCGTCCGCAGCAGGAAGCCCACGAAAACGCGGCAGAAAATGCTGATCCGTGAGGAAGAACGGCCTGTCGGCATACAGATTTATGGTGGAAATCTTGACACCATGCAGGAAGCGGCGTCCATCGTCGAGACTCAGAAGCCGGACATCCTGGATATCAATGCCGGATGTTGGGTGAAGAAAGTCGCCACCCGCGGTGCCGGTGCCGGCCTGCTTCGTGATCTGCCCGCCATGGTGCGCATGGCGAAAACCATCGTCGAGCAGGTACGCCTTCCGGTGACAGTCAAGACACGCCTCGGGTGGGACGATTCGGAAATCCGTATTGTGGAACTGGCACGGATGCTTGAGGATGTCGGTGTTCGTGCTCTCACCGTGCATTGCCGTACGCGTCAGCAGGGGCACAGTGGGGATCCCGACTGGTCGTGGATCCCGAAAATCCGCGCAGCGGTTTCGATACCAATCATTCTCAATGGCGGCATCATGACGCCGGAAGACGTGAAGCGCGCCTTTTCCGTGACCGGGTGCGACGCGGTGATGATCGCACGCGGTGCGATCGCGAATCCCTGGATCTTCCGCGAAGCGAAGGAATATCTGCGTACAGGCGATATGCCGGTGCCGCCGGATTTTCAGGAGCGCATCGACACCGCTCTGCGGCATCTTCGTCTGGCCGTAGAAATCAAAGGAGAACGGCGTGCGGTACTGGAGATGCGCAAGCATTACATCGCGTATCTGAAGTACGTTCCCAACAGCCGGCAGATGCGCAATATTCTGATGAAGCCGGAAACGCTCGCCGAGGCGGAAGACGTTCTGCACAGTCTCCAGTATTATGCCGGCGATGCGCGGCATGAACCGGAATTGCAGGCAGCCTGATCGTACGGTGTTTTACGGATTTCTCGTGTTTTTTCCATTCCCCGCTTGCGAAAGGCGGCTATTTTCGAGACTTATAGCGTTCGTTTCTTGACAACGTGTAGTATTCTTGTTATTATTGACATATATGCAGATAATTCCTGAGTCTAACCTGTTACTTTAACTCATCACCGCAAAGGAGACTATTATGAAAAAACTCCGCAAATCTGTGGTGCTCGTTTGTGCTGCGGCTATCATGGGTGCCGGAGCTGTCCTTTCGGGCTGCACCTCGTATGCAACACCCGAGCAGCTTGCACGCATTGCTGAGCTGGAGCGTGAAATCACGGCCCTCGAGTCAGCGATCCAAACGAAGCAGTCCCAGATCGGTACCCTGGACCGTCAGATCTCAGCCCAGGAAGCCAAGCTGGAACAGTGCGCCAAGGACAAGGAGCTGGTCAAACAGCGTCTCGCCAACTGGAAGGGCAACTAGTGTCCACCGTCACGTCTCTAGAAACAATCGTACAAGCGAGGAGAAATATTATGAAATGGAATCGCATTTCCGTGCTGACCATCGCACTCGGATTGTTCCTGATGGCGGGCAGTGCCGCGTTCGCCCAGCAGGAGGAAATGACCGAGGAGCAGGCAGTACAAAAGATCCAGCAGCTCGAGAAGCGCTCCACCGAATTGAAGCGGCAGCAGGATGCGCTGGACAAACAGCTCGAAGAGAAGAACAAGGTTCTCAAGCAGAAACAGGATGATTACGAGAAATGCATCGATGAGCTGTATGCGCTCGTCGGCGCCACCCGTCAGGATGTCGATGCGTTCGAAGCGCGCCTGAAGCGCAACGAGAACAAGATCGCCGAACTGCTTCGGCTGTCCCCGATGGACCTGCTCGCCCGCAAGGCTGAGGTCGACGAGGCCGAGGAGGAATTCAAGAATCTTTCCGGAAACAAAATCAGCCTGCTACCGGCGTTCTATGATCGCATCCAGCGCATGGGTGAGAATATCCGCACGCTGCGCGAAACGCTGAGCCGTGCCGAGAAGACCTACGTCGTCGGTACCTGGTCGCGTGACCGCGACTGCCTGTGGAACATCGCGAAAAAGCCGGACATCTACGGCGACGCATTCAAGTGGCCAAAAATCTGGCAGAAGAATCGCGAGCAGATCAAGAATCCGGATCTGATTTATCCGGGTCAGGTTCTGAAGATCCCCGCACCGGCGCCGTTGACGCCGGAAGAGGAAAGTGCAGCCCGCCGTTACTATCGCCAGAAACGCGAAGCGGAAATGGGCGGCACAACCGACACCGGAGTATCTCCGGAGAACGTGAACAAATAATCGGCGCGTTCCGGTATCGACAGAACAAAGACGAAGAGCATCCGTTTCCGATGCTACCGGCTTTGAACACCACGTTTTTACGGAAAAACCCTTACATTAATATGATGTAAGGGTTTTTCCGTTTCCTTTGTGATGACGGGACGCGGAAATCGGATCGACGACGGTGTCACAGGCAGTGGAGTGTGTTTGGAAATAGAAAAGCGCATTCGGATCGACGGGACGAACCCGGTCGTTCTCTACGGTTTCAACGACGCGCACCTGCGCATCCTCGAAGAACGCTTCGAGGCGGTGATCGTCGCCCGCGGTGAAAGTATCATGATCCGCGGCGAGGATGCGATCGTCGACCAGATCGAGAAAGTACTGAGGGAACTGGTCTTCATTGTCAACAAGACCGATTCACTTTCCGAGCGCGACGTGCACACCGTCATCGACATCATGACCGGCGGCGCGACGCCCGAACTCAGTCCCGAAGAATTGGATAATGTCATCCTCTATGCAAAGAAGGACTATATCAAGGCGCGGACGCCGGGACAGATCAATTATCTGAGGTCAATCAAAGCAAATGATATCGTGTTCGCCATCGGACCGGCAGGGACGGGAAAAACCTATCTCGCCGTGGCTGCGGCCGTTGCGTCGCTGCGCAAGCACGAGGTGCTGAAAATTGTCCTGGCGCGGCCGGCAGTGGAGGCGGGGGAAAGCCTGGGCTTCCTGCCCGGAGATTTTCGCGAGAAAATCGATCCCTACCTGCGACCGCTCTATGACGCGCTGGATGACATGATTCCGGCGGAAAAGCTCAAAGCCTCGATCGAGCGTCGTACCATCGAGATCGTGCCGTTGGCTTATATGCGTGGGCGGACGCTCAACAACGCGTTCATCATTCTCGACGAGGCACAGAACGCAACCTCCATACAGATGAAAATGTTTCTCACACGCATAGGTGCGAACTCCCGTGCAATCATCACGGGAGATATCACCCAGATCGACCTGCCGGCGAAAACCGCCAGCGGACTGGTCGAAATCCGGGACGTTCTCAGCGGCGTCGAAGGCGTGGGATTCGTATATCTCGACAAGACCGACGTGGTGCGGCACCGCCTGGTCATGGATATTATCGATGCATACGAACGCTACCATGGCGACAGGGCAGTTTGACAATATCGGCGGTGAGTTCCGTCTGCGGAAGCTCCTTCTGGTGCTTTTCCTGGTCTTCATGCTGTCATTCGATCCGGGGGTCAACACCTCGTCCGTGCGCGTTGATCGCACAGCAGTCGAGTACGTCATGCCCGTCCGACGACGCCGTCTGCGTCGCCGGCGTTTTCCCCGGTCACACCGTTTTTCATCCATTGAATCATTGTACTGTCTTGAAGGATAAACCGATGATGTTCGAAGAATTCCAAAGCAAGGGAAACGAAATCCGTAAACGCGTCCACGATCTCCGGGGGTATCTTTGACATCGACACCAAGAAATCGGAGATAGCGGATTACGAGGGGAAAACCCACGCCCCGGGTTTCTGGGATGACAACATACAGGCGCAGAAGGTGATGCAGGAAATCTCCGTGCGCAAGGAGTGGGTGGAACTCTGGGACGAAGTGGATCGGAAAACCGGGGACTTCAATGCGCTCGTGGAGCTCGCCGAGGAGTCAAAGGACGAAGCCCTCGGGGAGGAAATCGCTTCTGAACTCAAGGATCTCGAACGCCTGCTCGGGGAACTCGAGTTCAAGAACATGCTCTCGGGTGAGGATGACCGGCGCAACGCCATCGTCACCATTCACTCCGGTGCCGGCGGCACCGAATCGCAGGACTGGGCGGAAATGCTCTACCGCATGTACCTGCGCTACTGCGAACGCCGTGGCTATGAGGTGCTGCTCGTCGACGAACTCGAAGGCGAGGGAGCGGGGATCAAGAGCGCGACGTTCGAAGTGAAAGGACCATACGCGTACGGCTATCTCAAATCGGAAATCGGCGTGCACCGTCTCGTGCGCATATCGCCTTTCGACTCGGCAAAACGGAGGCATACCAGCTTCGCCTCCGTTTTCGTATATCCGGAGATCGACGATGAAATCGAGATCGAAATCAATTCCTCGGATCTGAAAGTCGACACCTTCCGCAGCGGTGGGAAGGGTGGACAGAATGTCAACAAGGTCGAGACGGCGGTCCGCATCACACATGTGCCGACCGGTATCGTGGTCGCCTGCCAGCAGGAACGCTCGCAGCATCAGAACCGTGCCACTGCGATGAAGTTGCTGCAATCGCGTCTGTATCAGCTCGAGCGTGAGAAAGAGGCAAACCGCCTGGCGTCGATCGAAGACAGCAAGAAGAAAATCGAGTGGGGAAGTCAGATCCGCTCGTATGTGTTTCATCCCTACAACATGGTCAAGGATCACCGCACCGGGGCGGAAACAAGCAACGTGCAGTCCGTCATGGACGGAGATCTCGAAGCGTTTGCCCAGGCCTACCTGCTGCAGTTCGGCAACGCCGTGGCTTCCATGCCGACATAGGGCGGGGCACACATCCTCTGCATGTCTTTTGCATCTTTCATAGCGCTGCGCTACCTGCGGAAACGGAATCTGAGCCGTTTCCTTTCCTTCATGACCGCTGTCGCCATCGGCAGCGTCGCCATCGGCACCGCCGCACTCATCATCGCCTTCACCATCCTCGATGGCTTCGAGCGGGAGCTGCGTTCCAATCTCATCGGCTTTTCGGCGCATATCCAGGTCAACGTGTTTCGCAACGGTGTCGTGACCGCCGAACCCGCAACGCTGAAGAAACTCCGGGCCGTGCAGAACGTCGCGCAGGCAGGACCCTTTCTCGAACGCGAAGCGCTCGTCGTCACTCGCGACGACATCGAAGGAGTACGGGTAAAGGGACTCGATTCCGCGCGGGACCTCTCCCGCATCGCCGACAAGCTTGTCGCAGGATCCTATACACTGGGACCCGTGGATGATCGCCACTCCATCGTTATCGGGAAGCGCCTCGCCGACAAGCTCAACCTGCGCGTCGGCGACCGCATGCTGTTGCTCGGCGTCACCGATTTCACCGACATCTATCACGCTCCCAAAGTGCAGTGCACGATCCGTGGGATTTATGAAACCGGTATGGCGGAGTATCTCGATGACATTTATGTCTTCACTTCGCTGGGAACGGCACAACGGACCTTCGGGTTGCCCGGTAGCATCAACGGGTATGATGTGCTTTGCCGGGACGTCGCGACGGTGGAGGAAACGGTCGACCGCATACAGACAGAAATCGGTTACCCGTACGATCCACGGTCGGTGTTTTCGCTCTACCGGCATCTTTTCGTCTGGATCGACCTGCAGCAGGAACTGATCCCGATCGTCGTCGGTTCCTTGATCGTCATTTCCGTCTTCAACGTGATCGCCACGCTGCTGCTCTTCGTCATCGAAAAAACGTCGTACATCGGTATCCTGCTGGCCATGGGAGCATCGCGCCGGCATATCCGACGCATTTTCCTGATGCAGGGTGTTTTCATCGGCACGGCCGGAGTACTGATCGGTGCGGCGCTCGCGTTCGGGTTCAGCTTGGCTCAGCAGGAATTACAGTTTTTCAGCCTGCCGCAGGATGTTTACTTCATGACGACCGTGCCCATTCACATGACCCTGACTGTGTTCGCAGGGGTCTCCGCCGCGGGTGTGCTGCTCGCGCTGTTGTCATCCCTCATCCCCGCAGCGCTTGCCGCACGGCTCGATCCTATCCGTTCCATCCGTTATCACTGACGCATGACCGTAGAATCCTTCATCGCGCGCCGATACCTGTACGGAAAAAAGCGCTTCAGTTTCATCAACATCATCTCGCTGCTCGCGACGCTCGGGATCATGTTCGGTGTTGCCGCATTGATCGTCGTGATGTCGGTGTTCAACGGATTCAACGGACTGGTGACGTCCATCCTGCAGGATTTCGATCCGCATCTCAAGGTGGAACGCATTCCGCGCAGCGAGGGGAAGGACGCGGAAGCGGTGCGTACGCTGCTCCGCGAGAAGGATGGCATTACAGGGCTGTCTCCCTTCATCCAGCGCAAGGCCATGGCGATGGTCAACGGGAATTCGCAGTTCGTCTGGATCAAGGGCGTCCCTCCCGACAGCCTGGCCGAGGTATCGCGTGTCGGCGAAAAAATCGTGCTCGGAGATTTCCGCTTCTCACAGGACAATGGCATCGTGCTGGGGGAAGGCCTCGCGGATGAGCTCCGCGTGCTGGTTGGCGACACGCTGCTGCTGTACAGTCCTGCCGGCATGGAGAACATGCTCACTCAGTACGTAGCCCCGACCGTACTGCGCTGTCCGGTCACGGGGATCTACCGGTCCCAGAACAAGGTCTATGACGGCGCGTATGCCTTTCTTTCCCTCGAAGATGCTCAAACGCTGTTCCGCATGAGGGGACATATCACCGGTTTCGAGCTGCGGCTGGAGGACATCGACGACAGCAAACAGATGCAGCGCACGCTGCAGGAGGCCATCGGACCGGGGTGGAACGTCCTGACGTGGTATGATCTGCACGGAGATCTGTATTCCGTCATGGCGATCGAGCGCTGGAGCGCCTTCATTTTACTGGGAATCATTATTGCGGTCGCGGTTTTCAACATCCTGGCATCCCTGACCATGCTCGTGCTCGAGAAGCGACGGGATATCGGCATTCTCCGTACGGTCGGCATGCCGTCGCGGAGGATTCAGCGTCTTTTCCTCATCGAGGGCGTCTGGATCGGAGCCATCGGTGTCGCGGCCGGTCTCGTGATCGGTCTGCTGATCACCTGGCTGCAGGCGGAATTCGGATTGTTCCGTCTCGATGCGATGTTCATCATTCCCGCCATACCGGTGGAAATCCGCTTGCCGGACATCGCACTCATCGTTGCCGGGACGTTCGGACTCTGCCTGCTCGCAGCATGGTTCCCGGCCCGCCGCGCACGGAATGTAGAAATAATCGACGCGGTACGATGGGAATGACGGATCAAAACACATTCCCATACGTCAAACACATGCCTGTACGGTTGATTCATGAATCCGCCCGTGGATTCCCGAATCCGCACATCAACAAATACGTTGCTCCAAACAGCTACCCATCCTTGCGGTACATCACGAAATAGTAGAATTCCATGAAGAACGTCGTACAGATCCGCGATATCACGAAATCCTATCCCACCGGCGCAGACCGCACGCTCACCGTGCTGCGCGGGGCATCCATGGATGTCGAGGAAGGTCAGGTGGTTGCCATCATCGGTGCCTCAGGCACGGGAAAGAGCACCCTGCTGCATATCATCGGAGCGCTGGATCGTCCGGACAGCGGAAGCGTGCTTCTTGACGGGCAGGATCTGTTTGGTATGGACGATCATGCACTGGCGGGCTTCCGCAACAGCAGAATGGGTTTTGTGTTCCAGTTTCATCATCTCCTGCCGGAGTTCACCGCGCGGGAGAACGTCGCCATTCCAGCGATGATTGCCGGTCTCTCACTCGTCGAGGCGCAGCGACGCGCGGACGAGCTGCTCGAAACCGTGCACGTGATGCATCGTGCTGATGCCCGTCCATCCGAACTGTCCGGTGGAGAGCAGCAGCGTGTCGCTGTTGCGCGTGCCCTGGTAAACCATCCCCGCATTGTGCTGGCGGACGAACCATCGGGAAATCTCGATGAAGAGAATGCCGCCCGGTTGCACGAGCTTCTCTGGGGGCTCGCGAAGGATCACGGGCAGACCTTTGTTATCGTCACACATGATGCAGAACTGGCCGCCCGGGCGAATGCCACATGGCGTCTCCACGAGGGAAAACTTCTCCCGGAAGCGTAGCGATTTTCCCTGCAAGTTTCGTATTTTTCGTGTTTGATCAACGATATACCAATTTCACGAACGGAGTCATAGCATGGCGAAGGTGCAGAAAAGACGAAAGGGAGCAAGAAAGAAGCTGCAGGCCGTCCCTGAGGCCGAGCTCCCGCAGCGATTGAATTACATCATCCTGGTTGCCGGTATCGCCGTGGTTTTTCTCGGCATCCTGGTCATGAGCATGGGAGACGCGGTCAGTCCACTGTCCGTTACCGTTGCTCCGATCATCCTTTTTATCGGCTATTGCGTGGTCATACCTGTCGGCATCATCATGAAGCCGAAGAAATCCGGGCAGGCTGCCGGATAGGAGGCCCCGTCGATATTCCGCCGTGTTGCGTCAGCCGGCGCTGCGGGGGCGGATGAATTCCCACGACAGACACGTATCATCAGGATAGACACAATCATGAATTTCAATCTCTGGCATCGTATTTCTGCTGTAGCCGTCTTTCTCTTTTCCACGATCGTTTTCCTCATGACGGTCGCTCCCACGATTTCGTTCTGGGATGCGGGGGAATTCATCACATCCGCGGTCACCATGGGGGTGCCCCATCCCCCGGGCGCTCCGTTCTTCCAGCTGGTCGGGCGTGTTCTTTCTCTGATCCCTTTCTCGGATGATCTGGGATTCCGCGTGAATCTGATGTCCACCTTCTCGAGTTCGCTGACCGTTCTGTTCGTCTATCTCGTATCCATGCGTCTGCTGCGGCAGTGGAAGGGCGATCCGCAGTCCCCGATCGCTGCACTGAGCATGATCCTGGCCAGCGCGAGCGGTGCCCTCATTCTCTCCTTCAGTGATACGTTCTGGTTCAACGCCTCCGAGGCGGAAGTGTACGGCATCGGGATGTTCTTCGTCTCCATCGTCGTGTGGATTGCCATCGAGTGGTATTTCCATATCGGTGTGTTCGATTCCGAACGCTCTCTTCTCCTCATCGCGTATCTCATCGGATTGAGCATTGGTGTACATCTTTTGTCACTGCTCGCCATCTTCTTCGTGTTTTTCCTGATCTATTTCCGTGACCGTCATCGCGAGGATATGACACTCAAGAGTTTCAGTATCGCGTTGCTGCTCATGGTCCTGGGTTTCGCCGTCATCTATCCGGGTATTGTGAAGTACATCCCGCAGACGCTGAGCGGTGACGTTGGGCGGTATGTGATCGTCCTCGTCCTCGCCGCATTGATCGCCGTGGTGGCAAAAAAGGATCTGCATCCGCATTTTCGCATGGTATCACTTGCGATTCTGCTTGTCACACTCGGATACAGCACGTACGCCATCGTCCCCATCCGCGCGAATCAGCAACCGGCGCTGAATGAGAACGCGCCGACGACACTCGAAGGTCTGTACAGCTATCTGAACCGCGATCAGTACGGAACGTATCCGCTGCTGAAGGGACCGAACTTCGACGAGCGCACGCGTACCGTGCAGATGGATAGGAACGTGCAGTATTTTCCGCGTCGCTGGAGTCCGGATCAGATACATCTGAATTCGTACGCCAAGTATTCATCGGACATGGAATATTTTCTCAAGTTCCAGATGGGGGAGATATATCTTCGCTATTTCCTCTGGAACTTCGTCGGACGTGCCGGTGATATCCAGGGGGCACCGGTCGCCCATTTCCAGGAGGTGGGAGACTGGTCGGAAAGTCCGGGGTATCCCAATCGCTATTATGCCATTCCCTTGCTGCTCGGACTCATCGGCATGTTCTACCACTTCCGCAAGGATTATCGGACGGGCACGGCGATGGCTGCGCTGTTCTTCATCATGGGATTCGGATTGGTGGTCTATTTCAATATGGCGGAACCCCAGGTCCGTGAGCGAGACTACTTTTTTGTCGGTTCGTTTTATGTCTTTGCGCTCTGGGCCGGCCTCGGTGTCTACGGGATTGTCGAGTGGCTCCTGACCAAAACCGGCAGGAACGAAGCCGTCGGTCTGGCGCTTGCCGGGCTGCTCTTCGTCCTTGCACCGATCAACATGCTCTCACAGAATTACCGCACCCACGACCGTCATTACAACTATGTTGCGTTCGATTACGCCTACAATCTGCTGCAAAGCTGCGATCAGGATGCGATCCTGTTCACGGGAGGCGACAACGACACCTTCCCGGTGTGGTATCTGCAGTACTCCGCGGGTATCCGCCGCGACGTTCGCGTCGTCAACCTCAGTCTGCTCAATACCCCATGGTACAGCAAGCAGCTGAAAAATGAACAGCCCTATGGCGCAAAGACAGTCCCGCTTTCATACAGTGATGCGGAGCTCGAGGACCTGCGGCCCATCCTGTGGGAGCCACGCAAGATCAGCATCCCCATCGATCGGGAGTCATTCAACCTGGCATCTCTTGCCGATGTACCCGAACTGCAGAACCGCGCCACGCTGCCGTCTTCCCTCGACTTCACCGTGCAGGCGTCGTACACGGATCCTGCGGGCAACAAGGGCATCCGCATTCAGGATCTGCTGATCCTGGACATCCTGACCAAGAATTTCAACACACGGCCGATCTACTTTGCGCTGAGTACCGCGCAGGAAGACCGCATCGGTCTCGACGATCATATGATTGTCGAGGGACTCGCATCCCGGGTGACCCCGATATCACTGCCGCGGCAAGGCGGGCGTTACTACGAGGCCATGAACATCGAATCCACTTATAAGCATTTGATGAATCTGCGGCAGGAACCTGACAGCAACCGTGCTTTCGGTTTCATGTTCCGCGAACTGAACAATCCGGAAATCAATCTTGATGAAGCGAGCACAAAGATGATCTTCAGTTTCCGGGCGCTGTACATGGGACTCTCGCAGTATATCGCAGAGGAGCGTGGCGATTCCGAACGTGCCACAGCACTGCTGAAGAAAATGGAAGAGGTCATACCTTCCGAGTACCATCGTTTCGACAACTCTCTGCGCACGGATCTCGCCAATTTCTACCTGATGGCCGGCGACACAACGACCTATATGGAGCTGGCGAAGGATCTCGAAGCCTGGTTTCTCCCGAAGCTTGCCGACGCGGATCCCACCGTGGATGCCACCGCACGGTCAGGCTATTTCTTCCTGATGCGATATTACGAACGCGGCGGAGAATACCAGAAGGCCATCGATCTGCTCGAGCAGTTGCGCGCATATTATCCGCAGGATCCCGGTCTGCAGGATCAGATTCGTCTGTACGAAATGCTGAAGCAACGAGGCGAGGCTCCCGCTGCGGTTCCGGACACTGTTGCCGCACAGGAGTGATTGCTGACATGCCACGTACCCTTATCACCGGCGGAGCCGGCTTCCTCGGGAGCCATCTCTGCGACCGTCTCCTGCACGAAGGCCATGAGGTCCTGTGCATGGATAACCTCATCACCGGCGATCTCGCCAACATCGATCATCTGTTCGGTCACCCCGGTTTCCGCTTCATCAAGTATGATGTCACGGAGTTCGTCCATGTCGAAGGCGGGCTCGATTACATCCTGCACTTCGCCTCGCCGGCGAGTCCGATCGATTATCTCAAACTGCCGATACAGACGTTGAAAGTCGGTTCACTGGGAACCCACAAGACTCTGGGACTTGCGAAGGCGAAGAATGCACGCTTCCTCCTTGCGTCGACATCCGAGGTCTACGGGGATCCGGAGATCCATCCACAAGTGGAGAGCTACTGGGGAAATGTCAATCCCGTGGGACCACGCGGGGTGTACGACGAGGCGAAGCGCTTTGCGGAAGCCATGACAATGGCGTATCATCGCTATCACAGCGTCGAGACACGCATTGTACGCATCTTCAACACCTACGGGGAGCGCATGCGTGTCGATGACGGACGGGCAATACCGGCATTCATGTCACAGGGCATCCGCGGGGAGGATGTAACCGTGTTCGGCGACGGGCTGCAAACCCGCAGCGTCTGCTATGTATCTGACCTTGTGGACGGCATTTACCGTCTCCTCATGTCGGATTACAGCGATCCGGTCAACATCGGCAATCCGAACGAAATCACCATGCTGGGATTGGCGGAGGAAATTATTTCCATCCTCGGAAGTGACAGCCGTATTGTCCACCGGGACCTGCCCGAAGACGATCCCAAGGTTCGGCAACCGGACATCAGTCTCGCCCGCTCACTTCTCGGGTGGGAACCGCAGATCGCCCGCCAAGAAGGTCTCCGGCGCACGGCGGCGTATTTCAAAGACAGACTTGGATCGTAACGGCACAACGACACGAGCCACGAACAGAACAGGAACGCTGAAGTGCGTGAGGGAAGCGAAGGTGGATGGTGCTCAGACTTCCTTCGTGTCTTCGGGTCCCGGTGTCTTCGTGTTTTCAAAGAGAGATGCCGCTAACAGGATTGCCAGTGGGAGGAGCATGGTGAAATACGATCCCCAGGAGACGAAGAAGGCGAATGCTTCGACGATGTAGATGAGGAGAACAGTGAGTGCAATCTGCTCGGTTGTGATCTGTCTCCGTCGCAGCGCTCGCAGGAAACCATAGGACAGCAGGAGCAGAAGAGGAACATTGAGAACGGCTGATACAACAGCCTTCTTCGGTCCGCCGTCCCATGGTGCGAAAAATGCACCGGTCCCGATAAGCAGACGCAGCGGAATGCGTTCCGGACGCACTGTCATATCCTCCTTCGCCAGTCGCCACAGCACGTCATCGGCATCCGGATCCACCGCGCCATAATACATTTCCTCAAACGGCTTTCCGGTTTCCGCTTCATACAGCCGCGCCATGGGATAGTGCCCCCCGAAGTACACGGCATCCCCCTTCCAGTAATGATAGCCGTTTCCGGTCACCACGGGAATCGCACGATCGAAGGTCCGGATATTGCGCATCGTCCAGGGCGCGACCACAGCCGCTGCACAGATGATCAGCAATCCAGTCGCGGCGACACGGCGTATCGCCAAAATCCTCTGACGCGTCAGGATGTATGGTGCGGCGAGCAGGGGCATCAACAGGAATGTCCCATGCGTCAGCGCGCCGATGCCCATGAACAGTCCCGCGAATGGAGCAGCCACAAGCGGTCTGTGTCTGATCCGGAGTACGAACAGCGTCACGAGTACCAGCAGCAGTGTGGCCGCATTGATGAACGTCGTGGTCTTGCTGATGAAAATCAGGTACGGGTGAAATCCCGCGAAGAGGAGCACGGCGTTTCGGAGTCGAGGGGAGAGGGAGAATTCTCTCGTGAGTCTGTGCAGACCGGAAAGCATCAGCAGGGAGAGCAGCGTGCTTCCGACCATCCAGATAAGATACCAGTACTCCGGCCACCAGGCGCCGAAGACGAGAAGAAGAAGCACCTGTACCGGGGGACGATTGTGCACCGGCGGACCGCCTGGCATGAATGCATATTCGCCGCTCTCGATCAGTGTCCTCGCGATCTGCAGATATCCGTCGGCTCCGGCCTGAAACCAGGTGTCTCCGGAGACCGGAACATTCTCCGGCGGCATGTTGACGGTCAGCATCCAGATCAGGCCGAACAGCAGCCGTACGACGATCGCGGCGAAAATGATTCGTGTGGGATGCAGGTGGTCAAGGACGTGCCGCAGACCTCGTCGGAGATTCATCTCTTCGCTCGGCATCAGACCTCCCGGGCGAAACGGTAGCGGATGAGTGTCCAGACCGCCTCGATGCCGTCTCGCCAGCGGATTTTCTTTCCCTCGTTTTTCTTTCGGGGGAAATAGTCGATCGGTACCTCCTCGATGACGATGTCGCGACGCAGCACGCGGGCGGTGACTTCAGGACAGAATTCGAAGCCGGTGCACTGCAGCGGAAGGCTTTTCAGCAGTGCTGCATCGAACACTTTGTAGCAGGTCGGTTCGTCCGTGATTTCGGACCCGTAGAGCAGGTTCGTCACGGCCGAGAGGAATTTTCCCCCGGCGTAGTACGTCATTCCCGAATGCAGGCGGTTCTGTGCGTTTCGCTCCCGCGAGCCGTAGACGACCGGTGTCTTCCCTGCCAGAATCGGGGCGATCAGTGCAGCATAATTATCGGGATTGTACTCCAGATCGGCATCCTGAATGATAACGATGTCGCCTGTCACCGCTTCGAGTCCACGACGGATGGCTGCACCCTTCCCCTGATTTTTTTCCCCGATGAGAAGAGTGTGCTGCGCGGCTTTCGTTCGCAGGAGCTCCGCCGTGCTGTCCGTCGAACCGTCATCAACGATGACAAGCTGCTTGCGCACCTCCCCCACGTCCGCACGCTCCACACGCCGGATCAGCTCGAGGATGGTGTCTTCTTCGTTGTAGCAGGGGATGATAATGGAGAGGGTTTTGGGCATGCCTGGCGTGTGATGATGAAAGCTTAAAAATACAGGAATGGGGGGAATGAGGGAAATGCGTGGAAGCGTGGAAGGGTGGAAGCGTGGAAGCGCGGAAGCGTGGAAGCGTGGAAGGGTGGAAGGGTGGAAGCGTGGAAGCGTGGGAAAAAAAGTGCCGGGAGGAGAAGTCCCGGCCTGGAGGCGACGATCGGATTCGAACCGATGAATAACGCTTTTGCAGAGCGTCCCCTTAGCCACTTGGGTACGTCGCCATTGGGATATCCAAGATAGCAACGATGCAGGCAAAATGCAATGGATTTTGGGTGCATCGGCTGCCATGGGGAGTCATCCGGCGCTCCTCTTGCCTTTTACCGCAATTTTTTCGAGGATATATGGACACGATGCCAGGTGTATGACATGAAACACGGACGCTATGTCTTGAAGATGATGACAAGCTCTGACCGGAGGCGCGGTGCTTCCATCCTGTCGTCCATGCTGCTGCCGGCAGCTCTCCTGTTGTTCTCCCTTGCGTTTTGGTCACCATTGATCGCACAGAATGATGATGCAATGCAACAGGCGCGACGGCTGATGGTCAAACGACAGCTCGCTGCGCGCGGTGTGGATCATCCCGGAGTGCTGCGGGCAATGCGCACGGTACCGCGGCATCGCTTCGTTCCCGAGGATATGCGTGCGATGGCGTACGCCGACCAGCCGTTGCCGATCGGACACGGCCAGACGATATCGCAGCCCTACATCGTCGCGTACATGACGCAGGTGATCGATCCGAAAAAAGATGATGTAGTCCTGGAAATCGGCACCGGCACCGGCTACCAGGCAGCAGTACTGTCTCCCCTGGTCGAGCACGTGTACACGGTGGAAATCATCAGCGAGCTTGCGGAACGCGCCAGAAAACGACTCTCGACGCTTGGATATCGCAACGTCACGGTGCGGCACGGTGACGGATATCATGGGTGGAAGGAGCACGGCCCGTACGATGCCATCGTGGTGACCGCCGCTTCTGAGCATATCCCGCCACCCCTCGTGGAGCAACTCAAGGAGGGCGGAAGCATGATCATCCCCGTCGGATCGCCGTTCCGGACGCAGTACCTGATGCTCGTCGAGAAACGGAACGGAGAGGTACGAACCCGGACGCTCATGCCCGTGCGCTTTGTCCCCTTTACACGTGACAACTGAGCGGGTGGCGGAACATATGGATGCCAGTCCGACCCTGCGTACCCATGTCGCGATTGCGGCTCTCTCCGCTTCATTGCTCGCCTTTCAGCTGGCACTGATGCAGCTGTTCGGCCTGGTGCAGTGGCATCATTACGCGTATCTGGTCATCTCCATAGCACTGATGGGCTTTGGCGCATCGGGAAGCATCTTCGCATTGTTGCGGGATCGCATGCTCGCCGCCCGTACGTCGCTGTTCCCTGCGCTGGCATCCCTGTGTGCCGTGCTGATGATTCTCACGACCGGCGCGGCACTGCTGACGTCCTCCGGATTCGATCCATTTCTCCTGTTTACGGATACCCGGCACGTCGGGCGCCTCCTCGGCACCTGTATCCTGCTGTTTCTCCCGTTCGTTCCGGGAGCACTGGTGCTCGTGTTGGCCTTCGCCACTTGGCCGCAACACATCGGCAGTCTGTACCGGAGCAATCTCGCCGGTTCCGCCGCAGGCGGAATCCTTGCCCTGCTGCTGCCGTGGCTTCTCTCTCCCGAGCACATCCCCTCCGGTGTTGCTCTGCTTGCCGTGCTTGCGTCTGCATTTCTGCTTCCCTCCTCACCACGCGGGAGCGTGCTGATTCCCGCGATGGCTCTGCTGCTCTGCCTGCTCTCCATTGTGCTGCAACCGGATGCAAAAATCTCCGAATATAAAAGTCTTTCGCGGACGCTGGATCTTCCGGACGCGGAAGTTCTGCTGGAGGCGAACAGTCCCGCAGGGATGCTGCACGTCGTGCGCGCCCCTGCACTTCGGCACGCCCCTGGCCTCAGTCTGACATACAGGGGAAGTATCCCTGCGCGGGATGCCCTGTTTCGCGACGGCAACATGCTCGGGGTCCTGACGGGGAAATCATCGGAGAAGCATCCTGAAGAAGGAGCGTCGGTTCTTCTGGATTGGACCACCCGAGCCCTTCCCTACGCGCTCGGTCGAGCGGAGCGCGTGCTCGTGCTGGAAGCCGGCGCCGGTGAGGAGGTGGCACAGGCAGTGGACAGGGGAGCAGCCCTGGTCACGGCGCTGCAGCCGGACGCACGACTGCGGTCGCTTTTATACGGATCACTGGCACGAATGACGGACTCGCTATTTCACCATCCAGGGGTGCGCATGCTCCCACGCGATGCACGCAGTGTTCTGGCATCGGAAGGGAGATATGATCTGATTGTCCACCCGGTGGTTGAGTCCATGGGCGGCAGTGCGGGCCTGCACGCATTGCAGGAGGAATATACGCTCACCGTCGAGGCGTTCGAAGCGATGTGGCAGCGTCTCTCTCCCCGGGGACGGATCGAAGTCACCGTATGGATGGATTATCCCTGGCGCAGTCCCCTGCGGCTTTGCGCCACTCTCGCGACAATGCTCGAACGCGTCGGTTTTTCCCCGCGTCACCATCTGATCGCTGTGCGCGGCTGGGGTATGCTGACGTTTGTGGTGACTCGATTCCCCGTGACCGGAGAACATGCGGTTCGCACGCGCGAATTCTGCGAGCGGTTGCAGTTCGATCCGGCTCTTCTGCCCGACCTCCGTCCGGAGGAAACCGCTCGTTATCACGGGATGGGAGAAAAGGGATTCTTTCGCACACTGGAGACCCTGCTCGGATCCGGTCGGGACGCATATATCGAATCGTACCCGTTCCGCATCGCACCGGCTACGGATGATCGTCCGTTTTTTTCGCAGTTCCTGACCCCTGCTTCCCTGCGAGTGATCGGAGAGGATGCCGGCCGGGCGGGGATCCCCGCAATGGAGCTCGGTTCGGTCACCGTGCTTGCGACAGTGGCGACGGTCATTCTGCTCTCGATCGTGTTCATTATCGTCCCGCTCCTCCCGCGTCGCATGCGTGGAAAGAGGCGTGGTTGGGCATTTCTGCATTTCGCGACGATCGGGACGGGATTTTTCTTCGTCGAGATTCTGTTGTTGCATGCTTTCGTCCTGTATTTCGGGAATCCCGTATATGCCGCCGCAGGTGTCATTACCGCGTTACTGCTCTCTGCAGGATTTGGCAGTCGGCTTTCCGAACGCCTGCAGCCGGGGTGGCGGGCGCTCGTGTTGACGTGTACCGCCATTGCCCTGCTGATCGGCAGCGGCGCATTCATATGGCAGGCTCTTCTCGCCAGCACCGTGGCCGCTTCCCCGATGATGAAAGTCCTGATCGGACTACTCCTGATACTTCCCGCCGGACTTCTCATGGGCATGCCGTTTCCGCTCGGTATCAGAATCCTCGGAGACATGTCGCCCGGTATCATCCCCTGGGCCTGGGCGGTCAACGGCTGCTTCTCCGTTATCAGCACCGGTCTGGCCACATTGCTCGCACTGGAATTCGGCTTTTCCGTCGTGCTGCTCGCTGCGTCGATTCTGTATGCCGGCGCGGCCGCAGCCGCATTGCTGCTGCGCTTCCCACGAAAGAATAAAACAGGATAATACAATAGGAATATGTATTGAATACCATCATATTTTCTCTTTCAGGGATTTTTTGTATATTGCACCGTTATCACTGAACTCACCACATATTCCGGCACATCCGATCCTTCCAGGCTTCTTTTGCTCAAGTACGGCGGCAATGCCATGCGCAATGCTGCGCTCACCCGATCAATTGTCGCGGAAATCATCGCGATGCGGAGACGCGGCATGCGGGTCGTGGTTGTGCACGGGGGTGGCCCTTTCATTCAGGAGACACTCGATATGGCCGGTGTGGAGTCGGAATTCATTGCAGGACACCGCCGTACGACGCCAGAGGCGCTGCGCTACGTGGAGATGGCATTGAAGGGACGCGTGAACGGAGAGCTTGTCGGATTGTTCAATTCCGCGGGAGCGCGCGCGGTCGGTCTTTCCGGGAAGGACGGTCGCATGGTCACCGCCGTGCGGCGTGTGCATACGGAAGATGTGGACGGGATACGACGCCCCATCGATATTGGACAGGTGGGGGATGTGGCATCGATCGATACGCGTCTGTTGAGCATGTTGCTCGAGGAGGACTATCTCCCCGTCGTGACCTGCATCGCCGCGGATGAACAGGGGGAAGACTATAATATCAACGCCGACATGTTCGCCGGCCATCTCGCCGGCGCATTGCGCGCGGATCACTATCTGGTGCTGACGGATGTGGACGGTGTTTTGCGGGATCTCGATGATCCCGGGAGTCTGATTACCGACATGACCATCGATGAACTGCAATGCATGCTGGACACGGTCATCACCGGTGGAATGATTCCGAAGCTGGAGTCCTGCCGGATCGCTCTCGAAGCCGGAGCGAGGGAAGCCAGCATTCTCAACGGCCGGAAGCCCGCACAGCTGCGCCAGGCGTCTATCGGAGAGATGTGTGGCACGAGAATTCACGCAT
>JAFGKR010000207.1 GCA_016928515.1 Bacteroidota bacterium | reverse complement strand
TTTCGTCGATGCGGCGGAGGGTGGCGAAATCAGGATCGCTGCGGAGACGGGCGACGAAATCCACGTCACGCCATGGATCCCACACGGCGCTGAGCAGCTTGCCGCTGATACCGTCGGAGGCGGACGATGCGAGAAACACCGCCAGTTCCGCGGCGCGCTCCGGCGGCGTACCGCCCTCGTCCGCCCGCTTCCGTGCGGCGTCGAGTTCTCCTCCCGCCCGCGCACCGGCTTCCAGCACTTCGTCGAGCATGCGCGTATTCACCGCGCCGGGCGCAATGGCGTTCACATCGATACCGAAGGAACGCAGTTCCGCGGCGGCCGTTTCCGTCAGACGCACCACGGCCGCCTTCGCCGCGGCATAGACGGCGAAACGCTCCCGTGGACCCGTGGCGCCGCCGCCCGAGAGTGTGATGATTTTGCCGCGGCCGCTGCGCTTCATCCCGGGAATGGCCGCTCGCATGCACAGCCACACACCCGTGAGGTTCACGGCGATCGTCTCCGCGAAGGCATGGGGGGATGCATCCTCGAGCGGACCAATGGGACCCTGCACGCCGGCGTTGGCGACGAGGACGTCCACCGCGCCCAGCTCGTCATGGATGCGGGCGAACAGGCGGTCCACCGCCTCCGGCTGCGCGATGTCCGCCGCGGCCGTCAGCACCGCCGGCGTGTCCGCGTCGCGCATCATGGCGGCCGTCTCGGCGAGGGCATCCGCATTGCGGGCGGCAAGCACGACACGTGCACCCTCACGCGCGAGCGCCGCAGCGATCGCCGCCCCGATGCCCCGGCTTCCTCCGGTCACCAGTGCGACCTTATTTTTCAGCATCGTCATTTCTCCTCCCACTGGAGTCCATATTTTGTGATCGAAAAGGGCCATCGGTCCCATTTTGACCGAAATTTTGTACTTTGGAGGGCATATCGCTCCCACCCGTTGCGCTTTTGGCTTCCCCGGCATCCCGACCGAGGATTTCGGATTCCTCGCGGTCCGAAGCATCCGATACGAGGTTTTCGGATTCCTCGTTGTCCGAGGCATACTGACCGAGGATACGGGATTCCTCGCGGTCCGAAGCATCCCGACCGAGGATTTCGGATTCCTCGTGGTCCGAAGCATGCTGACCGAGGATACGGGATTCCCCGACGTCCGAAGCATGCTGACCGAGGATTTCGGATTCCTCGCGGTCCGAAGCATGCTGACCGAGGATACGGGATTCCCCGACGTCCGAAGCATCCCGACCGGGGATTTCGGATTCCTCGTGGTCCGAAGCATCCGACCCGACGGCGTCGCGGTACATTTCCACGGTGTCGATGGCGATGAGTGGATGATCCATTACCATGCCGTACAGCTCCTTTCCCTGTGCGAGGAGGGAGGGAAAGACATCCTTCCCGAAATCCGAGGGACCGTCGGGGAGGAAGGAAAAAATGTCCGGCTCCAGCACGTAGAGGCCGCAGTTGACCAGGCGACTGACCCGCTGCTCCGGCGCGGGTTTCTCGATGAAGCGCGTGATGCGTGCGTGCGCGTCGAGCACGGCGATGCCGCTGTGGCGCACATCCTCCTTTTCGTACAGCGCAACCGTGCCGATGCCGCCTTTCGCGCGATGGAAGGCCGCGAGAGCTCCGAGATCGTAATCCATGAAATTGTCGCCGTAGAGCACAAAGAACGTGTCATCCCGCAGCACGTCGCGGAAATGGTGCAGCGCTCCCGCGGTACCGAGCAGCTCCTCCTCGAAGGAATAGCGAATCCGGAGTCCGAAATCCGAACCATTGCCCATGACCACGCGGATGCGGTCGGCGAGATAATGCGTGTTGATGCAGAGCTCATCCACCCCGTGGCGCGCGCAGAGCGCTGCGAGATGCCGCAGCACGGGTGTGCCGCGCACTTCGAGCAGCGGTTTGGGGATGTGTTCGGTGAGGGATCCGAGTCGCGTGCCTTTTCCCGCGGCGAGGAGCAGGGCTTTCATGCGTCAGAGCTCGAGGTTCCGGATGTAGTCGATGGATGCGGCGAGTCCTTCATCGAGGGAAGTCTTCGGTCGCCAGCCCAGCGCCGTCGCGCGGGAGATGTCGGCGAGCGTGATTTCCGCCTCTCCGGGAAGGTCGCCGCGGTGGTCGGGCTGCACGTCCGATCCGAGCAGCCGCGCGATGATCGCGTAGATCTCGTTGATGGAGATGTTCGTGCCGGAGCCGAGATTGTAGACCTGCCCGGTCGTCCGGTCATCATGGATGCAGCGCAGATGGAAGTCGTTCACGTCGTCGACGTAGACGAAATCGCGCCGCTTCTCGCCCGTGCCGTAGATCACCGGTCGCTCGCCGCGCAGCAGCGCGATGATGAAGGCGCTGAACACGGGCGGGATGCTGCGGCGGTAGTCCTGCCGGGGACCGTACACGTTGAAGTAGCGCAGCGCCGTGCTCGGCACGCCGTGATAGCGCGCGTAGCCGTCCGCGAAAAGCATGGAAGCGTATTTCGACAACGCATAGAAGCTTTCGGGATGCACGTCCTCCTCCGGCGTGGGGAAGGTCGTGCTGCCTTCGTAGAGGGCGCTGGACTCCGCGTAGATGACTTTCTTCACTCCGCCTCGCCGCGCGCCCTCGAAGACGTTGGCCGAGCCGCGCACGTTGATGTCCGCCGTCTCCACCGGATCGAGCTGGCAGTCGTTGATGCAGTTTTTCGCGGCGAGATGGAAGACATGCGACGCCTGCGCGACGACGGGAAAAATATCCTCGCTGCGGATGTCGAGTTCGTGGAATTCCACGCCGTCGGGTATCTGTTCGCGGACGCCGTAGCTGAGGTTATCGATGCCGAGAACGCGGTAGCCCTCGCGAAGGAGGCGGTCGGCGAGATTGGATCCGATGAAGCCGGCGACGCCGGTGATTAAGATGGCAGATTTCAAGATGGCAGATTTGAAAATTGCAGATTACAAGATTGCAGATTACAAAATGGCAGATTGTGGATTAGAGATTCACGAGGACTTTGCTGCCTTCCCAGTCGAAGCGGAAGTCCATGAAGCGGAGGCCGGCTCCGGTCATGGCGCTGCGGAGGTCGCGCCGGCGTCCCTCTTCGACGCAGAAGAGCAGGAAGCCGCCGCCGCCGGCGCCCATGAGTTTGCCGCCGAGCGCACCGTTGCGCATGGCGAGGTCGTACCAGCCGTCGATCGCGGGATCGCTCATTTTCGTGGAGATGGTTTTCTTCGTTGTCCAGTGTCTGTGCAGGAGGCGGCCGAAGGCGTCGACATCGCCTGCACGCAGAGCGTCACCCACCTCGGTGCCGATATCCCTGATCGTGTGCATACCGCGTGTGGCCTGTTCTTCGCTGACGGAGACCTTCTGTCCCTGTTCGGCGAGAATGGTGTTGGCGTCGCGCTGGATGCCCGTGTAGAACATCATCAGTCGGTGCTCCAGCTCGGCCACGGCCTCGTGCTCCACGTCCAGCGGTTGCGGATGCACGGTGCCGTCGGGATCGATATCCATTGACAGAATACCGCCGAAGGCCGCGGCGTACTGATCCTGCTTGCCGATGGGTTTGCCGGCGAGATCGATCTCGATATGGCAGGCGTCCTCCGCCAGTTGCTGTGTGGAGAGATCGCGTCGGAGGAGGGTGTTGAGTCCTTTCCAGAGTCCCACCGTATACGAACTCGACGAACCCATACCCGTCCCGGCGGAGAGGTCGGCCATGGAGCTGATTTCCAGGGGACGCCGATAATCCAGCCATTTCAGCGCTTCGCGCACGAGATCGTGCCGGATATCTTCGATGCGATCCGGCGCCACCACCTCGGTGCGGCTGTAGTTCAGTTTGATATTGTCCACGATCGCGGGCGTATTGATGCTGATGAACATGTACTTGTTCACTGCGGCCGTGATCAGTTTGCCGCCATATTTTTCATAGTACGCGGGCAGATCGGTTCCGCCGCCACCCAGCGGCAATCGAAACGGCGTACGGACGAGAATCATGTGGCAGGCGCTCCGGGTGGTTGTGGTTTCGTCGATTGGTCAATATAGGGAAAAGGGGGGAAGAGGGGAAGAGGGGAAGAGGGGAAGGGGAATTGACTCTCTGTTGAGGGATGGAATTGCTATTATCGTTGAGGGAATTTCATTGATAGGGAGAATGGGAATGAGCGAGGTGTTCAGAAGAAATCATGAGCGTCTGGAATTGTGGAATGCTGCGATGAATCTTGCCGACGCGGTGTATGACTGCATCAGATGCTTCCCTGTTGAGGAGCGCTTCAATCTCTCGGATCAAATGCGCCGGGCCGCATGTTCCATACCCAGTAATATCGCGGAGGGTGCTGCGAAGGAAACGACCCGTGAGAATCTGCGGGCACTGTATCATGCCCGTGGCTCACTGGCCGAACTCGAGACACAGGCCGAACTGGCTCGTCGTCGAGGGTACGATGTTTCGTCCATGATAAACCACGTTGCCCAAGTATCACGGCTTTTGAGCGGGTATATCCGTTACCTGAAAAGGAAGCTGAAATAACATTCTCTTCCCCTCTTCTCCTCTTCCCCTCTTCCCCTCACTCCCACGTCGCCACCCGCTTCGCCTGCGCCACACGCAGCCAGGCGATCAACAATCCCGTATTGATGGCGAGGAAATAGAACGGGAGGGAGAGAAGGCCCAATCGACGGCCGAGGAGTTCGGCGAGCCAGCCGGCGGCGGCGAGGAAAAGAAAGACGAGCAGGGGGATGAGCAGGAAGGACTGCACCCACCAGATCCCGGAAAGCAGCGGGATGAGCAGCAGCAGCGCGAGAATGAAAAACGGCGCCATCCAGCGCAGCCATTTGTGCGAAAACAGCATCACGCGCACGCCGAACGGCAGATCCCGCAACAACGGCGCGATCGTATGCCGCGTGTTCAGCGTTCCGATCCCCACGCGGATCTTGCGACGGAATTCGTCGCGCATCGACACCTCCGTCCCCTCGAACGCCATCGCCTCCGCGTCGTACACGAAGCGGTATCCCCCGTGCAGGATGCGCAGCGGCAGCAGCAGGTCATCCGCCACCTGCGCGCTCTCCGGCTGCGGCGCGTACAGCTCGCGCCGGATGGCGTAAATCCCGCCCGTCGCACCGAGCGTGGTGACGACATTCCCCTCCCAGCGCTTGAGCAGGTTTTCGAAGGACCAGTACGTCGATTCCCCCGCACCGCCGACGCTTTCGTTCACCGGATCCAGGCGCAGATTTCCGCACACCCCTCCGATCGACGGATCCGCGAAATGCCGCATCAGGTGGCGCACGGCTTGCTCATCGTACATCGTGTTCGCATCCGAAAAGACCACGAACGGCGTCTCCACCCGCTCGACGAGGCGGTTGACGGTTTTCATCTTGCCGCCCCGCTCGAAGCGGAAAAAACGGATGCGCTCCCCATCCTCCAGCCCGCGCAGAATATCATCCGTTGCGTCGGCGGAGCCGTCCGATCCCACCACCAGAAAGAGGCGATCCGCCGGATAATCGATGGCGAGGAAGTTGCGGATCTTTTCCTCGATGTGCCGCTCCTCGTTGTAGGCTGCCACCACCATGGTGACGGGAGGAAGCAACGCCTCGTCGCGACGCCAGGGACGCGTGCGCAGGAGGGAAAGCAGTCCCATCGCCAGGGGATACAGGAGATAGGTGAACAGCAGGGCGAGGAGGGAGACCGCAGCGATGGCGATGCCGATATACGCGAGTGGACTCATTCAGGGGATGTCAGTGCCAGGGGAAGAACGGGATCTGTGACGGATGCATGGAGGACATTCAGGATACCGGAACACCGGATTGCCGGGTGATCGCATCAAGATACGCGTTTTCGAACAGCCCGCCAATGTGCTCCCAGCTGTAATGCTGCTCCACCAGTGCGCGTCCCGCGGCGCCCAGTGCGCGGCGGCGCTCCGCATCCTGCAGCAGGGTGATGAGGGCCGCCGCGAAATCCGCTGCGCTGTCCGCACGGAGGAAGTGCACGCCGTCCTGCGCCGCGTTCCCCTCGGCCCCGATGCCGGTGGAAACCACGGCCTTGCCGTAGGCGAAGAACTCCAGCAGCTTGACGCGCATCCCGCCGCCGATGCGCAACGGCACGGCCATCACCGTGGCGGAGGCCAGCAGCGCCTCGTAATCTTCCACGAAACCGGGGAAACGCAGATCCCCGGAAGCATGCCGCAGCAATTCCTTAGGCGGATCCATGCCGGCGACGGTGCAGCATGCATCGGGCCGCGCGGTACGGACGCGCGGCCAGATCTCCGTGGCGAACCAGAGTGCCGCGTCGATATTGGGACGCCAGACCAGGGGTCCCACAATCACGACATGCGCGGGATCGGTGGGATGGGAAAAGGGTTGAATCTGTACGGTATCCACGCCGGCGGGAATCACCTGCACGTGTTCCGCGCCGGTGCGCCGGATGTCGGCGGCGTCTTCGGGCGTGATGGCGGCCACCAGATCCGGATGCCGCAGCGCGTCGGCTTCGTGCCGGTACAGCCGCGCGGACTGGAGGCGGAGGTACAATCCGAGCAGCGGCAGGCGCGTGCGTTCCGCCAGGCGCCGGTAAATCGTCGTCTCGAAATTATGTTCCCGCAGCACGTAGGGGATGCCGTACGTCTGTTGCGCGTATTCACCGTACATGGAGAGATGCACATGATCCACATGCACGACATCGAAGCGTGTTTCCCCGCACAGCTCGTCGATGCGTTCGGTCATCGCGTCGCACGCGTATTTCGACACCGTGTACGGTTTTTTCGAAAACAGATTCCACAGCGCCGCCCACGCCTTGTTCCGTGTGTCGTGCGGAACGACCTCCACGCGACAGAACGCTGGCATGTCCCCGGTGAGGGCGTCGATCGGTTCAATTCCGGACGCATGTGCGGCGGATGCGTGTGCGGCGGATGCATCACGTCGGGTGGATTCATGAATCCGCCCGACGATGGGATTGTGTGTCACGTGTTGCGTAAACGCGATGAACGTGATGTCATGTCCCCGCGCGGCGACGGATTTCGTGATGTAATAAATCCCGATCGCGGCACCGTGGGCCGGCGGCCAGGGGATGCGTGGGGAAATTTGCAGTATGCGAAGCGGTCGGGACATGGGAAGGAATATACGGTGTTATTCGGAAAGCAATTTACGGAACCATCCACGCAGAGCCCAGGATTCGCGCAGCGTGAAATGGCGCGTTTCGCCGGACGAGCGGCGGCGTGTTGTCATGCCGCTCCATCCATCCGCGATGCCACCGAATACGGCGCCGGCGCGTTGCGGGGACTTCAGCAGCGGAAGCATGCGGCGCAGCGCGAAGAGCAGGGCCATCGGCAGGGCGACCGGAAGGGGAAAATATTTCCACAGCAGCCAGAAGCTGTTGCGCGTCACGGCGCGCAGACGGGGCAGCGCCTGGCGTCCGGTGGGCGAGAGCGTATGCCAGATCACGGCACGAGGATCGTACAGCACCCGCCAGCCGCGTTGCAGCAGCTGGAAGGCAAGATCGTTCTCCTCGCGTCCCCAGAAAAACTCCGCGCCGTAGCCATGCGTCTCGCGCATCGCGGTCATACGCAGCAGGGATCCTCCGGCGGCGATATTCACCACATCGTATCCCTCTTCGGCGGATCCGCGGCTCGCGAAACGTTCGATGCCTCGCGTCTCGGCAACACCCGTCTCCGGATGTACGCAGGACGCACAGACCGACGCAATGCGCGCATCGGATTCCATGGTCTCCAGCAGGCGCAGCACATCCTCCTCCGAGCGGGGCCAGGAATCGTCGTCCAACGTGAGAAGGAAATCCGTCTCCACCATTTCGAAAAAGAGATTCCGCGCCGCAATCCCGACATTCCTTTCAAGCCGCACCCACCGCCCCCGTAGGGCGGATTCATGAATCCGCCCGGAATCGTGCGAGGGCCCGTGTTCGTGCGAGGGCCCGTGTTCGTGCGAGGGCCCGTGTTCGTGCGAGGGCCCGTGTTCGTGCGAGGGCCCGCGTTCGTGCGAGGGCCCGCGTTCGTGCGAGGGCCCAGAATCCCCGTGCAGTCCCGAAGGGACGGCACATTCGATATTCCCCCGCGTGAGCGGGGGACG
>JAFGKR010000206.1 GCA_016928515.1 Bacteroidota bacterium | reverse complement strand
CGATACGGTGCACAGCGGAGAATGATAATGAAAATGTATCTTCTGCGGCGATCATGTGCAAGTTCTCTGCGCATCTTCATCCCGGCGGCCGTGCGGGCAGGGCGGCCGGGTTGCATGTCCCCGCGGCAGCCCGTACATTTCGGGCAGTCCTCTCCCAAATACAGGTGATCCCATGAAACAAAAAACGCGAACCATCGCGATCCTCATGTTCGCCCTGGCCCTTGCCACGGCGGCCGCCACTACGACCACCTCGCAGACCCGCGTCGGCATCTTCGATTCCCGCGCCATCGCGCTCGCGCGCTTCCACTGCCCCGACATCGAGAACCCGGCCAGGGATCTGCATCGGAGAATGAAAGAAGCACAGGAGAACGGCGACGAGGAGACCATCGCAGAGCTGAAGCGGCTCGGTCCCCTGCACCAGGCACACCTGCATGACCTGGTGTTCGGCAGCGGATCAGTAAACGCCTATTTCGAGGAATTGAAAGAATCTTTCGCCGCGATCGCCGCGGAGCAGCATCTCGATCTTATCGTGTCGAAATGGGAAACGGCGTATCTGTCCGAGAATGTCACCCTGGTTGACATCACTCCGAAACTGCTGGAATTCTACCACCCCGACGACAAGGTGCAAACCATGCTCGACGGCATGAACGGCGTCGAACCGATCAAGGACGCACTCTTCATCGAGGATTGATGCTGTCCCACCATCCGGCAGGAAAACAGGCGCGTTGACGGACGCCTGTTCCTGGACTTTGTCTAAACCTTGACAAAGTCCCATGAAATGTGCATCATGGCATTCATGAAAGAATACGTCGACATCCTCCGGCAGCACGGCATTCAGCCGACGCCTCAGCGCCTGGCCATAGCGGCGGCAGTACTTCACAGTGCAGAGCACCCGACCGCCGATGACGTCTACGAGGAGGCCCGGGAATACAGCACCGTGCTCTCTCGGGCGACGGTATACAACACGCTGAATCTCTTCGTGGAAAAAGGACTTCTGCGCATGCAGATCCTGAAGGAAGGAACGGCCGTCTTCGATCCCAACATCGAGCGGCATCATCACTTCATCGACGACGACGACGGTACCATTATCGATATCCCCTGGGGATGGCTGTCCGTGCGCGGCAGGGAGCGCCTGGCCGAGTTCGACATCCGCGAGATGCAGGTGGTCGTGCGGGGGCGGAGGAAGAAATAATCTAATCCGCATTTTCCATCCGCAGATGGATTCATGACGGGGAGGCACATTTTTCCGAAAAACAACCGCAGGGCGGATTCATGATGCGGTGCAAATAATTGCAATGAAAATACCCGTAGGGCGGATTCATGAATCCGCCCTACGGGTATGCGTATCACGGGTGTGCGGATCGTCGGATCCCATCCCGATTGGGGACGGGATTTATTTCATCAACATCATCCTCCGCGTTTCCACCTTCGCGCCGCTGCGGAGCGTGTAGAGGTACACCCCGCTCGGGACGGCGATGCCATTCGCGTTGGAACCGTTCCAGCGCACACTGTGCGTGCCTTCCGCCATGGCACCGTCGACGAGCGTGGCGACGTGCCGGCCGAGCAGGTCATGCACGGCGAGCGTCACCGCGCCGGCTTCCGGCAGCGTGAAACGGATCACGGTGGAAGGATTGAACGGATTCGGATGATTCTGATGCAGGACCGGGGAGGACGGAACGGCGTTCGCCGCAAGCTTCGGCGCGGCGAAGCTCGCCGTCGCGGACTCCGTGGTCGTCATGTTCGAGGCATCCGTCGCCGCCACCATCATGACAGGATCAACCGCCGCCTTGACCTTGACCAGCGTGCCATCCGTCATGAAATCGTAATCGAACTTCGTGTAACTCGGAATCAGATCATACTCTAAAACGTCACCATCCACCACCGGGATGCCGCCCGCAGCCAGGATGTCGGTCCAGAACTGCTGCGGATTCGGTGCGTCGACGGTCACCGTGTTCTTCGCGGGATCGAACTTCAGGCGAGGGAGTGATGCCATGTTGTACTTGATCACCGTGTTCCCGTCGGTCGCCGGGATTTCGATGACCGCGTGCACCATCGGCTCCGGATCGCAGCCGTCCGTCGCGGTGATGTTGACTTCGAAATCACCCTTGGTCGCGTTGATCAGGTTGACCAGGTCGAGCGCGGCGTCGAGGACGGGAGCGTCGGTGTTGAGAACGGAGAACAGCGTCACCGTGCCGCTGACCTCGCTGGCGCAGACGAGCAGGTTCTGCCCGTTCGGACTGTCCGCGGCGTCGATGAATATCAGTCCTTCCGGACCCAGATCGCCGACGGTATTGACATTATTCTCCGGTTCGAGCGCGAAATCGCGGTTGTTGATGTACTGCTGGAACACGGGCGCCGTCGGATCGCTGATGTCGTACACCATGATGCCGCCGATGCGCTCGAGTCCGATGAATGCGTACGTCGATCCGCAGATCGTCGCAACGGTCAGCGCCTCGGGCTCGGGTCCCTTGGCGTCACTGCGGCCGTCCGGGTCGTTCTCGTCGTTGTCCGTGTTGAAATCCGCCGGATACGCCGCCGCGGTGATCTGTTCGAACTGGTCGCCGCTGTCCCAGACCAGGTTGCCAGCGGTGTCCCAGATGGAGAAGCTGCGTGCGCCAAAGGAATACAGTTCGTCATAATCGCCGTCATTGTCGGTATCCCCAAGCGTGGTGGTCACGTTCAGGCGTCCGAGGTCATTGTTCCCCTGCAGCGTCACGGCATTCGGGAATGCGGTCGGATCCAGCGTCAGGTCCTTGACGCGCTCTTCCTCCGCGAACAGGTAATTCAGATCCTCATCCTCATACTCACGCGCGTCACCTTCGTTGGCGCTGACGATGTAGGTAGTCCCGTTGATTTTAACCGACGCGATCGCATCCGGCATGTACATGCCACGCACCGGCCAGGTGCCGATGTCGATGCCATCCTTGTCGCTGGGATCGAAACCGTTTCCGGCAAGGCTGTGATCCTTGAAACCCAGCGGCACGATACCCTGCACGGTCGCCGTGCTGATCTGCACGACCGCGAGGGCGTTGTTTTCCTGCAGTCCGACCCAGGCCATGTCGCCCTTCGTGGTGATGTACTCGGGCTCGAGATCCTGAGACACCGTGGGATTATTGTCGCCGAAAATACGGACGCCGGCGGCCATCAGCGCGGCTTTCTGCGCATCGAATGAATGGAAATCCGCGGTCGCGACCGACGCGCTTGCGACGCCGGAGCTGAGATCGATGACGCTCACTGAGCCCTCGGGATCGATGGTGTAGCTGTCGTTCGGCTCTCCCTCGTTTGCAACGAGAACGTACTGGCCGTCTTCGGAGAAAGTCAGCATGTCAGGCAGCGCGCCGACGGTGACGTAATGCAGTACCGCCCCGGTGGAGGCCTGCAGGAAATACACGCGACCGGGATCGGTTTTCGGATCGGCCTGGACGGCCACGGCGACGATGCCGTTATGCACGTCGATGCTGTTGGCACCGCCGGCGGCGGACCAGATCGCGGCGAAATCGATGGTCGTCACATAGACGGGGGAAGCCGGGTTGGCGATGGAGATGATGTCCACTTCCGGCGCTTCGCCGCGCACGGTGAAGAGACGCTGCGTGGCGGGATCGTGCGCGACGATTTCCGCGGCGGATTCGTCGAACACGCCAGTCTTGTATTCTCCGAGAACGGAGAGATTGATCGACTGCGCCGAGGCGTTCACTGCCAGCGCGGCCGTAAGCACAAGCATGGAAAGGGTGGTACGAAATACCATGCGGGTTGTCACCTGCATAAGACTCCTCCTGTATCATGGATTGATGATGTGAGAAATGCAATATGGGTGCGGATTGTTAGCGTCCTGTTACGATTCGATAAAATCGATAAAATCCTTAATTTGTTCGAGCGAGGTCCTGTCCACGAAACAGCAGCAGGAGATAGAACAGCTCTGTCATGTCGCTCACATATTTTACCCGGGTAAATTTTTATTTTTACCCGGGTAAAATATGCGGTTTCGGCCATGGAACGCACCATAAAGGTTTTCGCGTTCATTCTTTTCGTACATGTTATGCACGTGAAATACTGATGGAAGGTGGTAGTGATGATTCCGGCACGGGAAGCACTCGAAAGACTAAAGGAAGGGAACCGCCGTTTCGTGGCGGGGGAGTCACTGCATGACGCGGATGCACACGGGGCACGCCGCGCACAGCT
>JAFGKR010000030.1 GCA_016928515.1 Bacteroidota bacterium | reverse complement strand
GTTTGTCTTCGGAGGGGGGCAGGTAAATTACGAATGGTATGCATCACTCTCAAGTGTTTGGATTTGAACGGAGTATCTCTGCACTTTCATATCCACTCCCCTCCCCCCTCGCGGTCACTCCGGGAAAATCATGACGGGGATGCGCTCCGTGGCGTCGTCCGCACGGAGCGTGATCACCACCTCCTCACCGTCGCGGTCGACTCTCCCGGCGAGATAGAATCTGAGCCGCGTTCCGATGCGGCGGCCCGCGCCGTCGATGATGGGTTCGAAGACGTAATCGTCGAGCAGGTCACGGCCGTTCTCCGATTCCGCATCCACAGAAATGCGTTCGGGCGCCCGGCGGTTCTGCTCGATACAGCTGCCGCAGACATACACCTCGAAGCGGAATTCCTGGTTGACGGGATATTCGCCCCCGCGGGAGAAGGAGATGTTGCGGAAGCGCACCGGTGCCGCGAGCACGTCGCAGGTGAAGCGGGAATCCGCGAGCCGGGCATCGTCAACCGCCACCGGATAGACCCGGCCGTCGTAGAGTCCCTCGACACGCAGCGTTTTGCCGACGGCCTTCTCCGGCAGCGAAAATTCCGCCATGCTGCCGTCACCCTCCGCGATGCGAGCGCCGTTGAGCGTTGCGCGCCAGTGGTATTTCGTGCGGTCTTCGAGTCCCGCCACGGCGAGGTTCTTGCGGAACAGCTCGCCCGCGTAGGCGTCGCGCACGGTGGAGGCCGACACCGGCCACTTTACCTCCACGCGGAAGGACGACGACGCCTGGCTGAGACCTCCCGCCCCGCGGGAATCGCGTCCATAGAGCCGTACCGTGTACGTATCCGGCTTTTCGAACACGCCCTCCCAGCGAAGGCGGCCGTCTTCCTCCGTCACCGTTCCGGCGGAAGGAGCGATGCGCACCTTCGCCGCGGCCGTGCCCTGCACCTCGACATAGCCGGATGCCGGATAGCCCGCCGCTGTGACGAGCGCGCCGCCGTTGAGGATGAGCTGATCCCCGGCGGTGATGACCTCGACGCGCATGTCCGAGGAAAGCGCCTCGAATTCCCGAATGCGGCTGCCGATGTCGGGCACGAACATCTCGATCACCTCCATCGGGAAATTCAGCGAGGCGAGCTTGATTTCGCCGGTTGCTTTCAGACTGAAGCGGTCGTTGGCCGAGCTGCCGACGAAGCGGTATTCCCCGGGCGACGGGGCGGTCCAGTCGAAAGCGTAGACACGCTTGCCGTTGCGGCTCTCCTCCTCCACGAGATCGATGCCCGCGCCCTGGCGCAGGCGGCGGAGCGTGTCCGCCCCCCGCAGCACGAGCACCTCGGGGGGAAGGGTTACGCGGTCTTCCGGTCCCATGCCCTGGAGGGTAACATAGAAGCGGCGGGTCTCGCCGACCTCCATGAGACTGTTGCCGTTGAGGGACTGTATCGGACGCGTCTCGATCAGCTCGGTGACGATGTTCCGCGTGAGGTTGTACAGCTCGTCGCGTTCGCGGCGCAGCTGCATCTCCGCGTCGTCGCGTTCGACGATGATGATCAGCAGCTCGCAGATCACGGCGAGGTACAGGAAGAAGTACACCTGGTACTTCCGGAATGATTTGGGATCCTGCATGGCTGTCCTCCTGGTCACAGTATCGTTGCGTCAGTATGTTGTTCGGGTTCTCTGCGACCCGTCACCCTGATGCACCGCAGGCGCACGAAGGGTGACGGGATGCACAATGTTATCACCAGTCCGCGGCAGGATCGCTGTGCGCGTCCTCTTCCGCGACGATCCATCCGAGCACCATCTCCGCCTTTTCCTCGTCGAGCGCGAGCAGTTCGTCGAACGCCCCCCACGCCTGCGCGAAGCGGTCGGTGCAGAGGGATGTGATGGCGAGGCAAACCCAGACGCTCGGGTCTTCGGAAGTGAATTCCGCGGTGCGTTCGAAGCACCGGTGCGCAGCATGCATTCGGTTCGTGCGCATGTGCGTGATGCCGAGATTGAACCAGGCGAGGGCGTCCGCGGGATCGATGTCGAGGATGTTCTCCAGCACAGCCCGGGCGCGGTCGTAGCGGTCGAGCTGCAGCAGGGCATAGGACAGCTGGTGGAGATCGCCGATGGTGAAAGTCGTTTCGTGCTTCGCGGCTTCGTACGCTTCGACCGCGATTTCCCATTCTCCGAGTTCATAGGCGCTGCGGGCGACGAGCAGGTCGGTCTGCGTTTCCTGCACCATCGCGATATCCTCGTTCTCGTTCTGCGCCACGGAGCGCGCCTGCAGCAACAGGAAGATGAGAACGGCGGCGAGCAAACGGAACGCGTTCATGACCCACCTCCCCGCTCCGGCGCGACCGATGAGTTCAGGTCCTCCACCACGGAGCGCAGTGCCTGCAGCACGTATTCCTTGTCGATGTACTCGTCGTTCGGCAGCCGCACGGTTTCCACCGCTTCGGCGCTCTGCAGTTCGTCGCTGCGCTCATACCAGGTGGTGAGTCCGAGCATGCACAGCACCGTGATCTCGACGATGATGGCGGCGATGACGAGGTCCGGATGCTGCGGCACGAGAAACTTGATGCCGCGCAGTCCGATCACGAGGATGAGAAAAGCCGTGCCGAGAAAGGCTGCGGCAGTCACGTTGTTGCGG
>JAFGKR010000029.1 GCA_016928515.1 Bacteroidota bacterium | reverse complement strand
TCAGCGTCTCCTTCTTGATTTTCTGTTCCGCGGGTGCAGCGGGAGCGAAATCCGCCACCGCGGCGGCCAGGACGCAGATGTCCTGCTCCTCGGACCGCTGCATCACTGCATCGTACATCTCCTGCGCCGTTTCGACGTCGATGCGGGTCACGCCTGCCGGCGTCGAAAGCGAGACGGGACCGGTGATCAGCGTCACCGCGGCACCGCGACGAACGGCGGCGTCCGCAATCGCGAATCCCATCTTGCCCGAACTGCGGTTGCCGATGTAGCGCACGGGATCGATGGCTTCGCGTGTGGGTCCGGCGGTAATGAGGACAGAGTGTCCGCGCAGGTCCTGCTCACCGCCATGCAGCACGCGTTCCAAAGTCTGCATGAGAACGGAGGTTTCCGGGAGACGCCCCGGTCCACTGAGGCCACTCGCCAGTTCGCCGCTTTCGGGCGCAACGATCTCCACACCACGGCGACGAAGGATGTCGAGGTTCTCCTGTGTGGCGGTATGCAGAAACATGTCCGTGTCCATTGCCGGAGCGACGACCAGGGGACAACGGATGGCAAGAGCAAGCGAAGGGAGCGCAGCATCCGCCAACCCGTGGGCCAGTTTGGCCAGGGTATTCGCGGATGCGGGGGCCACGATCATCAGGTCCGCCCACACGCCGAGATGGATATGCCAGGTGCCTTTCGAGCGGTCTTGCGGAAACATATCGAGCACCACGTCACTGCCGCTGAGCGTCGCCAGTGTGAGGGGAGTGATGAATTCGCAGGCGGCCGGCGTCATGACGACACGCACTTCCGCGCCGGCCTTGACAAGCTCGCGGACGAGCAGCGCGGATTTGTAAGCTGCAATACTGCCTGTCACACCGACGATGATATGTTTGCCGGCGAGGCTCACTCTTCCTTGTAACGGTAGGAGATCCTCTCGCTCATCAGATCCTCGACCGCTTTCTGTGTGGGCTTGGGCATTTTTTCGAATTCGATGCTGATGCGGGTTTGCTCGGGATTGGATTCCACTTCCTCTTCCGAATCCGTTCGCGGCTGAAACGCCTCCAGCTCCTGGTTGAGCCGGATTTTCATTTCCTCGTTGATCTGCCGTGCACGGTTGGAAAGCACGACGATCGCTTCATAAATGTTTTCGGCGTGACTGTCGATCCGGGTAAGATCCAGGGGTTCGAGTGACATGATTTCTCCTGTATAAAAAAATGTTACTGCTGCTGTTTCGATCCGTTCATGTATATCCCGATGAGGCGAATGACCTCCGGGATGGAATGCGAGAGGTCGTCGTTGAGCACCACGTGGTCGAACCGCGGGATCTGTTCAAGTTCCCACGCGGCCCGCTCCATGCGCCGGTCGATGACGGCGGGATCATCCGTGCCCCGGCGTTCCAGCCGTTCACGCAGAATGTGCAGGCCCGGCGGCCGGATGAAAATGAGGACGGCATCGTCGGGGTACATTTCTTTGAGCGACAACGCGCCCTTGACGTCGATGTCAAAGAGCAGGTGGCCGTGTTCCGTGAGCACGCGGTCGATTTCCGAACGCAGCGTACCATACATATTCCCGTAAATTTCTTCCCATTCGACGAGATCGCCGTCCGCAATGCGCCGTTCGAATTCGTCATGGGTGAGAAAGAAATAATCCTTCCCTTCTGTCTCGTTCGGCCGCCGGGGTCGCGTCGTGGCGGAAACGGAGAAGCGGAGATCCGGGTACTGGCTGAGCACACCGCGGGCGATAGTGGTCTTGCCGGATCCGCTTGGGGCGGACAGGACGAAGAGCATGGGGCGGATTACTCGATGTTCTGAATCTGTTCGCGAATGCGCTCGAGTTCTTCCTTGACCGAAACCACGAGGTGGGCGATGTCCGCATCGTAACTTTTCGAACTGATGGTGTTCGCCTCTCGGTTCATTTCCTGGAGGAGGAAGGACAGTTTGCGTCCCTCCGACACCTCTGCGTCGAGTGCCTCGAGAAAAAATTTGGTGTGGCTGCGGAAGCGCACGAGTTCTTCGGTGATATCCATCTTGTCCGCAAGGAGCACGATTTCCATGTCCAGCCGGGCGGGATCGATTTTTTCTTCCGTCAACAGGGCACGGAGTCGTTCGCGCAGGCGGTCGCGTTCCTTCTCGCTGCGTCCGCGAGACAGCACTTCAATTTTTCCGATGGCATCGTCGAGCATGGTGATGCGTTCGCGAAAATCGCGCGTCAATTCCTCTCCTTCACGCGAGCGCATGGAAAGAAGTCCATCCGCGGCGTCGCCGACAGCCTGAATGACGAGTGCCCATTCTTCCTCCGGCAGATCTTCCGCCTCTTCAGGAGAAAAGATCTCTGAAAATCTGAGCAGGGCATCGAGGCGGACTTCCTCTTCGATACCGGAAATCTCCTTCAGGCGGCGAAGTACCGCCATGGTTGTACGGACAGCCTCCTCATCCACGTGCACGGGCAGAGCGGCACCGTTGCCGCGATCCATGCTGACGGAAAGATTGACTTTTCCGCGTTTGATCCGTTCACGGACGGCTTCTTTCAGCTCCAGTTCCTTTGTCTGCAGATGCTTCGGAAGCCGCGCCGAAAACTCGTAGTACCTGCTGTTGACGGAACGGATTTCCGCGGTGACGGACATCTGCCCGTTCCCCGCCGTCGCCGTCCCGTATCCCGTCATGCTGATGAGCATATATTCCTGCCGCTGTTTCGCGCAACTCTTTACGAACTTGTAATGTACGGAGAATTGGGAATGGATTCAATGGGAAATTTTGAGGACGTGGGCTGCCGAAGGTCCGCAGAGCGTAGCGGCGCCGGATCGGCCGTTGGATAGAATGATCCGGTTCACTGGTTTATCGGTAACGGCTCACAACTTACGGTACAAGCCGTGTACAGCGGCTGTCGATGGTGTCGCGGTGGTACAGGTATGTCGGGAAATCGACTTTTTTCACCATGAAACTGCTACGGATGCGGGCAAAGAGTCGTGCATCCTCGCCATATCCGTGATCCCATCCCCCGGCCTCCTCGATCACCCCGCGCCGGGCGAAGAAGGTTCCGCCGATGACGCATTCGTCAAGTGGGACCTGGATACTCGGATCGTCCATATCCGGTACGAGCATCTGGGTGTCGGAGCCGATGGCGCGATATCCACCATAGATGAAGTCCACCTCGGGATGATCGATCATGTAGCGAACGCGGAGATACAGATGATCCACGGCATAGGCGTCGTCGGAATCCAGCACGGAGATCATGTCGCCGTACGATTCGTGCAGGGCACGGTTGCGGCTGCGTCCGGGACCCTGATTTTCCTGCCGGAGGGTTCGCACACGTGCGTCGAGCCGAACGAATTCCGCCAGCAGTTTCGGCGTCCCGTCCGTGGAGCCGTCGTCGATGACGATCAATTCCCAGTTCTGCCAGGACTGCATCAACACGGATTCCACTGCGCGTGACAGCAGATCGGCGCGGTTGTAGGTGGTGAGAATGACGGAGACGAGGGGTTGCGCCATGATCGCATCTCTCCATTGGATTGCAGGATGGCTCAGATTAGTGCGTTTTCCGTCAAAATGCAAGCAAAGCGATTTTTTAACCTGGGTTTAAATATTTTTTAATATAGCCTAAAACGCTGAGTTGACAGATATCACGACAGAACGACGGAAATCATCCGCACCACCTGCGCACCATCCTCCGACACCGCCCGCAGCAGGTATACACCTGCGGTGAGTCGCACCGTTGCAAGATCGATCGACACGGATCGCCCGCTTTCGACCTCGCGCGAGATACGCTCGCCTCCCAGCAGATCGTGCAGGGTCAGGCGGCAGATCTGACCGGATTCTCCGCCGATGCGAACATGCAGCCGCATTCCGCTCGGTACCGGCTGCGGCCATACGTCGAGCGTGAGCGCTTGCGGAGCCGGCGGTTCACCGATACCCGTGCTCCTGCGGATGACGTACGTTACGGCAACTCGGCGATTCTCCGGCGTGGCGGCGAGCAGGAGCTCTGAACAGAACCTTCGAGGATCCGGTCCCGATTTTTGGCTTTGATCGGCCGCAGGAGTTCCGTAAGCTTGTCACACTACTCTGCCACAGCCCTCCGAATCCCATGCAACGCAGACCGGTCTCAGCGAATTTCAAGATCGCCCTTGTGGTGATGGCTATCCTTATCGTGATCAGCGTGCTCTTTTATACGCAGTCCATTGTCGAAAAACTTCAGGAACGTGAACACGAGAGCCTGCAGCTTCATATCAGCGCTCTGGAGTACATCGCGAACGACAGTTCACCGAACGGGGACTACACATTCGAAACCAGCGTGACCGACCTGATCGATTTCCCCATTCTGATGACCGATGCTTCGCTGAATCCCTACACCGCGAAAAACATGGACGTCGATTCCTCGAAACTCTCCGCGGAGGAACTGCAACAATTCCACATCGAAGAAAGAGATCGCATGGCGGAGATCAATCCGCCGATCGTTGTGACATTCGAGGATTCGACCATCCTCGGATACCTCTTCTATGATGAATCCGATCTCGTCAAGGAACTCCGTGCCCTACCCTATATCGAAATCCTCGTCGCCAGCATGTTCATCCTCATCGGCTACATCGGCTTCAGCTACATCAAGCGCAGCGAACAAGCCAACATCTGGGTGGGCATGTCGAAGGAAACGGCGCATCAACTCGGGACGCCGCTGTCGAGCATGCTGGGCTGGCTGGAACTGCTGCACGAGCAGACCGATGATCCGGAAGCGCTGCGCCAGACCATCGCGGAAATGGAAAAGGATGTCAACCGCCTGAACCGTATCGCCCTGCGCTTCTCCAAGATCGGATCGAAACCGCAACTCGTGGAGCAGAATCTCATGGAAACCATCCGCAAGAGTGCGGATTATTACCGGCGCCGGACCCCACAACTCGGCAAGAAGGTCGCCATCATCGTACCGGATACGGAGTCGGTCAACGCACGCTACAACGCCGAACTCCTCGAATGGGTGTTCGAGAACCTGATGAAAAACGCACTCGACGCCATGGAACACAATGACGGACGCATCGAGTTCTTCGTCTCCCACCGGGGGAAAAAGGTGATTATCGATGTGCAGGACAACGGCAAGGGTATCGACCTGCGACTGAAAAAGGATATCTTCCGTCCGGGCTACAGCACGAAGAAGCGCGGATGGGGACTCGGTCTCAGCCTCGCGCGCCGCATCGTGCAGGATTACCACAGCGGCAAGCTCTTCGTTCACGACACCGCACCCGGCAAAGGCACGACCTTCCGCATCATCCTTCCCGCATGACCGGCCTTCCCACATGACCGGCCTTCCCGCATGACCGGCCTTCCCGCATGACCGGCCTTCCCGCATGAC
>JAFGKR010000205.1 GCA_016928515.1 Bacteroidota bacterium | reverse complement strand
CCGTCGTGCATTCACTGCTTCCAAGAGCTTCGGAAGCAGGGAGTGGGCCCTGCAGGACTTGAACCTGCGACCAATGGATTATGAGTCCACCGCTCTGACCAACTGAGCTAAGGGCCCGTAGAATATCAAGTTACGTTCGGTCCGCTGGAAAAGCAACAGAGGCGACACCGCATTTCCATTGTCTGAAGAAAACAATTTCCGTATGTTTTTCTCTGATTGTACCGATGCCCGTATTCCAAGGAGTCTTTCTCATGTCCGATCAGGCGACGCTCGAAACCCAGATTGAAGATGTCATCCAGAATCAGATTCGTCCCTACATTGAAGCCGACGGTGGCCAGATCACCTTCATCGAGATGAAGGACGGCGTGGTTTTTGTCGAACTTGCCGGTGCGTGCGGCACCTGTCCGTCAGCGCAGATGACGCTGAAGGGCGGTGTGGAGGCCATTCTCAAACGCCGCTTTCCGGACATCGTGTCCGTGGAACTGGCGCGCTCCAACAACCCCTGGATCTGATCCCGGATACGATTCTGCATTTCCGGACCGTATCCTCACTCTGAACCTCCACAGGCGGTGTAGGGTGATGGAGAGCGTATACCCCCTATGAAGATATTTGTATTCGTGTTCTTGTTGATCGCACCCTGTCACGCACAGGACGTTTTCCATCACGGCACGCGGCCGGTGGATTTCGACCGTCCTCAAATCCCGACGGACGCATCTGCCGCGCTGCTCGAGCCGCTCGAAGTCATATATCCCGACAGTGCAATGCGCCGGGGATGGGAAGGTGTAGCCATCATCGCTGCATGGATCGATCGCCGGGGCGACGTTGCGTATGCGGAACTGGCGGAAAGCAGCGGCCATGCCATGCTCGACTCCGTCGCCCTGACGGCGGTGCTTTCGGGGTATTTCAAGGCAGCGCAGCGCGATGGCCAACCGGTCGCATCTCGCATGAGTATTCCCGTCGAATTCCGTCTGCGACGGGATGTCGACGCCTACGATGCCGTCAAATCCGGTGAGGAGTTGCAGCAGGAGGCTGACGAGCTGAGTCGTGCAAAGGAAATGCTCGAAGAGGAACAGCGCCGCATCGACGAGGAAATCCGTCGTCTCAAGGAACAGCAGAAAAAAGATGCAACGAAAGACACGAAATGAAAAGGCGGGATTTCCCGCCTTCTCTTTTGCAGACGTCGCGCTTCGATGTCAGTGTGTCAGGAGGATGCGACGTGTGCTTCGTGTGCCGTTGCCCGTGAAGTGAAGAAAATAGACACCGGGCACAAGCGATCCGGTCGGAAGAACAAGACGATGCGTCCCGGAGGGAAGGGCACCCGGATCACGGGCCGGAGAGACATCCCGCCCCAGCAGGTCGGTCATCCGGCAGCGGATTTCCGTACGGCGATCGACAACGAGCTGGACAGTTATTTCCTGGCCGGGAGTTGCGGGACTCGGGTGAATCGCCGATATGCGGAAGGCTTCGGGAGGGATGGCAGACGGAAGCACAGCAGTGGTTGTGCTGATGTGAAACCAGTTGAATTCCGCCTCCGCAGGAAGCGCCGTGGTGTATATGCCGTCTCCATTCGCCGCCTGCAATCCGACACGTACCGCAGCGGACGGGAAATCGATGGTGGCAGTACCCACACCGTCCCAGCCGGTCCAATCCCCCTGATCCCAGCGCACCTGATACGCCGCCGTAAAGACATTGCCGCTCCTCCGGATAAGGCGGAGACGAAAGGCGAGGTCGTCTTTCTCCAGTGGCAGCGGTGCCTCGAGATATTCGAAGGTGGTGACACCGTCGATCTCCCATTCCATCCATATCGTGTTCCTGCCCTCATGGATACCGCGTGAGACGCGGATGTAATTGTCGTCGTCAATGTAATAGAGCAGTCCGGCATTGCGGTACGCCCATTCAGGCGTGAAGCGTAGCTCCGTGTCCATCATGAAATCACCCTGAATGCTCAACGGTTGCAGGAGCATGTTTCGAACATTGTTGAAGAGCAGGCCGTTCAGGGCCCCGCGTTCAGTGAATATTTTCAGTTGTCCGTTGCCGAGGTCCCATCGCGCTGGCTGCTCACGCATCCAGCTCCATCCGGTCTCGAGTGCATCGGCGTCGAATTCGTCGTTGAATTGTCCCTCCGCGGCACCGCCGCAGAACAGCAGCAGCATCGCAACGGATAGCAATCGGCGTATCATTGTTCTTCCTCCTGAATTGAGAATGAAAGGGCAGATGCGCGGGCCTCCATTGAGTGAATCGCGGGAAGCGCCGGGCTGCCGGGATGATCGAATGCGTCGGCCGACTGCAGCATAGACACGAGATCCGCGTAATCGTTCCCTTGTTTTGGGCTTGCGGAAGAACGGCACATGACGTAGTATGACAGAGATATTTTCCCACCATCGATCCCATTGATGAAAACACGATTCCTGTTGATGTCATTGTTTCCGGGACTCCTGTTCCTTCTCGGGCTTGCGCTCCCGGTCCCGATGACGGCGCAGCCGCTCGATGTCACGATCGCGGATGTGGATTTCAGTCAATTGCCACGAGTGACGTTCAAGGCCTGTGTGCGCGCGGACGGTCAGATCGTGCGCGGTCTGGACGAGACGCACTTCACTCTGCTGGAGAACGGAATTCTGCAGAAGCTTGCGATTCGCTGTCCCGATCCGACGGAGATCAATTCCGTGGCCCTGGTGCTCGACAACAGTGGATCCATCTTCGCCGCTCTGCCGAAACTCATCGAGGCGTCACAGCGGCTCGTCGACTCCCTCGGAGCGACCGACGAGGCGGCAATTGTGACCTTCGGCCGCACTGTCCGCGTCGAGCATCCCTTCACGACGGATAAAACCTCTCTCAAGAATGTCCTGAGCGGATTGGATGCCAGCGGCGGAACGGCACTGTTCGACGCAATTGTCATGGCTTGCGAGGAACTGCAGAGGCGCAGCGGCAACAGGCATGCGGTCGTCATTACTGACGGAGAGGACAATCTTTCCTCCAGCACGCCCGAGGATGTGATCACGCTCGCCAATCTGCTGGACATTAAACTGCACACCATCGCATTCGATATCGCCCCGGAGTTCCAGGACGTCATGCGCCGGATGGCCGTGGAGACCGGCGGGGTCTATTTCTTCGTTTCGCGTCCGAGCGAATTGACCACGGTGTACGAAAAAATCGCCGATATCATCACCGAGCCCTGCTGCATCGGTGAGTACATATCGGACAACTGCGAATACACCGAGCGGTCGCTGTTTCTGACGGTGACGGACGGGACGAACAGCGGTGCGGATCAGGTGACATTGCCCTGTCCCTGGCGCAGTGAGCGGAGCACGCTGACAGTCGACGTACCGGATGAACTGACGCCCCTCGCGACGGGGTACGGTTTCGTCGACATCGATCCCATTCCTTCCCTCGACCTGACGCTGACGCTCTCCTTCACTCTGGTCTACGACGAGAAACTGGTGGAAATCCCGCTGCTGCCCTTTACGCTCGGAACCGTCACGCAGAACCAGGTCGTGGACATGGCACGCATCGGTCCGGGCCGTCTGCGGTTCACGCTCTCGGAAATCCAGCCTGCATCAGCGACGTCCCGACTGGTCGGTTTCCCCGTCCAGGCCCTGGTTGCCGACAGCAGTCGACGCGTTCCGTTCCGTATCGAGGATGCACAGATCGTCGGTTGTCCAACCGAGTTCACGATGATTCCGGACTCAACGATCATCTGCCAGTGTTTCCGCGCGCTGGAGGTGGCATTTGATTCCCTCGGTGTCTATGCCGCGGAGGAGCCCATTCGCATCCCCGTCCGGATTGCGGGTGGACTGGAGACGGGCACGGCCATGCAGGCCGCGTTGTCTTTGCGTCTCCCGGCCGATATCGAGGATATCGAAATCACTCCGGGTACGCTGCTCGATCCGGAGGATGTACAGTGGGAAATTCGCGATGACCGCCTGGATATTGTCACGGTGGGAACCGTGCTTCCGCGCGATACCAGCGGCGTGCTCGTATATGTCACCATCGGTCCGAATCGGGGGAAGACGGTGCGGAAGTTCGATCTTTCCGTTCTGGAGAGTGAATTGTGGCAGCGCTGCTGTCCGGCAGACGGAGAGTTTCCGGAAATGCACATTCTGCAGGATGGCAATTGCGAATTCATCATACGGCGTATTCAGCCCGGTCTGACGGTCGGCAACGCGCCGAACCCGTTTTCCTCTTCCCGTGGCGGCAGCACACAGGTGCATGTGCGCGTCCCTGCGGCGAAGGACGGCATCGCAGTGAAGCTGGATATTCACGACAGCCAGGGACGCCACATTCGGACGTTGTACCGGGGGCCTTTGGCAGAGGGCGAGCACCGCATCCCCTTCCACGCCGGTGACCTTCCGGCGGGCGTATACCATGCCATCCTGCGCACGGCAGATGCAGCAGTGACGCGCACGATGTTGTATGTCCGGTAAAACGGTTTTTTGCTCCTGAAAGTGCGGTGAAGTAGATTTCCTGACTATGGAGTTTCCGCAGAAACTCATACCGCGCATTCAGCTGCTCTTTCGCAGGTTGTATTTTTCCCAGCCACAGGAACTGGGAAAAAAGCTTGTGCGTTTCACGCGCAGCGAATCCGTACTTATCCTCATCGCGGCCGGTATCGGCATCGCGGCCGGTGGGGTGATCCTGCTGTTCAACTGGACGGTCGAATTCGCCGGTAATCATTTCCTCGATCTCTTCGCGCTCTCCCACGAAAACGAATACTGGCAGTATCTGCTCATTCCCCTGATTCCGGCTCTCGGCGGACTCGCGGTGGGTTTGCTTCAGACCTATGTGTTCAAAACCAAACCCGGGCACGGTGTCCCCGAGGTCATCCTCGCCTCGCGCTTCTCCCGAGGTCGCATCCAGCGTCGTGTCATTCTGCAGAAGCTGCTCACCGGAGCGTTGTCCATCGGGTCGGGCGGCGGCGGCGGACGCGAGGGACCGATCATTCATGTCGGCGCGGCGGTTGGAATAAGCATTGCGAATCTTTTCCGTCTCACCCGTGATCAGAGCCGCACGCTGATCGCCTGCGGCGCGGCGGCGGGGATCAGCGGCATCTTCAATGCACCGATGGGTGGCGTGATGTTCGTGCTCGAAGTCATCCTCGGAGATTTCCGCCTGAAAACCTTTACGCCGGTTGTCGTCTCCGCGGTAGCGGCAACCGCAATTACTCGTAACGCATACGGCAGTTTTACCCTCGTCAGTGCACCTTCAGGTTTCTCGATTCAACTGCCCGAGTATCTGCTCTTCGCCGTGCTCGGCGTGATTATGGGCCTGATGTCGGCGTATTTCACGAGCGTTATCATGACCGTGGAAAAGCTGAGTCACCGTCATCTGCGCATGGCAGAAGTCCTGCGTCCTGCAACCGGCGGGCTTCTCGTCGGTATTTTGATCCTGTTTCTTCCCGAGATGATGGAGCAGTCGTACACACCGGTCAACGAGGCGCTGCACGCAACCCTGCCCATCTGGCTGATGCTGGTCGTCGCATTTCTCAAGCCCTGGCATACCGCCATCACGACGGGTACCGGAGGGACGGGAGGCGTGTTCGCACCGGCATTGAAAAGCGGTGCGATGATCGGCAGTGTGTTCGGCCTGTCCATGATGCTGCTCTTCCCCGACCTGGTCAAGACACCGACCGCCTATGCACTCTCCGGGATGGGGGCAATTCTTGCGGGGACGATGCACGCACCGCTGACGGGTATTCTCATCCTGATAGAGATCAGCAACGACTACTCCATCGTACTGCCGGCGATGCTGACATCCATCCTCGCAACGGTGATAGCTCAGCGCTTCCTCCACAGCTCCATATACACCTGGTCCGTTGCCAAGCCCGGCACGAACATCGGTTCCTTTGCCTACGTACCTTTGTTGAATACCATCACTATCGACCAGATCGTCGAGCGTGGTGTCGCGCATGTCACACCGCGGACACCGATCCGCGACATTCTTGTCATCTTCGAGCAGACCCGGCATGAAGCCGTGCTGGTGCTCGACGAGGAACAGCGCTATCTGGGGCTGATCGAATTCGAGGACGTACGCAGCTTCATTGCCGAGCGCGAGCTGGTCGAAGGACTCGTCGCGGCCGACGTGATGGTGACATCCATCAAGCCCGTCTACGAGCACACGACGCTCGATGTCATTCTCAAGCTGTTCGACGATTACGGATGGACGGTGCTGCCGGTACTCGGGAGTGACGACGACCGACGAGCGGTGGGACTGGTGACAGCGTACGATGCGCAGACGTATTACCGCCGTTCCGTCACCCGTGAGAGCTGACGCTCAGCCGTCTTCCTCTTTTTCTCCTTCCTCCTCATACACCCAGTTCTCCGCATCACGGATTTCAACTGTCGAGAGGAACGCATTGCCCTGAAGAATCAACTCCGGTGCGTTCCCCCCTTCCGGGGGATTGCCGAGTACGCGCCGGTCTGTAATCCTTGCGAGCGTGGTGCGCATTTCCGTCGAGACGCTCCAGGATTCCGGAACGAAAAGGATGACTCCGCTTCCTCGCAGGGAGCAGGAGAGGCGCATGAATCGCATGCCTGCCTTGCAATCCTTCATTGTGCAGTGGACGAGCGACATGGTCGCCGATATGCTGCCCGTCTCGAAACAGATATCGTGCAAGATGATACGGCTGCCACGCAGGGTTTCCGTGATGCGGATATCTGGTCCGGTGATTTCGCGTTCGACGCTGACGTTTCGCGGCTGGATGAAGAGGAGCCAGAGTCCGATGACAATAAATGCCACCGGCCAGTACTGCGCGGCGCTGCCCGGGAGCCATCCGAGAAAGATCAACTGCAGGACGATGCCGATCAGGAAATCCTGCAGACCGCCACTGAAGAGTCGCGTGTTGCGTTTCGCGATGCGGACGATGCCGGAGATGATGAAAAGGCTTGGCCAGAAGCGGGTGATAAAATCGAATATCCAGCCCAGCCGGAAAATATTGAAATTCCCGAAGAGCAGGAGCGCTCCGACGATGACGAGCAGTACCGTCAGCGGAACGCGTGAACGATCAGGCGATGAATCGGACATACAGAGATGTGACAGGCATAATGAATATTCATAAATATCTCTCGTCCGGCGGCAAAGGTCAAGAAGAATCGGAAAAAATCGTGTGGATTATGCTTTCAATGTTTTGTGAAACTTCTGAAACTTTTTACCTTACTTCCCGTAGCAGGCAAAAGGTGATGAAATGAACACGAAGCTGTCCAAAGAAAAGATCACGTTCGTCGAGGAGATGGCCGGTACACTTGAACGGGCTGCCGGACTCCCACGTATGGGAGGGCGCATCTGGGCAGTTCTTCTCATCAGCGAGGAGGAGTATCTGTCGGCGGAGCAGTTGATGGAACAAGTACAGGCAAGCCGCGGTTCGGTCAGCACTATGGTACGAACGCTTGAGCGCATCGGTATGGTGCAGCGTGTCACACGTCGTGGAGACAGAAAGCATTACTACAAAGCAGCCGGGGCCGACGCGCTGATGCATGCCGAACTGGCAAGCATCGCACTGTTCATTCAGCTGATGGAAACCGGACAAAGGGCTCTCACAAGGGAAGATCACCGTGCCGCCGCCCGTCTGGGTGAAATTCATGACCTCATGAAATTTTTCAAGCGGGAATATGCGGCACTTCTCGAACGATGGCACAAAACGAAGGCAGGATCATGAAACGCATTCCACGGAACATCATGCTCATGAACATCATGCTCACGGGGATTCTGTTCACCGCCGGCTTCTCCGTCCTGCGGGCACAGACGGCGAAGGAAATCATGGCGCGTGCTGAGGATCTGCTGCAGGGCAAGACCAGTAAGGGCGTGTACGAAATGACTGTCGTCACGCCTGAGTACACCCGGCACATGAAGATGGAGTACTGGTGGGACGACATCAACGACCGTGCCCTGATCAAAACCATCGCGCCGAAAAAAGAGGCCGGAAACAAGTGGCTGAAGATCGGCAATGAGATGTGGAACTATCTCAAGACGACGGAGACCACGATAAAAATCCCGCCCTCGATGATGCTGCAATCATGGAACGGTTCCGACTTCACCAACGACGATCTTGCGCGTGAATCCGACGTGAGCGAGGACTATACACACAGCATCATAGCCGAGGAAACGCTGAACGGTGAGGATTGCTGGAAAATCGTCTCCGTACCGAAAGCGGATGCTGCCGTGGTCTGGGGCAAACTGTACACCTGGGTCCGAAAAACGGATTTCCTTCTGTCCCTCACCCAGTACTACGATGAAAAGGGACAGCTGGTCCGCTACATGGTGTACTCCGATTTCAAGACCCTCGACGGACGGAAAATCCCCGCGAAATGGACGATGTTCAACAAGATGAAGGAAGGGCATCGCACCGAGTTCATCATTGACAGCGTGGATTTCGACGTCGATATTCCTGAACGGATCTTCTCCTTCCGCGAACTGGAACGGGGGAACTGACAGTGAAACTGATCGCGAAACTCGCCTGGCGGAATCTCTGGCGGAACCGCCGAAGGACGCTGATCACGGTCACCGCCGTGGTTTTCGCGACGTGGCTCTCTCTTGTCATGCGCGGCCTTCAGCTTGGCACCTATGACGAGACCATCGGCTGGGCGCTCAATCTCTTCTCCGGTTCCATGCAGCTGCAGCACCCGGCTTTTCAGGAAAATCCCTCCCTGCATAAAAGCTTCCGCTTCACCGAGAATATTCGTGCGCAGCTGGACAATGATCCCCGTGTGCGGGGGTATGCGCCGCGTCTCTATTCGGACGGACTGATCAGTTTCCGTGACAACTCGCTCGGTACCGCTGTGTTCGGCATCGATCCGGCCATCGAGGCCGGGGTGACGCGCCTGTCGGAAAAGGTG
>JAFGKR010000204.1 GCA_016928515.1 Bacteroidota bacterium | reverse complement strand
TATCTCTGCCGCATGACGGCGGGCGATTTCGTGCAGACACGCACGATGACACTGACGAAATAATCGCACGGAGCGGCGAGACCGCTGCTCGTCGCAAACCGACATGCCTGGCATGACGGTACGACAAATCACATCCAGACAACGAAAAGAGCCCCGCATCGGGGCTCTTTTCGTTCGTCCTGCTCTTCTTCGTCCTTCCTCCCGGAGTGTGTTATGCTGAGCCTGCGCGATTCTGGCGACCCACTGGAACGAATGGATCCCGGGTGATTCTGCCGTCTCACCGGACCAGGCTGATCATGCGCGTCCGCACGCTGCTGCCGGAAGTCAGTCGCAGCAGGTACACACCGGGCGATAGGCCGGCGGCATCGAAGGTGACGCGGTAGCTTCCGGCGTCGTACAGACCATCGCAGATGGAAGCGACGAGGCGACCGTGTGCGTCGAATGCCTGCAGCGACAATGTCTCCCGCCGCGGCAGGTCGAAGATCAGCTGTGTCGTGGAACGGAAGGGATTCGGATAATTCTGATGCAACCACAAGCGCCGCGGTACCATACGATCAAGCTGTTCGATACGCAGGGTTCGATCGCAGGATATCGTCAACGTATCCGAACAGCGGGTCGTTCGTCCGGTCATCGTTTCCCAGAGGACACGGAAATCCGCGTTTCCGATTGCGTTGTTGTCGAAGCAGAATGAAAAGCCTTCGCGTGTCTCTCCCGAAGGAATACCCTCTCCGGCAGTGGACCAGGTGATCATGGTGGTGTCGCTGCCGGCGTCCCAGCCGGTAGGACTCATGGTCAGTATCGGGAAGGAAACCACTCCCTCCGTAAGAATGCGCAACGTCACACGATCGAGATTGCCACTCCGTCCGTTGGTGACGGACATGCGGAAGCAACAGGGACGGAAAGGATCGGTCCTCATGACAAGCGTGTCGCAGGGCATTCTCTCGCAGGCGACCGGAAGAGCATCGCCGCAGCACAGCAGCGAATCCGCAAGCATCGTGCACCAACCGTAGCGGATGCTGTCGCAACCGGGTGCGGGGGAGAAGGTGAGCGAAAACCACTCCGATACGTCCGAGGACGGGATGGCAGGATGAATGGAGAGCAGCAGCGTGTCGCCTGCTGCGTTCATGGTGGATGTCCATGCCGTGGGAATGTCCGCGACAGTGATGCGTCCACCCGCAGTTCGCAAGGCGATGCGTACGGCGTCGAGGGAGGAAGGCGGCAGATGCCGGTTGAGGATACGCAGGGAGCGTGTCATCGGCTGCGCGGAAGCCTGCTCCTCGAGCGTGTCGCACCGTGCCTCCGGTGCGCAGAATACGCTGTCGATACCGCAGCAGATGGCACCGTTTGCATCCTCCGTGCACCACTCGAAAAGGAACAGCGAATCACCGCTGGCCGAGGAAAACAGGATATCGAAGGACAACGAATCTTCGATTGAAAAGGCACGCGTGAGGTACAGCTCGCCGCTGCTGCCATCCGCGATCACACTCCAGCCGTCCGGGGCTTTGACCATCGCGACTGTCGTGTTTTCATCGAGAGGTGTCAGACGGAAGCCTGTCGTCTTCGAGGCAGGGAGATGGGTATTGACGAAGCCCGTCCGCCAGACACAATGCTCCTCTCCCCGGACACGTTCCAGAATCAGTGAGTCGCAACGGGTCTCCACTCCTGTGAGGGCGAGCACGATCGTGTCGCAGCAGGCATTCTGTCCTCCCAGTGATGTACAGAGGCGCAAAACCACGGAATCCTCCAGCCCGGCGAAGGCGAAACGGGTGAAAAATCCGGTGAGGGAAGCGCTCGGTGGTACGGCGACTGCGGTCTGCGTCCTGACGAACTGTTCTTCCGAGGTTTCGACGATCCAGTTCAGCGGTACGTCGATCGAATCGAAGCGAATACCGCTGCTGAGGATTTCCATCTCCAGGCGGTTGACCGAGAGCAGCGGCCGGCGCCGGTTGACAAAACCGAGGATGTAGCTGTCGCCGGCCACGCGACGGCTGGTGAAACGGTCGCATGTGGCATCCTCTGTTGCGGGACAGAACAGCGCATACTCCTCCGTGCAGATGTCCTTCGTGCCGTCCCGCGTCGTGACGCGGATGCGCACCGTGTCCGTATTGCCGGTGTTGATGACGCAGAAGCTGAATCCTCCCAGGGAATCATCCCGCGCAACCCCCACACCGGACGTCGCCCAGCGCAGGAAAATCGGCGTCTCCTGCACCAGCGGCCAGGGACCGGTCGCACCGGTTGGGAAAATTGCCCCGGGATTCAGCATCTCGAAACCAAGGGATGTAACGGCACCCGGAGGTTCGTGCAGGTTGAAGATCGTTGCAGAGAAACAGACATTGTCACCGCCCGGCACCGTTTCCCGGAATACGATGGAATCGCAGCGCGCCTCGCGCGCCGGCTTCAATCGGAGGGTATCGTACGTGACGAGAAGTGCATTGAAAGAGCTTTTCCAGAGCAGGGTGACGGTATCCTTGTCTTCGGGCAATTGCGAAAAACACAGCCGGAAGCCACCGGCACCGGATCCGACCGGCACATAGGAGTTGCCACCGGAGAAGCGGACGGTGTTGTTCGATGCGGGCTGCACGACCCAGCTGTTACTGCTGCTGCCGCTGACTTTTCCGACGGGAGACAGCAGCGTGATCTCGAGTCCGTTCAGCGGGACTTTTGCGGAATTCTGATTCACGAGGATGAGGTCGTAGCAGTCGATGTTCCCTGCGTTCACTGTCACGGACAGAGAGTCGCGCGGATTGAGTGCATCACAGGTGAGCGTAACCGTACCGGCGCAGATCTGATTCCCCTGGTTGAAAGTCTTGAAGCGGACGACATAGTCTCCACCGGTTTGACAGACCATGCTGAGGCAGGCATTTCCTATGGTCAGTTCCACGCCGGGCCGTATGTTCGGGCCGGTCGAGCTGATTTCAAGAATGTTCGGGGCGATTTGGACGACATTCCAGTTGTCGACCATCGCGCTTCCTTCCCAGGCGAGGCCGGGGGTGACCAGTTCAAGCCAGAAACGATCGATCTCTTTTCGTGCGGCATTTCTGTTTTTCAGGAGGAAGTTCGTACATCCGTAGCTGCTCTGCTTGAGGATGACGAGCGAATCGCAGTCCGCCAATGGCTGCGGATTCCGGGCGTGTACAGGCAGCGAGGAAACGGAGGAAAGAAGCAGGAAAATAATGCTCAGAATAAGCGGGCGTCGCATGATCGTCGTTCCTTGTGATTGCATACCGGGATGGCAGGGAAGGGGAGCGGGATGCGTATCCGCAGAATACGAAAATTGCCTGCGTATTCGCAAACAACCGAAGATGGCCTCCGGAACAGGGGGGAAAGAAAAATATCGGAGACGACGATATTCTTCGCAGGGAATTGACTTTTCACGCGGCACTTGCTATGTTTCCAAGTAAGGCTCATTTATATCTCGGCATACGACAGATCTCTACCCCTGCCCGATACCAGAAGTCTCTACGGCGCGATTTCGTTTATCGGTGATTCCGACCTTTTTGACGGAAATATATACTCGCTTCTGCAATACTCACCCACATCATTCAGGAGGTAGTTTATGAAGGATGTCTACCGCAAAACCGTCTCGCGGACCGTGGGACTGGCTGCGATGGCGGCAGTGTTCTTTCTGTTTGCCACACCGGTGCAATCCCAGAATTGTCAGTTCTACATCGATCTGTACGACTCATTCGGAGATGGTTGGAACGGCTGTACCATCACGGTGAAGGTGAACAATGTCAATGTGTTGACGAATGTCACCCTTGCCAGCGGATCCGGGCCGGGGCGTTTTTCCTTCCTCGCGAACGTCAACGACGTCATCACGACGCATTTCACGCCTTCCAGTTGGCCGGAGGAGTGCAGTTATCGTATTCTCGACGGCAAGGACAATATACTCGTCACTTCCGGACCTCAAAGCGGCGGTCCACCCAACCGCACCTACACGGTTGTCAGCTCCGCATGCTTTGCTCCTCCGGTGCTGCCGAGCGGATGTGATTATACGATCCGGATGTGGGATGAGTACGGTGACGGCTGGAACGGTTGTTATCTGAAGATCCATCTCAACGGCGTCCTGATGTACAACAACATCACGTTCTCTTCCGGCACCGGCCCTGTCGATTACAAATTCACCGTGGATAACGGCGATTCCATCCGCGTGACATTCGTTCAGGGTTCATGGCCCGAAGAATGTTACTTCCGGATTTACAACAAGTGGGGACAGCAGATTTATGTCGACGGTTTGAACTACTCGATCCCCAAAGCGAATTATACGTTCATCGGCATCGCTGCCTGCAGCTATGATTTCGCCGTTCAGAAGGTTGTTCTCGGGTATGCGGACAAATTCTGGGCCAGACGTGCAGCTCCTGACGGCAACAAGGTGCACGTGACGCTCGAGGATATCGACGGAACACAGCCCACGCGTGTGAAGGCTGTGTACAAGATCGGCTCCATGCCTGCGGACAGCACAGACGGCGTGGCGGAATCGTTCGACCTGACATGGAGCGGACCGCTGACCGATATCACTTTCCAGCAGCGCATCACGACGCTTTCCACGGGACTGAGTCCGGTCGTCTACGTCAAGATTTTCCATCCCGACGACAGTGATGCATCCAATAACAGCGGCACCGCCATGCAGCAGGAAGTCTTCGACGACAAGGTGCAGGGCTTCGAGGATTTCATCGACTGGGAGGAACCACTCCTGGGTCCGTCGCTGACCAACACCATGGGCTGGACCACTGCGGATCTCGACGGTGGAAACTTCTGGCAGTCCGTCAACTGGCCGCCGATGGCAGTCGGGCACCCGGGCGGCACGAACGATTGGATTTTCATGCCGGCCGCCTACCTGGAAGAAGCAGCGTCTTATCGTGTCCAGGGTGAATTCCTCGCTGCGTTTGGAGGCGCCAGCATGGATATTGCGTTTGGTCCCGCACCGGATCCCTCGCAGATGACAGTGTTCGCATCGCTGACCAATGCGAGTGTTCTCGGGACGTGGTCATTCGCCGATGCTTTCGGTGGCTATGCTCCGTATTTCAATACACCTCCCGTTGCCGGTGATTACTATATCGGCCTCCGCCTCAGATCCGGCATGATTGTCATCGACTGGCTCAAGCTGGATGAGAATCCCTCGCCGCCGCCGAAAATCGGTTACGGCGCTCCGGGTGCCAAGATTACGGAATTCGTCGACGTCGAAGGCGCTTCCATCAATCTGACTGCGATTTACAAGCAGCCGGGCAAGATCGTGAAGACCTATGAAGTTGCATCTACGACGGACATCTACGGTCTGAACGGCGATTTCCTCTGGGATGTCGAGACCACGGATTCCTGGATTTCCATCACAAAGGAGACACCCGATCCGACGATGCAGGGGTACAACTTCACCCCACCGCGGCCGCGTCAGTTCCAGAGCTTCACCATGTCCATCGATCCCTCCGGTCTGGCTCCGGGTCTGCATACCGGTGTTCTGCGCTTCTACGGTACCCTGTTCAACGACGACTTCCCGCCACCCGACAAGGGACTGACCGCGACGAACGAGATCTACGAAGTCAAGGTCAACCTGCGTATCATCACGGCAGGGACGAAAAACGGTCCGACACAGTTGACCGCCTCATGGCCGGGAGTATTGACCGTCGCGGGTAGCCCATACAATCTTGTGGATCAGAGCACCGGACTGCCCCTTGCCATTGTAAACGTGACGAACGGTCAGATCAACTCCATGACGGTTCGCTGCTTCCCGAATCAGCTGCCGACCAATCTCGCGCGCAAGATGTATGTCATGCGCTACTGGCAGATCGATTACACGGGCAGCGGCTGGACGGCGGACATCACCTTCCCGTACGCCGATCAGGAGGCCGCCATGGTCGCCGATCGTGCACAGTTGCGTGGAATCCGTCAGGATCCTGCCATGGGACCATGGGAAGATCCGATCTCCGGAACCACATCGGTTTCCGACCCAATCAACAACAGTGTCACTGTCAATAACCTGAACGAGTTCAATATCATCGGGAACATCGCTCTGGCGCACCCGTACATGATTGCGGTGAAGAGCCGCGGGGAACTGCCGTCCGCATTCGCGCTCGAGCAGAACTACCCGAACCCGTTCAATCCCTCCACCACCATCGCGTTTGATGTGGCCGAAGAACGGCACGTCCGACTCGTGGTGTACAACAGTCTCGGTGCGGAAGTGGCCGTTCTTGCGGACGAGGTTCTCGCCGCAGGCAGCTACACACGCACCTTCGACGCGACCGGCATGCCGTCTGGCACGTATGTCTACCGCCTCACCGCGGGCGACTTCGTGCAGACACAACGCATGACCTTGTCGAAGTAAAGATCCCCTTTTTCCTGAGCGAAGCGGGTCCCGGTGACGGGACCCGCTTCTTTTAGTTGTGCTACGCATGGCGCGGTTCGTGTGCGTTGTGCATGGTCCTGCGTTGCATCTTTCTGTCCGTGATTGTATGATGCAATATTGTGCTCCGATTCGTTCCTGACATCGTGCGGACTTCCATGCATCAGACGGCTGACATCTCCTCCTTCCCTCTTCGGGGCAACACGCTCGATCTCGCTTCCCGCTGCCGCGTCATGGGCATTTTGAATGTGACACCGGATTCCTTCTCCGACGGTGGCCGATACGCTGATCCCGCAACCGCAATCGCGCATGCGATGCGCATGGAAGCGGAGGGCGCGGATATCATCGATATCGGCGGGGAGTCCACGCGCCCGGGAGCGCGCAGCATCTCTGCCGCAGAGGAAATCGCACGTGTCCTGCCCGTCATCACCGGCATTCGCAGCAGATCGGAAATCCCGATATCCATTGACACGCAAAAAGCCGAGGTGGCGGAGGCGTCACTGAATGCAGGCGCGGACATGCTCAACGACATCAGCGCCCTGCGTCATGATTCCGGCATGCTGGACTGTGCCGTTCGACACGCCGTTCCGGTTGTACTGATGCATATGCAGGGCAGCCCGGAGAACATGCAGGAAGCGCCGCACTACACTGACGTCGTCGAGGAAGTCCTGACATTTTTCCGGGAGCGCGTGGCGTTCTGCCGGACGAAAGGAGTTGCGCATGTCATCGTCGATCCCGGTATAGGATTCGGGAAGACCGTGGAGCATAACCTGGCACTGCTGCGTGCCCTGCCGCGTTTCACAGCGCTCGGTGTCCCTCTTCTCGTCGGGACCTCACGAAAATCCTTTCTCGGAGCGATCACTGGATTGCCGGCGGAGCAGCGTCTGGGTGCGAGCATCGCAGCCCAGGTGTACGCCTGCAGACAGGGCGCTCATCTTCTGCGTGTGCACGACGTGCGGGAGACGCGCGCGGCGCTCGATCTGTTGTATGCACTCGAAGGCGGGGAGGTGACCAACCATGCTTTTTAAAATCGGTTTTCTCGAAATCGGCTGGACCGACATCCTCGACATCATCGTTGTCACGTTCATTTTCTACCGGCTGTATCTGATCATGCGCGGGACGATCGCCATACAGATTTTCGTCGGCCTGCTGGTGATCGTCGCGGGTTCCTTCGTGGCCTCGTCGTTGGAACTGAAAGCCGTCTCATGGATTCTGCAGACGCTGACCGATATCTGGGTCATCGCATTCATCATCCTGTTTCAGCCGGAGCTGCGCCGCCTCCTGGTCATTCTCGGCAGGGGACGGCTCATGGCCAATCTTGTCCGCAGCAGCATGGACGAAACCATCGAATCCATCGTCGAGGCCTGCGATGAGATGGCGCAGCGCCAGATCGGTGCGCTCATCGTGATATCCCGGACAACAGGCATTCGCATGGTCATCGAAACCGGCATCGCTCTCGGTGCCACGGTGAGCAAGCAGCTGCTGCTGTCCATTTTCAATCCGAAAGCTCCGCTGCATGACGGCGCCGTTGTGATCAAGGACCGCATCATCGAAGCCGCGCGCTGCACCCTGCCGCTCAGTAATCAACTGCAAATCGACGGCTTCATCATGGGCATGCGTCACCGCTCCGCCGTCGGGATTTCCGAGCAGACCGACGTGCTTGCGATCATTGTGTCTGAGGAAACGGGGACGATTTCTCTTGCCGAGGACGGACGGCTCACCCGCAATCTCAGTCCGGAACGTTTGCAGCGGGAGCTGCGAGAGAAGCTCAACGTGAACGTGAAAAGCATTTTCGAAACACCGTTCAAGCCGGCGCCGGAGAGCGATATAAAGGAAGAATGAGCAGTACCTACACGAACCGTCAATTCGATCTGGCGCGGCAGCAGCTCGTGAGTCTTCTCCGCGGCAAGGGGATCACTGATACGCGCGTCCTTGACGCCATCGCCGCGGTGCCCAGACATGTATTCATCCAGGAAGTGTTCCGGCATCGCGCCTACGAAGACTCCGCCCTCCCCATCGCGTGTCAACAGACCATTTCCCAGCCCTACACCGTGGCGTTCATGACGCAGCTCCTGCAGATCCGTCGAGGCGAAAAGGTTCTGGAAATCGGTACGGGTAGTGGATACCAGGCATGCATCCTGGCAGAGATGGGTGCCCGGGTGTTCACCATCGAACGGCATTTCGATCTCCTCGAAACCGCGCGTCAGCGCTTCGAGGAACTCGGATATAATATCGCTTCAAAAGTTGGTGACGGAAGCATCGGCTGGTCGCAGTTCGCGCCGTACGCGGGCATTATCGTGACCGCAGGGGCTCCGGATGTTCCGCCCTCGCTGCTGCGGCAGCTCGACGAGAGCGGTCGCCTCGTCATCCCCGTCGGCGATCAGAGCACGCAGAGCATGATCGTCGTGGAGCGGCAGGGGGAGGAGTTTGTCCATACCAAAAGCGCCGGTTTCAAATTCGTTCCTCTTCTGGGCAAGGAAGGCTGGAGGAAATAGGGTGCATCCCGTCCTGGTCATCACCGGTCCGACCGCATCGGGTAAATCTGCGGTGGCGATGTCCTGCGCCGCCATACTTGATGCGGAGCTTATCAGCGCTGATTCCCGGCAGGTGTATCGCGGTCTGGATATCGGGACCGCCAAACCCTCAGTCGCGGAACAGGCTATTATCCCGCATCACGGAATCGATATCGCGGATCCCGGCGACACGTACACCGCGGGACGTTTTTTCGAGGATGCGCGTAGCTGGATCACGGATATTCACGAGCGGGGACGTCGCGCGATCGTCGTCGGCGGCTCCGGATTGTATGTACGCGTCCTGACGCAGGGTATTTTTGAAGGGCCGGAAGCTGATCCGGAGCTGCGTGCCGCGCTGCAGCAGCGGCTGGAGCAAGAGGGAAAGGACGTGTTGCTCGCCGAACTCGCGCGGCGGGATCCGGAAGCCGCACGGACAATCGACGCAGATAATCCTGTCAGGCTGCTGCGTGCACTGGAAGTCTGCATTCTCACAGGGGAGGCCTGGTCCGTCATTCGCCGCGAACGCATGCGCACGTTGCCGTGGCGCTTCGTGCAGACCGCGATCGCACGGGAACGGGAGGACCTCTACAGCCGTATCAACCGGCGTGTCGACGCAATGGTCGACGCCGGGTTGTTCGACGAGGTGCGTCGGCTTCTCGATGCGGGCGTCGATCCTTCATGGCCCGCCCTCAATACGGTTGGTTATAAGGAAATCATCGCCTATTTTAGAAGTCTGTCCTCCCGGGACCAATGTATCGAGCTGATCAAGCGGAACACAAGGCGTTTCGCCAAACGTCAGCTGACCTGGTTCCGGAACGAGGACCTCCGGTGGATTCCCGTGTCAGCGGAGGAATCTGCAGAAGCGATCGTCCGAGCGGTCATCGATGCGGCCGGAGGGCAGGGTA
>JAFGKR010000203.1 GCA_016928515.1 Bacteroidota bacterium | reverse complement strand
TGCCCTTCGCTGCTTCTCGCCTGGCTCATCTGTGCCTCGGCCTTGCTGCGGCGCAGGGCGTCCTTGCCGTGGGCGATTTCCTGCGCGAGGTCGATATAGTTCTGTGTTCCGACGGAGAGGGCGTCGTAGAGTATCACCGGCTTGCCGAAGCTCGGCGCCTCGCTCAAACGCACATTCCGGCTGATGATGGTATCGAACACCTTCTCGCCGAAGTAATTCCGTACTTCTTCGGCTACCTGTTTCGACAGGCGCAACCGCATGTCGTACATTGTCAGCAGGACGCCTTCAATGTCCAGCTCCGCGTTGAGATGTTGGCGCACGATGTTGATGGTGTTCAGGAGCTTGCCGAGTCCCTCGAGTGCATAGTATTCGCATTGCACCGGAATCAGGACGGAGTCGGCCGCGGTCAGCGAGTTCAACGTCAGCAGACCGAGCGACGGGGGACAATCGATCACGACGTACTCGTAGCGGTCGCGCATCTGCACGAGCGCCTGTTTGAGCACGTGTTCCCGATGCTTTCGGTCAATCAGCTCGATTTCCGCTCCCACGAGGTTGATATGGGATGGAACGATCTCGAGAAACGGCAGCATTGTGCCGCGGACGCTGTCCGCAACGGGGACCTGTTCGATCAGCACTTCATAGATCGTTGCCGGCACGTCCTGCACATCGATGCCGACGCCGCTGGAGGCGTTCGCCTGCGGATCGATATCGATCAGCAGCGTCTTGTGTTCGGCGACGGCGAGACTGGCGGCGAGATTTACCGCGGTGGTGGTTTTCCCGACACCGCCTTTCTGATTTGCTACAGCGATAACTTTTGACATATACCTGATCAGGTGGAGAGCGGGCCCATGCCCGTCATGCGTTCCCGGTTAATGATTCGTCGATCCATGCGAGATACGGTGCGGAGCCGTCGCTGACCGGAAGCATGATGATTTCCGGCACGTCATACGTGTGCAGATCCCGAACACGGCGTTCGAGCTGCGGGAACAGTGCGCGCTGCGATTTGCACACGAGCAGCAATTCCTCATCCTCCACGATGCTGTCATTCCAGCGGTAGATCGATCGGATCCCGGGGAGGATGTTGCAGCAGGCGGCCAGACGTTCTTCCACGAGGAGGCGGGCAATCTGCCCGGCATTTTCTTCCGTTCCTGCCGTGATCAGGATCACGCAGTATGTGGTATCCGGATTCGCCATATTCTACTAAACTAGCGCGATGCAAGCTGAGAAGCAATGCAGCAGCGCGGCGCCCCTGCGGACGCCATATGCGCTTGCATTTTCCTCGCCGAAGGGATAGTTTTTCAAAGGTATTTCGCATCATCGATGCCGCAGAACGAGGATTATGAGTTTCTTTGATTTTGAAGACGATTACGAAGGCCCGGGGAAGAACGAAGATCCCGGCAAGCGTTTCCCCGGCATGAATACGGCGGAACTGTTGCGCGCCGCCCGTCAGGGATCCCTCAGTGTCGATACCATCGAGGAGATCGCGGGCTATCATTTTGAAAAAAACAATTTCGAGGAGGCGCTGCCGTTTCTCGAAGTGCTCACCGAACGAACTCCTTACAGCGCCGAGGCCTGGGAACGCATGGGGATGGTGCTGAACAACCTCGGCCGCTACGAGCAGGCGCTGGAGGCGTTCGAGCAGGCGGAAGGATTGAACCCTGCCGATCTTGAGCTGCTGATCAACAAGGGAATCACGCTCGACAATCTCGGTGACTCCGAGAGCGCGATGCTTTGCTTCGACACGGCGCTCGCGATGGAGCCGGACAATGAAGAAGCGTTGTTCAGCAAGGCACTCGCGCTGGAGCATGCCGGTGCCTACACGGAGGCCGTCGAGGTGTTCCGTCGGCTGATCGACGCGGATCCCGAGCATCGCGAGGCCTGGTACGAACTCGGCTACTGTTACGATTTTCTTGACAATCTCCCCGAGGCGCTGCGCTGTTACGATCGCGCCATCGACGTCACTCCGTTCAATCACAACGCCTGGTACAACCGCGGCATCATTCTCAACCGCATGGGTGCCTGGCGCCGGGCCATCGACAGCTACGACTACGCCCTTGCCATCGATGAGAATTTTTCGTCCGCCTGGTACAATCGCGGCAACAGCTGTGCGAACATGAAGTGGTTCGAGGAGGCCATCGTCTGTTTCCGCAAGACGCTTGCCATCGAGCCGGACGATGCACATGCCTGGCACAATCTCGGGAATGCCTTCGAGGAACTCGAACAGTATGTCGAGGCAGCCGATGCGTACACGCACGCCATCGAACGCGCGCCGCATAATCCCGATTCGCTGTTCGGCCGCGGAAGCGTGTACGAGGCGCTCGGCGACTTCGAGCTCGCCCTGCAGGATTTTTCCGCAGCCACGCGCCTCAACCCCGAAATCAGTGATCTCTGGTATGCCCGGGCGGACATCGAATACGAACTCGGTCGCGTCGATGAGGCGCTGGCAAGCTTCAGCAATGTCATCCGTCTCGAACCCGACAACGCGACCGTGTGGGTGGATTTCGCGGAGATGAATATTGAAGCGGGAAAATACACCGAGGGTGTGCTCGCCGCGGAACGCGCCATCGCCCTCGGCGACCGGCTTCCGGAAGCCTGGTTCTTTCTCGCGCAGGCCAGCATTCTGCGCAAGGACCGAACCCGCACACTCGATGCCCTGCAGCATCTCTCCGTCATCGCCCCGGACGGCAGGGATTCCGACGGGAATCCCCTCCCGAAACTGAAAGGTTACAACCCGCTCGACGAATTGCTCGGGACGGGGAAGCCCCGCTGAGATATGCGCTGGTCCCTGCGCGGCTACGCGGTCCTGCTGTTCCTTGCCCTGGCATGGATCGCAGGATTCCTTCTCCCCTCTTTCCTGCATGCTGTTGGTCATACCGACATTGCGTTGATCGGACGCCTGATCTACTCCCCGGTCTGCCATCAGGATGCGGGTCGATCGTTCATGCTGTTCGACTGGCCGCTGTCGGTGTGTCATCGCTGTACGTCAATCTATCTCTCGTTCACGGCGGTACTCCTGCTGTATCCCGTTCTCAAGCGCATCCGCTTTTTTCATTCCCTTGCTTTGTCCCGTCTTGCTATATTTATTGTCCCCATGATCCTGGACTACGTGTTCGACGTCCTCGGCGTCTGGCACAATTCGGCGCTTTCGCGAAGTATCTCCGGGGTCATTGCGGGGGCGGGACTTGCGGTTTTCACCGTTCCGGCGTGGATGGAGCTGTGGGCCGCGCGAGATCGCAGCATCTCTCACACGCATACAGAGGCAGCATCATGAACGATTTCTCCGCGGCACAGAAGCCGAGCAAGCTCATGCCGGTGCTCATCGGCGGCAGCGCAATGACGGTGATCAGTATTGTTCCCGTTCTCAACTGGATCAACTGCGCCTGCTGCGCGGGCGTCATGGGCGCGGCCGTGCTGGGTGTCTGGTTCTACAAAAAGAGCTTTCCGCCGGATATGCCTTTCACGATCGGTGACGGCGCCGCGATCGGAGCTCTGTCGGGTGTGATCGGCGGCATCTTCACCTCCATTCTGCAATTCCTGATTCTGGGCTTCGGATCGTCCGATTTTACGTTTCAGCTGGAGGATCAGCTGGATGAGGCATTCTCGGAGGCACAGATGCAGGCCACCGATCCGGCAGCCGTGGAGGCGGCACGGGAGCTGATCATGCAGCTGGCCGCGAATCCGATGGTCCTGTTCCTCATCGGACTGCTGTTCGCCCTCGTGATCTATGTCGGCTTTGGGGCACTCGGCGGCGTGATCGGCGGGAACATCTTCAAGACCCGCATCGTCCCACCGCCCCCGCAACCTCCGGTGGCGAACTGAACCTGCTGTTCCTGCGTATAACAGGAATGGTGTTACGAGTGTTTTACCAGCGAGCTGTCGATATGCCCCGCATGCTTTTCCCGCTTGTCGTCTTCCTGATTCTTGCTCCGCTCACGGCCGTGGCTCAGTCCGGCCCCGTCGCTGGGCAGTCCTTCACCGTGGTGTACAATCCCACGAAGGGTTCTCCGTTCACGGATGCCGTAGCGCTCGACCTCGTCTACGTGTTCGATATCTGGAATTTCCGTCACGGTACGCGACTGGCGCTGTGGCAGAACGTGCTGCGTCCCGACACCGCACGGGTGCGCTTCGCGCGGATGCGGAAATCGCCGGAAGGATGGACGGCCGAGATATCCATTCCCGAGGATGCGGCGCTCCTCTCGTACTACGTGACCGACGGCAGGCATATGGACGGCAACAATCAGAAGACGTACGTCCGCTACGTGCTCAACGAAAACAACACGCCGGTGCAAAACGCCCGCTATTACAACATCCCTTTTCTGCGGATGGCGCGGGAGCCGCTCGGATTGCTCGTGCGTGAGGCGGAACGTGAAATCAGCGATTATCCCGAGAATTTCCGCGCCTATCATCAGTATTTCAAACTGCTGTTGGAACAGGGGAAGGGGAGTCCCCGCACGCAGGAACGCATCGCGAACCGCATCGCCGGCATGGAGAAGGAGCACGGGGAGAATCCCGATTTCCTCAACATGGCCGCGGAAACCTGGTTTTACATCCTGCAGGATGCGGAGAAGGCGCTGGAGTACCGGAACCGCATCCCCACGGAGAAGATGTGGCCGCAGGTCTTCCGCATTTTCAATCGGGAAGAGAAAATGCAGCAGGAGCGGGAGCGGCTGAGCCATGCGGAGAACCGGAGGAAGGAATTGCAGGACGCCGAACTCCCCGCCTTCAACCTTCGTGATGCCGCAGACGAAAAAGTGGCGTTTCCGCGACAGGACGGACGTCCGATGCTTCTGGTGTTCTGGGCATCCGCTTCTGAGCGTTCACAGACCCTGCTCACTGCGTTGAAGAACATGCCGGCTGCTGCCGGTCTGGACCGGATGCATGTCGTGACGGTCTGTCTCGATACCGAGCAGGAGACGGGGATCGCGTGGTTTCGTGAGCATGGGATGCCGTTCGAGCTGCTGTTCAATCAAGGGAGTGCGTTGCAGATGCTCGGCGTCGACAGCATCCCCATCCTGTATCTCGTGGATTCGGAAGGGATCATCCGCAGCATCCTCGTGGGATATGCCGAGAGGCAGCACGCGGCGCTGCAGGCCATGATCCAGCGCCTGGCGCAGTAAACACTCGACATCGACCGGAGGAGAGACGATGGCGGCTTCACGTATCATCGACATCAGCACACCTCTCGACGAGCACACGCCCGCGTATGCAGGGGATGCTGCATTCACGCGTACCATCGTCTCCGCGATCGATGAAGACGGGGAGGGATACAATCTCTCCCGCCTGGCAATGAGTGCACACTCCGGGACACATATCGATGCGCCGGCGCATTTCCTCGCCCGCGGCAAGACCATCGACCAGATACAGCCGCGCCGGTGGATTTCTCCGGCGGTGGTCATCGACCTTCCCGACGGCACTCCGATCGGCGACGAGCAGCTTGAGCGACAGGGCATTCGTACCGGTGATGCCGTCTTGCTGCGTGCAAATGCCGGCCGCAGCGGTGAACCCGACCATGGCACCCCCGCAGCGCTCACGCTCGATGGTGCATCCTATCTCGTTTCCAGGAAGATCAACATGGTGGGTATCGACGCGCTGTCGATTGAATCCGACGACGATCCCTCCTATCCCGTGCACAAGCGGCTCCTGCGAAACAACATCCTTATCATCGAAGGACTGCGGCTCACCCATGTGAAGGCCGGTCGCTACACGCTGATCGCGGCGCCCCTGCTGGTCACCGCCGGTGACGGTGCACCGGCCAGGGCTTTGCTCGTTCAGCGGGCGTAGATGCCGAATCGACTCTCCGAATTCTCCGGATTTCCGTATCTTTCATTCTGATCTCGAAACCGTTTCCCGGTTTCTCTTCCCGAACCATGATCAATGATGAGGTAGGATCGATGATGTTTGCTTCGATGTTTTCGCAGAGCAGATGCCGTGCTGCAATCGCACTGTTCTGCCTGATGTGTATGGCCGCACCTCCCCTGCCGGCCCAGCAGAGTGCCGACGCAGGATATACCCGAATCAACGCGGGAGATTTGTTCCAGCCGCTGAGCGAGCGTGGATTCCGCAAGGCCCCCGTCGTGGAAGCACCGTCAGTCGTGACGGTCGAGGTTCCGCTCTCTTCCTTCCCGAAACTCCGCGCGGCGGACAACCTGCTGCTCACGCAATTCCCCATGCCCGGCGGAACGACAGCCGATCTGCAATTGCGTGCCTTCACGGTATTCAGCGAGAATGCCGTCGTCGTTGCACAGACGGCTGCGGGCGAAGTGCGCCGGCCGATCCCGGATCTGCGTGCCTATCGCGGGACGATACACGGCGAGGCCGGTTCCTTCGTATGGATGGCCGTCGAGGACGGCGGCATGACGGGGAGCATCCTCCGCAACGGTGTGGAGTTCAGCTTCAGCACGCGCCTCAACGGTGCACCGCAGGAGGGGAACCGCATACTGAGCGTCTTCGAAGCGACTGATGAGATGAAGGCGTTTACCTGTACCGTGGAGGACGACCTGTTCATCGAGGATGTGCTCCGCGGCATGCCTGCGCGTGTCGATATCCTCGAAGGTTCACTGGACACACTCAAGGCCAAGCTTGCGGTGGATATCGATTACGAAGCATATCAACATTACGGCGGCGTCACTGCCTGCGAGAATTACGTGGCATCGCTGCTCGTCGGTGTGGCATCGATCTATGAGCGGGATGTGGCGGTCACGTTCGAAATATCGTACATGCGCACCTGGGAAACGGAAGATCCCTACAGTGCGGCCAGTGACGATGCCGCACTGAATACGTTCACCGAGTACTGGCGTGAGAACATGGGCGACGTGGATCGTACGCTCGCCTCGATGATCTCACGCAAGCCGATATCCTCCGATCGTGTGACGCAGGGACTCGCGTGGGTGAATCAGCTCTGCAGCCGCACGCACGGCTATGCCTTCGTGAAGCTTTCCTCGAACAACTCCAACATTGAAGGGCATTACGGCGTCTGGGCGCATGAGCTGGGACACAACTTCGGCTCTCCGCATACGCATGCCTGTGTCTGGAATCCCCCGATCGACTCCTGCTACCAGGCCGAACCGATGCGCGGACAGGCACCGTGTTTCAGCAACAGCGACATCCACCTGATTCAGGGTGGCGGTGAGCTGATGAGCTACTGCCACATGCGTTTCGGCAACCAGAACGTGCACAAAGTGTTTCGCAGCAGAACCGCTGCTCTGATCCGGGGCAACTCGGAGAAGGCGTTGTGCATGAACGTCACCAGCTTCGTGCGTTCGCTCGAACTGACCACTCCCATCGGGGGAGAGGAAATCTGCGCGGGCATGCCCCTCATGATCACCTGGGATGCCGAGGGCAACAACGATTTTTCCATTTTCCTTTCCTCCAATGACGGAGCGACATGGGATACCGTTCTCGTGGACAATGTCACGCGCAACATGCGTGCATGGGAATGGAACATCCCCTCCGATTTTCCGATCGGCAGCACGTATCGGATCCGCATCATCGACAACAAGAATCCGGATCTCGAGGATGAGATGGAAGCCAGTTTCACCGTCAAGGAGGGCACCGTCATCACCGAACAGGTGTACTGGCGGAATGTCTGCGTTGGTGAGGGGGCATGGTTTTACGTGCGAGCGACCGGTGCCGGGGAACTGACCTACCAGTGGAAGAAGAACGGTGTACCCATCCCGGATGAGACCGGTACGGATCTGCAGCTCGAAAATCTGCAGCTTGAGGACAATCTCTCGGAAATCACATGCGCGATCACCGGTGAATGCGGCACCATCGAATCCGAGCCGGCAATACTCAAAGTTTTTTCGTCTGCTGTGATTGTGCAGGATCTTGTCAATGACACCACCTGCATCGGCGGAAGCGCGCGCTTCGAAGTGGTTGCCGAAGGTTCGAATCTCACGTATAAATGGTATTTCCGCAGTCCGGGAGGGCAGAATCGCACACTCGAATCGGACAGTTCCGTGCTTGTTCTCACGGATGTGGAGGCAGAGGATTTCGGTGCGTACTGGTGCGTCGTGAACAGCTCCTGCGGCAACGCCACGACGAAGACGCGCTTCCTCATCGTTCCGGACGAAAGTGTGGAAGTGCTGACACCGGCGGTCTGGAACGAAGTGCTCGCAGCGGGAGCCACCTATGACATCCTGTGGAAGCAGTACTGTCTCAACAGCGTGAAGATCGAGTACTCCACAAACGGCGGAAGCAACTGGAGCCTGATCACGGGAAGCTTCGATGCGAACGCCGGTGCATATCCGTGGAGCGTCCCGCTCATCGACGCCGACCAGTGCTTCATCCGCATTTCGGATGCCGACAATCCTGCCACGCAGGGACAGTCGAAGCAGTTCAGGATCAAGGACATGCCCGTCCGCACATACACACTGCCGAGTGTCGGCTTCAGCTGGGTTGCCGTCGGGGAACCGGCCGAGCAGCCGCTGGGCATCGAGAACACGGGCCGTGCCGCTCTGAACGTGTCGGCAACGACCATCCTCGGGACGACCGAAGTGGTTGTCAAAAATGGTGCCCCGTTCAGCGTGGAGCCGGGCGAGAGCTATGACCTGCTGCTCGAGTACACGCCTGCCGCGGCGATGCGGATGGACGGCAAGCTGATCATCATGCACAACGCGGCGGGATCGCCCGACACGCTCGAGATCTTCGGCGAAGGGTACATCTCCACCGCGGCGGGTGACGTGGCGCGTCCCCGGCATCTGCTTCTGGATCAGAACTATCCGAATCCGGTCTCCCTCGCACAGGGCGGACGCACAAGTTTCCTGTTCGAGCTTCCACAGCGCAGCAGCATCTCTCTCGTGCTGTACAACGCCCTGGGACAGAAGGTTCGCACGTTGTATGACGGTCTGCGTGAACCCGGGCGGTACACGCTCACGGCAGCGCTCGGCGATCTGCCTGCGGGCATGTACCTCTACCGTCTCACCACGGGCACCGGTGCTGTGACACGCGTGTTGCATCTGATGCGATAACGTCCATCATGGAAGCACTGTTGAAAGGCAACCACAGATTCCGCAGATTCCTGCACGGATTTCACGGAGAACCAGTCGAACACGTCACTGTGGAATCTGTGCCGTAATCCGGGTAATCTGTGGTTGCCTTTTCTCTGGTTGGGGTTCGAATGCATTTCCCGATTCTCGCAGATATCGTCATCATCTTCGCGATCAGCGTACTGGTCGTGTTCGTCTTTCACCGCCTGAAGATTCCGCCCATCATCGGTTTTCTCTTCACCGGTGTCCTGGCGGGTCCCAACGGTCTCGGGGCGGTGTCGGCGATCGAGGCCGTTGAGGTTCTTGCCGAGGTCGGTGTCATCCTCCTGATGTTTACAATCGGTCTCGAGCTGTCCATCCGCGATCTGCTGCGGATGAAGAAAGCGGTCCTCGGCGGTGGAGGATTGCAGGTGGGGATCAGCATCGCGGCAACCCTGGGGATATTCGTCTTGCTCGGTATGCCACCGGCGGTCGGACTGTTCGCCGGTTTTCTCACGGCGCTCAGCAGTACGGCCATCGTGCTCAAGCAGTTGCAGAACACGGCGCAGGTCGAGAGTCCCCATGGCCGCGCCTCGCTCGGGATTCTCATCTTCCAGGATATCATCATCGTTCCGATGATGCTGCTCACACCGCTGCTTGCCGGCGCAACGGAAGGCAACATCGGTGGGGAGCTTCTTCTTCTGCTCGGTAAGAGTATCGCTGCGGTGTTGCTCGTTCTGGTTGCGTCTCGCTTTGTCATTCCGCGACTGCTGCATTCGGTGGCGGCCACCCGCAACAGGGAGTTGTTTCTCATGACCGTCGTCGCGATATGCTTCCTGGTCGCCTGGCTCACTTCCAGCATCGGGCTCTCGCTCGCGCTGGGCGCCTTTCTCGCCGGCATGATCATCGCCGATTCGGAATACAGCGAACACGCGCTCGGCAACGTCATTCCCTTCCGAGATCTCTTCACGAGTTTCTTCTTCGTGTCCATCGGAATGCTGCTGGATCCTGCGCTGCTGTTCGCGCGGCCCGTGACTGTTGCCGTGCTTACGCTCGGAGTGCTCGTCGGAAAATCCTTCCTCACAGCCGGTGCGATGCTCCTGCTTCGTTTCCCGTTGCGGACGTCCATTCTCACAGCGGTCGGGCTGAGTCAGATCGGGGAGTTTTCCTTCATCCTCTCCCGTGTGGGTGTACAGGAGAAACTGCTCACGGCCGACATGTATCAGCTTTTTCTCTCCGTGAGTATTCTCACCATGGCCCTGACACCCATGTTGATGACGGCTGCCCCCCGGTTGGCGGAAATGCTGGGAGCGAAGCGACGGGAACAGGAGGGGAAGGGTGGTGAGGCGAAGGACGGTCTTCTCATCGTGGGGTATGGTCTCAACGGTCGCAACCTGTATCTCGCCGTGAAGGATTCGGAGATTCCGGTGAGTATCCTGGAGATGAATCCCGATACGGTACGCGCGGAACGTGCGGCGGGTGTCCCGATCAGCTTCGGAGACGCGACGCAGGATGCCGTCCTTCTGCATGCCGGGGTTCAGGAAGCACAGGTCGTCGTCATTGCGATCTCCGATCCGGCCGCCACCGGCCGCATCACCGAGCGTGTGCGCGCGCTCAATCCGTCCGCACACATCATCGCCCGCACACGATTTACCTCAGAGGTGCCGAAACTGTTCGGACTGGGTGCCGATGAGGTCATTCCGGAGGAATTCGAAACAGCCATCGAGATCTTCGCGCGCACGCTGCAGCGCCTCGGCATCGACGAAGAAGAGATCCGCAGCCGGGTCCATCACCTCCGCGAGAATGGCTATGCGGCGTTCCGGGCGAACGCGTAGTCGCAACGCGTAGCCGCTTGGATGCGGAGTCCTGATTTCCCAATTTGAAGCACGTACCCGAACTGCAATGAAAAATACGGAAGAGAAATACCAGCGCCTGTCGGCGGATACGCGGTCATTCGATATTCAGTTCTGGCAGGCCTAGGGCGACCGGGAGATCTTCGAGGCGGTAACGGAAATGATTCATGATTACATGATCCTTCGAGGGTATCATGCTGACGAATTCCGACTTCAGCGAACTGTTGAATCATTTCGCAAGGCATGAGGTCCGCTTCCTTTTCGTCGGCGGGTACGCCGTTATGAAATACAGCGAACCCCGCTTTACGAAAGATATCGACCTCTGGATTGTGACGGATGAGCAAAACGCTCATGCCGTGTACACTGCGTTGAGAGAGTTCGGTGCACCACTTGGGGGAAATGAACATTCCGTTCATCGCGCGGGACGATCTGATCGCGG
>JAFGKR010000202.1 GCA_016928515.1 Bacteroidota bacterium | reverse complement strand
CTACAAAGACGCTGTACGCATGGCCTCGTACAGCGCCACGGCCACGGCGTTGGCAACGTTGATGGAATCCACGCCGCGGCTCATGGGAATGGTGAAATGCGCGTCACAGAGTGTGAGCGCCTCGTCCGACAATCCCTCCGCCTCGCTGCCGAAAAGCAGGCAGACATGCTCCGCTTCCTCCCCCTTCCATTCGATCAGTGGCGATCCTCCCCGCGGCGTCGTGCCGATAATCCTCCAAGCGAATTTCTCCCTGCACTGGCACAGCGTTGTATGAACATTCTCCGCCCGGTGAATGCGCAGTGTAAAGAGATTTCCGAGTGAAACACGGATGCTGCGGCGCAGCCAGGGACTGGTGGAATCGGGTCCCCAGATCAAGCTGCGCACGCCGAAAGCCGCTGCGTTGCGTAGTATCATCCCCATGTTCTCGGCGTCGGCGAGTCCTTCGAGCGCGACGTGCACGTGTCTCCCCGCCTCTCGGGTGTGCAGCGCCGCGAGCGGCGGATTCGGCGGGATGCGTCCGATGGCGAGGAGTTTCTTGTGCAGGGGATAACCGACGATGCGCTCGAGCAGTGCGTCGTCCGCGAGATAGACATCCGTATCGCCGAAACGATCGGCGGACAACTGTGCTTCCAGCTGCTCCAGCCATTCGGCGCTCATGAGCAGGGAGACGACATCCAGACGCGCATCCAGCAGTGCTCGTACCGCCTTTTCTCCCTCCGCCACAAAGAAGTCATCCGACCAGTGCCATGTGCGTCCTCGCAGCGTGCGGTAGGGCTCGAGTTCCGGAAGGTCCAGCGTCGTGACGGGAATGATGCGCACGCGGCGTCCTTCAGAAAATGAACTGCTTGGCGAGATAGATCAGCGCGCCGACCATGCCGCCGACCAGCGCGCCGTTGAGACGGATGTACTGCAGGTCGCCGCCGACCTTGTCCTCGATCTGCCGCACGAGCTGATCGTCGTCGAGGCGCGCGAGATTGCGCTCCACGATGCGGCCGATTTCCCCGTGATTGCGCTCCACGAATCCCGCGGCGCGCTCGGTGATCCATGCGTTCAGGCGTTCCTGTGCAGTGGCATCCTGCGCGAAGCCGTCGAGAGCGCTGAACAGTGCGCCGCCGAGCTGCTGCATGACGACGGACTGCTCCGACGCTAGGTCCGCGAGCAACCATTCGCGCGCCCGCACGATCGGTCTGCGGAAGGATTCATGCGCGGCGGCGGATTCCAGCAGGCCATGCCTCCATCCGTCGACATGCGCGCGCAGCTCCGCATTCTCTTCGATGCCCGTGAGTGCACCGGCGAGCCAGGCTTCGAAATCCCTCCGTGCGGGATGGCTCTCGTTCGTGCGCATGCGGGCGAGTTCCTCCCCCAGCGTGCGGATGATGGCCTCGGCGAGGTCGTCGTAGTTGACGGCATTCATGCTTTCGGCCACCCATTTGCCCAGGCGCCGCACGGGATTGTCGGCATAGCGCTCGGCGATGTCGCGGAGATGCCCGATGATCACGCGACGGATCTCCGGCGTGTCGAACCAGTTCGCCGCATGTCCCACCGCGTGGGAGAACACCACGCGATGCCATTGCCCTTCCATGCCGCGTTCCCCGCCGAGACGGATCCATCGGAGAATGTCCTCGGTGCGCACATGCTCGCGCAGCAGCTCTACAGTCCGGCGGGCGAAGCGTTCGTCGTCCACGTCTCGCACGATGTCCGCCAGCGCCGTGCGCAGCAGGCGCAGCAAACCCTCGCGCGTCGCCGGATCTGACAGCGCGGAGAGTAGCGCCGCGGCGACGTTCCACGAGGCGAGATGCTCGAGGATCGTCTCCTTGGTCAGCCAGCGGTTCTGCACCATGTCGATGATGCCCGTGCTGATTTTCGCGCGGTGTCGTGGAATGATGGCCGTGTGCGGAATCGGGATGCCGAAGGGATGACGGAACAGCGCGACGACCGCGAACCAGTCCGCCAGTCCGCCGATCATACCCGCCTCGGCGAAGGCATGCAGGAGTCCGCCGACGAATGTGTGCGCAAACGGCAGTGTCGCGAAAAACAGCGCCACCGCCGCTGCGAGGGACAGTGGTGCGAGGAGGCGGGTCTTGTTTCCGGCTTCGGTCATGTGCACACAATCTAGCACCACGGAATGTGTGGGACAATAGATAGTATCCTGCAAGGCATCTTGGAGCTCCCAGGATTGGGCTATTCGCCTCCCCGGAATCATCCCGACTCCCTCCGCGTTGAGTATTAACAGCCATATCAAACAAGCACGCAACACACTCATGCATACAAAACAACGCGACGGGGCATTCCGCCTCCCCGACCTCGAGACGCTTCCGCCGGATGGCGGAGCGGAGTTCAACCGTCTCGTCTTCACCTCCAGTCCCTACCTCCTGCAGCATGCACGGAATCCGGTGGACTGGCATCCCTGGGGCGAGGAGGCTTTTGCGAAAGCGCGTGCGGAAGACAAGCCGGTGTTCCTTTCCATCGGCTACTCCACCTGTCACTGGTGCCATGTGATGGAACACGAGTCCTTTGAAAACGAGGATGTCGCCGCCTTCCTCAACGAGCATTACGTGTCGATCAAGGTGGACCGCGAGGAGCGTCCCGATGTCGACCACATCTACATGACCGTCTGCCAGGCGATGACGGGCAGCGGCGGCTGGCCGCTGTCGGTGTTCCTGACACCGGAGAAAAAGCCGTTTTTCGCCGGAATGTACTTTCCGCCGGACGACCGCTTCGGACGGCCGGGATTCATCCGCGTGCTGCAGGCGCTGCACAATGCGTGGACCGGCGACCGGCAGAAGGTGCTCGGCATCGGCGAGGAACTTCAGGAGAAACTCGCGGAATCCATGCAGTCCCGCCCCGGCGAGCTGCCGGACGACCTTCTCGCGCAGGCAGTGAAATCCTTCAAGAGCAATTACGACGAAGTGTTCGGCGGCTTCGGCTCCGCGCCGAAATTCCCCATGGGACACACGCTGAGCTTCCTCCTCCGCCGCGCAACAGCCGAAGGTGACGCAGAGCTGCTGCGCATGGTCGAGCACACGCTCATGCGCATGTACCGCGGCGGCATGTGGGATCATCTCGGCGGCGGCTTCTGTCGGTACTCGGTGGACCGCAAGTGGCTGGTACCGCATTTCGAGAAGATGCTCTACGACAACGCCCTGCTGCTCATGGCCTACACCGACGCCTTCCAAACCACCGGTACGGAAGCGTACCGGCGTATCGCCATGGAGATCGTCGACTACATCCGCCGCGACATGACCGACGCAACGGGACTGTTCTTCTCCGCGGAAAACGCGGACAGCGAAGGAGTGGAAGGAAAGTTCTACGTGTTCACGCGGAAGGAATTCGCGGACATCGTCGGCGAACATGCGGACATGCTGGCCGAGTATTTCGGCGTGGAGGAAGCCGGGAATTTCGAGCACGGACAAAACATCCTGCACATCGCCGTGGATCCGCAGGAATGGGCGCAGCGGCAGGGACTCGATCTCACCGACGCGCTGGAACGCGTGGCGGATGCAAAGCAGAAGCTCTTCGCAGCCCGGGCGCAGCGCATTCATCCCTCGCTTGACGACAAGTCGCTTGCGTCGTGGAACGGACTGATGATCGCCGCGCTGGCACGGGCGGGATCCGCGTTCGGCGACGAAAGCGTGACGCGCATGGCGCAGCGCGCAGCGGACGCGATACTCGAACGCATGCTGACGAAAGACGGAACCCTGCTGCATCGCATTCGCGGTGGGGATGCCGGTATCCCGGGTTTCCTCGAGGACTACGCGTTTCTGACCTGGGGACTGATCGACCTCTACCAGGCAACGTTCGATGTGCGCTATCTCACACACGCCGTGTCGCTCACCGAAGAGATGCTCTCGCGATTCTCCGCGCAGGATCACGGCGCCCTCTTCTTCACCGCGGATGACGCCGAGGAACTGATCGTGCGAACGGTGGAGTCGCATGACGGCGCGCTGCCTTCGGGCAATTCCGCCGCAGCGTACAATCTCGTGCGCCTGGCGCGGATGACGGGACGCAGCGAATGGGAGGAGCGTGCGCAGGACATCATGCGTGCCTTCGCCGCGCAGCTTGAGCGCTACGCCGCGGGAAGCACGGTGATGCTCACGGCGCTGGATTTCGCGAAGGAGGATGGACAGGAAATCGTGCTCGCGGGACGCGATACCGCCGCGGTGTCATCCCTCGCCGCCGAGGTGCGCAGGCGCTGGCTGCCTCGCAGCGTGCTTCTCTTCCATCCCGATGGAGATGCGGAGGAAATCCGGCGGCTCGTGCCGTTCATCGAACACAACGCGGCCGTCGACGGGAAGCCGGCGGCCTGGGTATGCAGGAATTTCGCATGTGAAATGCCGGTACACGGCGCTGAGGAACTCGGCGCCCGGCTCAGTGAAATCTGACCTCTGCGTCAGGAGCTTCGTGATAGATAAAGGAATGTCCCGGCACCAATTCGCCTTCCGACAGCTCAGCGGCTCGCTTCGATTTCGCGCACGATGCGCGCAGCGCCGTACACGTGCCGGAGTGCTTCGAGAATCCCCGAGGAATGAACCGAGATGGTGCGATTCCCCTTGTCGGGCGCAAAGATGAATGAGCCCGCAAGACTTTCGATGTTGCCGTCGAATGCGAGCCCGACGATTTCCTTTTCGCGGTTGATCACCGGACTCCCGGAATTCCCGCCGACGATGTCACAGGTCGATGCGAAATTCATCGGCGTGTCGGGATCGAAACGTTCCGGAACGTTCTTCCATTTCTCCGGCAGTTCGAAGGCGTTGCCGCCCATCATGGCATCCCAGGCGGGATCCCAGTTCCTGAAGGATTCGTAGCGGTCGAACATCCCGTTGAACGTGGTGAACGGGGGTGCGATGGTCCCGTTGTACTCGTATCCCGTCATCAGTCCGTCGGAAATCCGCAGTGTGAATGTCGCATCAGGTGGGATGCGCGCGCCGTAGATATCGTATAAGGCGCGTCCGAGGTGCAGGGTCTGTTCGTCAAGTTGTCCGGACAGTGTGCCATCGGCCTGTGCGGCGGCCATTCCGCGCTCGAGCATTGCTGTCGCCAGTTGCATGAACGGATCCTTGTTCTCCGCGTCTTCGTTTCCATCCAGTATCGCGGCGACGGCAGCGCTGTCGGCCAGCACAGTCGCATCGAGCATGCGTTGGGCGATGACGGCGGCATCCTTCTCTCCCTGGAAAGCAGTCCTGACGAGCGGATCGTCGGCACCGAGCAGCGAACGCATGTGTTTAAGCTGTCGTTCGAGCGTCATCCGTTCGATGTCAGACCGCACTTCCAGCGATGCGGTCAGTTGCTGCCGCAACATGTCCGCGCTCTGTCCCTGATAAAAACGGGAACGCTTATCCTCGGGCCGGCTCATCTGTTCGCGCCACATCGCGATCGCACCGGCGCGGGCGATATGGTCACTCACGCCGAGTCCCTGCATGCGTGTCGCGTATATGTCGCGCGCATGCGGACGCCGCGCTTCGACCAGATCGGCAATCCGTTTCCACAATCCGTCGTAGTGCTCGCGCAGTGTGGGATCCTTCTCCACCGCGGAGCGTGCCGCCTCGTCGAACGCATGTCGCCGCGCAATAAGTTCGTCGTCGCGCAGTCCGAGCAGTCGACCGTGATACGCTTCCTGGCCGTTCACGATGCCGAACAGTTCGTCGAACCATGCATCCGCTTCTTCGGGATGACTGCGGATATGCGTTTCAAGAATTTCCTTCCGATTCTCCAGCAATTGCAGCACATAGGGAACACGAAGATCGCGTTCGAACTCCAGCATTTCCGCCGTCACGAGCCGGCCGGTGCTTCCGGGATTCCCCACGACGAAAATAGGTTCGCCGTTTTCGGGACCGTCCGTACTCCAGCGGTAATACCGTTCCGTTTTCAGGGGTTCGCCGTTTTCGTACACCCGGAAGAGATCGCAATCGAATGAGTAACGCGGGTAGGACCAGAAATCGTAAATCCCTCCAAAGAACGCGAAACTCAGTTCGCTGGAAAAGACGAGGCGCACGTCATTGTAATGCCGGTACGTGTACGCGGAATACCGCGCGCCGTTGTAGAATGTCACCACCTGGCAGCGGATGTCCTGCGTGCTCATGCGTGATTCGATCGCCTCGATGACCTCGTCGCGCGCCTGAAAGGCCTCGCGGACCGTCTCCTTGCCGCTCATGGCCTGCACGACTTCATCGGTCACGTCCTCGATGCCGACGAGCTGCTCGACGAACAGCCCGGGCACGGGACGCTCTTCCTCCAGCGTGGCGGCATGGAATCCGTTCTTCCGGAGATTTTCACCTTCCCGTGTGACGGCGTCCACCGCGTCGAGTCCGCAGTGAAAATTGGTCATCACCAGTCCCTCACGACTGATGAACGAAGCCGAACAATGCTCTGCGAAGCGCAGGGCCGAGAGCCGCACGTCCTCGAACCACGCCTCATCCGGCGTGAAACCGTAGGTCTCCGTAAAATACTCCACCGGCGGGTTGTCGAACGTCCACATCGTGCCGTTCTCGAGAATGAAGTCGCCGGACTGCTGGGCACGGAGGAATGATGCCGTGACGAGGAGGATGAAACTGATGCGGGCGAAGGAGCGGAAGATAGAATTCATGATGCGGGAAGCCGGGTAGTTGCTGGGTGTGATATTGCGAAAGATAGTGAGATCCGGGGGATTATTGCGGATTCCGCAGAAAATCAGATCACAGATTTGCGCAGATTCATGCACAGATTTCCGCAGATTGCTTTTTCGAAAAACCAATCTGTGCGAATCTGTGGGAAATCTGCGGAAATCTGTGCTCTGATTCCTCTGCGAAATCTGTATTAATCTCTCATCCCCCCCGGTAGTACTTCATCGCCTCCGGCATCGCCTTCTGCAAATCCTTGATGCGCGTCTCGTCGGAAGGATGCGTGCTGAGAAACTCCGGCGGCGCCGATCCGCTCTTCATCGCCGACATGCGCTGCCAGAAATTCACCGCCTCCTGCGGATTATATCCCGCCATCGCCATGAAGATCAAACCGAGGCGATCGGCCTCGCTCTCATGGAGCCGACTGTACGGCAGCAGCACGCCCACCTGCGCCCCGACACCGAACGCCGCCATCCATAGCTGCTGTGTTTCAGCCGGCTTTTCCTTGACGGCCTCTGACAACGCCATCCCGCCGAGCTGCGTCAGAAGTCCCTGGCTCATGCGTTCGTTGCCGTGCTCGGCGACGGCATGCGCGATCTCGTGTCCCATGACCACGGCCAGCCCCGCTTCGTCACGCGTGACCGGGAGAATACCGGTGTACACCACGACCTTCCCGCCGGGCATGCACCAGGCGTTGACTTCATTGCTTTCGATGAGATTGAAGGCCCACTGATACCCATTGAGATCCCCGGACAATCCATGCTGCGCAAAGTAACGCTCGACGGCGGACTGAATCTTCTTGCCGACGTTGCGCACCATCTGCACCTTGCTCTGATCGCTGCTGAGACGGTTCGACTGCATGAAATCGCCGTACTGCTGATAACTCATCGACAGCATGGTTGAGGCGGGAATCAGGTTCAGCTGCTTGCGGCCCGTCACCGGGACAGTACCGCAGGACGCAAGGAACACCGCCGCGACAAGCAGCAGCGTGACGTGTGGAAAGACTCGTGTACGTAACATGGGGATTCTCTTCCGTGAAAATGGATATACAGTGTTAACGCCGAAACGCGAAGATCTGTTTCCCGTCATCCCGGAGTCTGAAATGCGGTTTCCGTGAGTGTGAAGAGATCATTTCCTCGTGTACAGAATCTCGACCATCTTCCATTCCTTCTCCTGCACCATCGGGAAGTCGATGAAAATGATTTCCATCCTGAAGGAATCATCGCTCAGCCAGGAAACAATGTACCGGTACTTCTGCGTGAAGCCCATCACGGGATCATCGTCCTCACCGTAATAGGTCAGCGTCTTCTTCGCCTCGTCGTAATCACCCGTCGCGGTGACGTAATACGTCCCCCAGGTGTCAAAACCGACGGTGGTGTATTTCTCGTGACGCCGGTCGAAGCCGAGAATGTTCAGCGTCTCCATGTATGTCTCGCCCTCGCCGGACTGTGATTCCATCTGAAGAAAACGGCCGCCGAGAATCAGCCGGTTTTCCGATGTCCCCTCGGTCGTCACCGGATCCGCCCCCGGCATCTGCCAGAAGGAAATCTTCAAATTCCAGCTCCCCACCATTTTTTTCAGGATCTCATGCTCCGGTCCGGGCCCCATGAGCTTCATGTATTCCTCCATCCCCTCCTGCGCGAACGCCGGGACGGAACAGAAACAGAACGTAAGGAACAAAGCGGCGGAAGTGACAAGACGTCTCATATATGATTTCCTGGATCGTCTGACAACATGAATGGGGTTTACAGAAATGTAACACCGCCGAGGGATGATATCCAGAGAAAAATGCGCCTGTACGGGATCGCCGGAAAAATCCAGTGAAAACGTCTCAGGGCGTGGCCGGCGTCATCTCGTCGTCGATCCCCTGCAGGGCTTCGCGCACGGCGTCGTGCAATACGGCGCGAAAACGCGGCAGTTGCTTGTTGGCGCGTGTGGGATGCACGCGGTTGGTGAGGAAAACGACGGCCACGTGCTCCACCGGATCGATCCAGATGGATGTGCCCGTGAAACCCGTATGACCGTAGGACTTCATGGAGAAATAATGGCCGGAGGAAGATCCGGAGACGGAACGCGTGTCCCATCCGAGCGCCCGCGTGCCAGTGTTGGACTGCCGCGTGGTGAACAATGCAACCGTGGAGGGAAGCAGCAATTCCCTTCCCTCGAATGATCCACCGTTCATGAGCATGCGCACATAACGCGAGAGATCGCGCGCGGTGGAGAACAAACCCGCATGACCGGCGACGCCGCCGAGAATCGCCGCCGTCTCGTCGTGTACCTCCCCGTGGACGAGACGCTTCCGCCATACGGTATCACGCTCCGTCGGAGCGATCCGCGGACGCAGGGAATCCGGCGGACGGAACATCGTATGTGTCATCCCCAATGGTGCGTACAACTCCTCCGCCAGATACCGGTCGAGCGTGCTCCCGGTCACGCGCTCGATCACTTTCGCAAGGACGATCATCCCCAGGTCCGAATACACAGTTCGGCTACCGGGCGCATATCGCGGAACGGATCGGTAGATGCTGTCGAGGACCGCTTCTTCCCTGTCGGTTACAAGATAAAACAGGTGATACGGCGAGAGTCCGCTGCTGTGTGTCAACAGCTGACGAATGGTGATGCCTTCCTTTCCGTTGTTTCCGAACTCCGGCAGATACGACGTCACGGTGCTGTCGAGATGAAGACGCCCCTCTTCATACAGCTTCATCGCTGCCGCCGTCGTGCCCACGACTTTCGTCAGGGAGGCGAGATCGTACAGGGTCTCCGCATCGACCAGCGGGGATGAAGGATCATAGGTGTGTCGGCCGTAACTGCGCTCGTAGACGACACGGTCATCCCGGATCACCGCGAGCTGCGCCCCGGGGAACGCGCCGCGTATGATCTGTGCATTGATCAGACTGTCCAGACGCGCGGTTGCCGATTGCTCCAGGAGTACGGGATATCCGGCGCCGGCATCATCCGCAGCCGTATGCGGGTCGGACACCGATCTGCCCGCACCCAGCGGGAACATCCCGGGAAGGTGCACCGGCAGACGACCCCGCGCGGGAATCTCTCCCGCGAGCAGCCGCACTGCCGCCTGGACGGACACCGGTGCATCACCGTAAGCGGCGAGGAGAACTGGAAAGGCGTCACCCGCGGTGAGGATGTACGGACTGCCGAAGGCGATCAGAATCACCGGGATGCCGCGTGTGGCCGCTTCGGCGAATATCGTTTTCTGACTTTCGGAGAGTCCGATCGTTCCTGAACCGTCCGCAACGGCGATATGGGAAGCGAGAATCAGCGCATCCATACCTGCCAGAGAGTCGCGCATCCACCGCTGAACGCTGCTGCTGCGCGCGTCCCGTGCAACCGTCAGCTGTCTCACGACGGCGCCGCGACGCTCGAATCCCTGCCGAAGATGTTCCGCCGAGGCAGGAAGGCCGCGACGCACGATGCTGAGTATTCCGATGCGCAGGCTGTCGCAGCGCAATGGCAGAACCGCGTCATCGTTTCGCAGAAGGGTCAGGGAGCGCTCAGCAAGGCGCTCGGCAAAGCGGCGGTTGCGCGCCTTCCGCTCAGGACGCGTGATGACGGAATCCGGTATCGTGCCCTGTTTCATGGTCCATCGCTTGAACGCCAGGACACGACGCACGGATCGCAGAACCCGCGCGCTGTCCACTTCGCCGCGGCCGACCGCGGCGAGAACGGAGTCGATGGTCGCTCCGGGATCCGACGGAAGCAGCAGAACATCCGCGCCCGCGCGGAGCGCCGCTGCCGGGATGTTCGCCACCGATGTCCGTGTGAGCGCTTTCATGTTCAACGCATCGGTGACGATGAGACCCCGAAACCCCATGCTCCCGCGCAAGAGGGAATCCAGCAGCACCTGCGAAAGGGTGGCGGGCAACGTGCTGTCGCCGGTCAACGAAGGAACGGCAACATGTGCACTCATGACGGCGAGTACACCCGCATCGATCAGGCGACGGAACGGATAGAGTTCCAGGCTGTCCAGCCTCTCCGGAGTGACGGAGAGCAACGGCAGTTTCGTGTGTGAATCGGTCTCCGTATCTCCGTGTCCCGGAAAATGTTTCGCGGT
>JAFGKR010000201.1 GCA_016928515.1 Bacteroidota bacterium | reverse complement strand
TATCTCGCCCCGGATTTCGCGCTGGCCTTCTCCCACACGCTCACCTCCACGCTGTCACTCGGCTATCACATCGGCGTGAAATGGGACGGTGAATTCGTCATGCCCATCGGCTACTACGCCCTCTCGCTCGGTATCGGTGTCGCTGAGGATATCGCGGTGTTCGTGGAGGCGTTCGGCGACATGCCGGGATACGCGCCACCACAACACAATCTCGATGCGGGCATCGCGTGGGCTGCCGGGGAGGACCTGCAGCTCGATGCATCGGCAGGTCTCGGACTCAACGATCCCGAAGAGGATTCTTCCGATCCGCGATGGCTCTCCGTCTATGCGACGGACTATTTTGTGGAACTGGGCGTCTCCTGGCGTTTGCGGATCTGGTGATCATTGTCACGCTTCTTGCTGCGTGCCGGCGGCTCGCGGGTAGAATGTGACAGCCTTTTCCCCTGCAAGCCACAAGATCGCGAATAGGGATACCGGGATCTCGAATCGAGTCACCGTCCGCTCGTGATGATAGACACCCTGCCAGTTGCGCAAAGTCTACAACTGCTGATTCACCCAATCCCAGTTGATCACATCCCAGAATCCCTCGACGAACTTCGGGCGGGCGTTGCGGTAATCCACGTAATACGCGTGCTCCCACACATCGATGGTAAGCAGTGCCGTTTTATTGTGGTGCAGCGGCGTATCCGCATTGGAAAGCGGCAGCAATTCGAGCTTGCCTTCCGCATTCGCTGCGAGCCAGGCCCAGCCGCTTCCGAACAGCGTCACGGCGGAGCGGGTGAATTGCTCCCGGAACGTCTCGAAACTGCCAAAATCTCGCGTGAGCAGTTCAGCGATCCGTCCGGCAGGTAGACCACCGCCGGCCGGAGTCATGCAGTTCCAGAAGAAACTGTGATTCCAGTGTTGCGCGGTATTGTTGAACAGACCGGTATTCCCTTCCGCTGCCGCTTTGCGGATAACATCCTCGAGCGGCATATCGTCGAATGGAGTGTCGGCGATGAGGGTATTGGCGTTGTTGACATAGGCGGCGTGATGCTTTCCGTGATGATAGTCGAATGTCTCCACGCTCAGGAAGGGTGCGAGCGCATCTTTCGCATACGGAAGATCGGGGAGTATGAATGCCATGGCACCTCCGGAAATTGATGACGGAATACTGTGGGAACGGAGAAAGAGATATCACACACGTATTGATCAATCTACGGAAATCGCCGCCAATGGCAAATGCCCCTGCTCTGTCCGTGCGTCATTCCGGCCTGTCGAAGTATGACACAATGCAAAACCGTCACCCTTCGTCCGACTCGGGCGTATCAGGGTGACGGTGGAAGAATCAATGCCATGGGATTGCAGAGTGCTCAGTTTTTCACTTCCACGCCTCCGAGTATGGCCTGTCCCCGAATGATGAGCTGCCGCTTTCCGGGTTGCAGTGCGTGTGTCTTGTTTTCGAAACCGCCGAGCAGGGCCGTTCCCTCGAGCACGACAGTCCATTCCTGTGGGAGTCGAACGGCGATCCCGCCCATGAAGGCGAACACGTCGAGCACAGCGCTTCCATTCTCCGGCATCGAGGCATCCCGCAGGTCGATCTCATGGCCGCCAAGAACCGCGCTGACGGAACCGCCGCGGAAATGGGTGGAAGAGCAACGCTGCTCCATCCCCCCAAGAATCGCCATCCCCGTTACCACATCAGTGGCATCGGCTTCCTCGACAATCACGCTGCGGGAGCGTGCACGGAAAATCAGAGCCGCCCCTGCAGCGATGAGGAGAAGTGGCCACAGAGCCCAGAAATCCACATGCAGAATGTCCATGCGCTCAAGCAGCATGAACACACCGATGACGGCGATGACGGCGCCGATGATCCGTCTGTCACTTGCCCCGGGTTGAACTGCCTTCAGTCCACCGAAGATAACGAGCAACGCCGGCCAGTAGCGCAGGATTCCGGCTGCATCGATGACAGCGAAGTTGTCCAGCAGAAAAATCAGACCGAGAAGGAGCAGGAGCACTCCGATGACGGTGCGGGACGTGAGAGAAAACTGTTTCTTGTTCATGGTTTGTCTCTACAGAATTCAGGTTGCTGTCCCGGAATACGCATATATTTCCGGGAGGTTGCAAAAACCTGCGGGATCCTGTGGGAAGGGATGCTCGCTGACAGCTCTCAGTTTTTCTTCTGAAAGAGATGCACGTCGTGCTGCGGGAAAGGAATGGAGATGCCCTCCGCGTCGAACTGCTGCTTCATGCGTTCGGTGATGTCGAAATACACATCCCAGAAATCGGCGGTTTTTACCCAGGGTCGCACGACGAAATTGACGCTGCTGTCCGCCAGCTCGAGCACGGCGATCGTAGGAGCGGGATCCTTCAGCACGCGCTCGTCACTGGTGACAACCCTTGTCATCACTTCCTTCGCTTTCCTGATGTCGTCACCATACCCAATCCCGAAGACGAGATCGATGCGCCGTGTCTCTTCGACGGAATAGTTGGTGATGCTGCCGCCGGTGATCTGTGAATTGGGAAGAATCACGCGTTTGTTGTCCGGTGTCTTCAGTATCGTATTGAAGACGGATACTTCCTCGACGCTTCCTGCCACACCCGCAACCTCGACGTAATGCCCGGCGACAAAGGGCTTGAAGATGATAATCATCACACCGGAGGCGAAATTGGATAGTGATCCCTGCAGCGCGAAGCCGATGGCGAGTCCGGCCGCACCGACAATGGCCACGAGCGATGTCGTGTCCACACCCAGTTGCCCGATCGCTGCAATGAAAACAACGGTCACGAGGAATGCATAGATAATGTTGGCCAGGAAGCGCGCGAGCGTTTCGTCCACACTCCGCTTGCGAAACACTTTGCCGGCGATACTGCGGATGCCCTTGACCACCCACATTCCGACAACGAGAATGACGATGGCGAGAACAATGTCCAATGCGTACAATTGAATTGCATGATTGAGATAGTCAATAAGATCCTGCATATCGAAGATCCTCCAGTAATTCGTGACGACGTATCATACAGCGTGATTGCTGAATGACTCTCTTTTATGAATGCATATTTGGAGAAAATGGTTTCGGGTTACTTGTCAGGTGGCTGCGTTGGAATGCGTTGAAGCACCGCGCTGCAGCGTCACTGCCGACTCCCGCAACGGATGTCATTCCCTGTGAAAGCGCGACCGTCGTTGTGCGGAAGCAGGCAGGAAGCGGCTGCGGAACTGGCGGATGGCCTGCGGATCCCCGATGACCGTGAGGCGATCACTTTCCTCCAGGATCGTACCGCCGCTCGGTACGATCACCTCATCTCCCCGCCTGAGCCACGTGACGAGACACCCCTGCGGAAATTCCATATCTCTCAATGCATGACCGATCATGTCCGCCGTTTTTTCTCCGCGTCGCACGAAGACCGAGAGTGATCGTTCATCGCGGAGCAGGGTTTCCTTTAATTCCTCCGTCGTGGCGGCCGCTTCCCACGAGGGAATGAACGTGGCGTCATCCACTCGTCCCGCTATCTGTGCGAGAATGCGCAGATGCTGCCCGGGATCGCGTTCGGGACTCACGAGGAAAAAGGTCGCAGTGACGTCTTCCTCCTCCTCCTTGCCGGTGAGGGGGTTATTGAAACAGATATGAATGCCCTTCCGTCCGCGTACGAGAATCATTTCGGCCTGCTCCAATCCGTCCACACGAAGATGTGGCAGTGCAACACCGTGTGTTACGGGAGTGGCGCCGATCCGTGTCCCCTCCATGATCTGTTTTTTAAGTTCCGCTGGTGTGTGTGGTACGATGCGTGAGAGCCAGCCCGATACCTGATCCACCACATCATGGAAATAGACGCGCTCCCTCAGATCGATGACCATGCTTCGCGCAACGATTTGATCGAAGGGATCCTCCTCCCGCAATCCCTTTTCCTTGAGAATACCACGCAGCTCATGATCGAGCCCGTCATACCGCTGGCGCCCGAGACGTTCAAAGACATGGTAGATGGCACCCGTACGCGCAATCTTCCCCTTCGCGAAATATGCATACCACGCGAGAGCAATGATGATCAGACCAAGGATAAACAGGATGGACAGTAATCCCATGGTCGCGACCAGCAGCACGGATGTCACGATACCGAGGATCTGCATCCAGGGATACAGAGGGGAACGGTAGCCGGGGTCGTAGGATTCGATGTGGCTCTCCCGCATGACGATAACGGCGAGAGACACCAAAGCGAGAATGATGAGCAGAAATGCGCTGGCCAGTTTTGCGATCGCTCCCGGATCCAGGAGCAGCAGTGTGGCAATGACGAGGGCGGACGTCAGAAGAATCGCCACGACCGGCGACCCCTTCCGGTTGAGCCGGTACAACGTTCGTGGCAAGAGATGATCGCGCGCCATCGCCAGTGGGTATCGGGATGCGCTCATCAGTCCGGCGTTCGCAACGGATATGAAGGATGCCAGTGCAGCAAGGGAAACGATGGCGGTGCCGATCCTTCCGAATACCCGGTTGGTGACGGAAGCGACAGGTGTCAGGTCACCGGAAAGTTCGTTGAGGGGCAGCACACCGACCATAACGATCGTGGCGAGAAGATACACGATGAGGCAGGTGCCCAATGCGAGAAAAATCCCGTATGGAAGGTTTCTTTCCGGATTCTCGACTTCTTCGGAGAGACTGGCCACCTTGATCATACCGACGTAGCTGACATACACCATCCCTGACGTTGCCAGCAATGGTGTCATGCCGGCACCGAAAAAATCGGAGAAATGCGAGAGGTGGATCTCCATGCCGCTTCCCGCAATAAAGGGCGTGAGCACGACGAGCAGAAATGCGACGAGGTACAGTTGCAAGCGGCTGCTTTTCTCCGTCCCGACAATATTCAAGGCAGTTAATCCCAGTGCGATGATGACGGCGACAGGTACCATCGGAAGGGTGGGGAAAAAGAGCTTGATGTAGGCTCCCATCCCGATAAGGGCAAACCCGGCTTTTAAAATCAGCGCGAGCCAGGTGCCGATGCCTCCGATCATACCGGATACGGGACCGAGCGTCCGATCGAGAAAATAATACAGCCCCCCTGCGCGCGGCATGGCCGTCCCCAATTCAACGATGCTGAACATGGCGGGGACCAGCGGAACCGCAGCAATGACATACGCCAGGATCATCGCCGGCCCTGCCTGTGCGGCAGCGATGCCCGGGAGGAGGAACAGTCCTCCGCTGAGCGTTGTACCGGTTGCGATGGCAAAAACGTCAAGAAGCTTGAGCCCCTTCCGCAGTCGCCGCTGTGTTCGGACTTCTCTCACATCGTTTTTCCAAGTGATTAAGACCCGACCTTTTCATCGCCGAGACAGGTACCGACGCCACGCGCGCTCTGTATCCAAGGGTGATCGAGCGGTACTGCCTTGCGTTTGCCGACGACGTCGTCGAGAGGCATCGCCTCCACTCCTTCACCGCGGGCCGCAACCATGATACCGAAACGTCCTTCATGGATGAACTCCGCGCAGGCCGTCCCGATGCGCGTGGCCAGCAGGCGGTCGTACGCCGTGGGGGCTCCTCCACGCTGGAGGTGTCCGAGAATGGTCACGCGGGATTCGAGGCCGGTGCGGAGTTCGAGTTCCCGCGCAAGACGCATGGTATGTGCATCACCGGAAGGATCAGCACCGTCACGTCCGTTCTGCGCATCCTTCTCGTCACGCCTGATGTCCGCCGGGATCTCGTCCGGATTTTTCGGGAGCGCCCCTTCCGCGACGACAATGATGCTGAAATTCTTCCCGCCCCGGCTTCTGCGCAGAATGGAATCGGCGACATACTTTACCTGATACGGGATTTCGGGGATGAGAATGACATCCGCACCGCCCGCCACTCCCGCGCCGAGCGCCAGCCAACCGGTATTGTGTCCCATCACTTCAAGCACGATGATACGGTGATGGCTGTGTGCCGTACTGTGCAGGCGGTCGATCGCCTCGGTCGCGATGCCGAGGGCCGTATCGAAACCGATGGTCGTGTCACTGCCCTCGATGTCATTGTCGATCGTCTTCGGCAGTGTGATGATGTTGAGCCCCTGCTGCAACAGCTTGTACGCGTTTTTGTGTGTGCCCCCGCCTCCAATGCACACCAGCACATCCAGGTGATGCTTGTGGTAATTCTCGACGATGACGTCGGTCATGTCGAGGATTTTCCCTCCGACGGGCATGCGATGGGGTTTGTCACGGCTGGTGCCGAGCATGGTACCACCCATGGTCAGGATACCGGAAAGCGTGTCCCGGTTCAACCGGATCATCCGGTTCTCCACCAGTCCGCGAAAACCATCGCGGAAACCGATGATGTTCATGCCGTAGCTGCCGATCGCGGCCTTGCCGAGCGCACGGATGGCGGCATTCAGGCCCGGACTGTCTCCTCCCGCAGTAAGCACACCGATGGCTTTTGTCATATGATTGCCGAAAATCCGATGAGGGTGACGAGTTCCTGTCTCTCAGACAAGATACACTCTGCCATGTACGGGGGCAATGGGAGGGCAATCTTCCGTCAGCGACGCTTCCCCGATGTACCGCGGTCCTGCTCGAGGAGAATGCGGTTCTGCGTGTTGCGCGTCTCTCCGACAGCCGTGATGTATATCGCAGGCGCGCCTTTGACGGGACAGGCATACGTACAGGCGCCGCATCCCACGCACAGGGCGGGATCGACGTGGGGCCGCTTGAGATACAGGTAGTCGCCGTCCCTGTTCTGCACTTCCACCTCCTCGAAATAGATGGCCTTTGGAGTCGTCGGACACCACTCCTCGCAGACGATGCATTCCTTCGCCATCGCCCACGGCAGGCAGCGCCCGAGGTCGTAAAACGCGGTGCCGATACGCAGCGGCGGACCGGCCGTCTCCGCCTTCCCCGCCTCCGGCACCCATGCTTTCTCCGCTTCGGTCAGTTCGTCGATGGCACCGGTGGGACACACCTGCGAGCACAGAACGCAGGTCGGCTCGCAGTATCCGATGCGCGGCATGAGCATTGGTGACCAGATCCCCTCCGCCCCCGCCTGCAGCAGCGTCGGATGCAGTGCGTTGTTGGGACACACGTTCATGCACTCCCCGCAGCGGATACAGCGCGAGAGGAATTCCTTCTCGGGCAGGGAACCCGGTGGCCGCACGAGCGTCGGATCGGGGGTGCGACCTGGATGCGTCGCCGCGCGCAGCACCGGCACTGCCAGCATCCCCGCACCCGCCGTGCTCAGCACCGCCCGCCGTGTCAGACTGACCTTCTGCGTCGTCTCCTCGCGCTTCGGGAAAAAGCGGAAATCGATCCCCGCCTCCGGGCAACTTGCCACGCAGTTCATACAGAGATGGCAGTCCGTCTGATGCCAGGTGTATCCCGGCTGGGGATTGTCGCCGCCCTGGCAGTTGAGTGCACATTTGTTGCAATCCGTGCAGAGCGAAGCATGCTTTTCCAGACCATATATGGATGTTTTGGACAGCAATCCGAGCAGCGCACCCAGCGGACAGATGCCGCGGCACCAGAAGCGCGTAATGAAACGGTTCGCCAGCAGGATGGCGACGAAAATCAGGAGGATGAGAAAGGTCTGGTCGAACACCACTGTCTCGGCGCGGATGAGCAGTGCATGCGTTACCCAGCTGAGGCCTGTGAGGAGGATGGAGAGCGGACCAAGATCAGCGTGCAGGCTCCACCCGTAGATGTCATGCGTGAACACGTTATAGGCGGGCAGCAGGATCAGCGCCATCGAACGCGTGAGCAGAGCGATGGGATCAAGCAGGCCGATCTGCGTGGATCCGAGCAGCGCCGCACCCAGCATGAACGCCAGCACTCCGTATTTCCATCGCTGATACGGCTTCCAGCGGTTCTGTTCCAGACGCTGCTTCCCCTGCATGCGTCCGGATCGAACCGCAGCAACCATCTGGTTGATTGTGCCCATCGGACACATCCATCCGCAGAAAAAGCGTCCAAGGAACAGCGTCCCTACAATTATGATCAGGGCAAGAAAGAGATTACGATACAGGGAGTGTGTGGTAATGACGGTGCTGATCGCTACGAGTGGATCGAGTTCGAGGAACAACTCCACCGGAGCGGAGATTTCGGGCACCGCGTCGGGACTGTCCAACGCGTCGATATTCGTCTGCAGCAGCAGGTAGAGGAACAGCAGGAAAAAAAATGTCTGCGAGCTGCGGCGCAGCCAGCGCAGGCGGCGGTAGCGTTGAAACGATGACGACATGAATCGCGATCCGTTGCGTTACACGGTGATTTCGTCAAGAGGGATACTGCGCCAGTCGGATGTGCCGAGTCCGGCTCGCTCTGCAATACCGAGCCAGGGCATATCGTCGGGCGTCAGGTCGAAAAACAGTTCGCCGGCGCAGGCGTCGATTGCAGTGTGGTCAGTGGAGGCCAACAGCATGCCTCGTTCCTCCACGTCGGCCAGGCTACCTCCTTGCGGACCGTTCCGGAGCAGGACCCTGTACGCATCGAGAATAATCAGTGTCGGACGCAGAAATGCCGCCAGATCCACGACGCTGTTGTGGATGTCCTGATGCAGGCGGCTTCGGCTGCCGCCGAGGATGCCATAGAGATTTTTCATCCCGAGCGTGGCGCGCGTCAGTCCGTGATGCTTGGCGATGGGAAGATTGATGAAGCGGTCGGCTTCGAGGTAGATGTCGTAGACGAGCTGGCGGCCGAGCATGGCGCCGCCCATGTTCACCTCGCGGAAGCGTGCCTCCTGCGGCAGTTGCACGTCCGCTCCCGCCTCGCGTGCGGCGGCGGAGATGCCGCTGCGGTTGAAGCAGCGTGTCGGATCGTTACAGGAGACGTCGGTGACCACGACGCGTTTCGCTCCTGCATCCATGCACTGCCGTACAACCTCCGCCACCACCGCAGGATGCGTGTTTGCAGCCTGTTCCGGACGCCGGTCCCATCCGATGTTCGGTTTGACGACGACCGTTTCTCCCGGCTGCACAAAGGCCGACATTCCCCCGAGCGCCGAAAGCGCGGCAGAGGTCATGACTGCGGGATCTCCGCCATGGACCATGATCATGCGGTCCGGCATCCCGGCAATGCGCAGGTCGCGCGACACCGGCGCATCGTCCTTCTGTGCGAACGGCTTCCGCACGGGTTCGTGCAGAAAATATGCACCACCCACGGCCACCGCTGCGAAACCCGCGGCTTTCCCCGTTCGCTGCATGAATTCTCGTCTGCTGATTCTGTCCTGCGGCATGCGTCCTCCGTTTTCCGCAATAGCTTGGTGTTCAAGACCATAAGATAGGGATTTCTCTTATCGGTGCAAGCGCAGCTGTTCAGGCGGAATACGCGACGAATCTGGCGACCAGTTCCTTCAGTTCCTTGACGCGGAACGGCTTCGGGAGATACTCGTTGCAGCCTGCTTCGAGACTGCGACGCCGGTCGTCGGCGAAGGCATGCGCCGTCACTGCGACGATGGGAATGCCCGGATTCCGGCCTTCGGCACGAATACGGCGGGTCAGCTGCAGCCCGTCCTCCTCCCCGCGGAGGGAGATGTCCATGAGGATCAGATGGAAGGATTCGCGCTGAAGCAGCTCCCATGCCTCCTCCGCGCTCTCGGCAAACTTCATGTCACAGCTCCCGTGCAGGATGAGCGCGAGAAATTTCTGCGTCTCGTGATCGTCCTCGACCGCCAGGATGGAGGGAGGCGGACCACCGTTATCCACCGGAGGTGGTGCAATGGCTTCATCGACAACTGCGACAGCCTGATGCGTCAGCGGCAGTTCGAGCGTGAACACCGTGCCCACTCCCTTCCGGCTTCGCACGTTGATGCTTCCCCCGTTGACCTCGATGTAACGCTTTGTGAGTGTCAGACCGAGTCCGAGTCCGTCATACGGCCGCGTGTAGCCATCCTTTTCCTGTGAGAAGGACTGGTACAGCCGCTGAATGTATTGATCCGTCATGCCGATGCCGGAATCCTCGACGACGATGGTCACATCCTTCTCCTGTGCGGAAAAGGAGACGGTGATTTCTCCGGAATCGGTGAACTTGATCGCGTTGTCGAGAGTATTCCGCAGGGCTTGTGCCACCGAGTAGCGGTCGACGGTAACGATGAGATCGCGAGCCGGAGATCGCAGGCTGAGCGTCAGATTCTTCTCCTGCGCCAGCGGACGGAGTTCTTCCACGACCTCATGTGCAAGCTCATTGAGCACACACTGCTCCGTGGTGAGCGCGTAGGATCCGGATTCGAGTATGGAGAGATTCAGGATCTGGTCGACCGTTCGCAGCAGGCGCCGGACGGCAAGGTCCACTTTCTCGAAATGATCCGTCTCGTCTGCGTTGAGACGATCACGCAGGTCGGTCTGCAGCAGACCGAAATACCCCATGATGATATTCAGCGGTGTGCGGATCTCATGTGAGATGTTCGTCAGGAAGGCATGTTTGAGGCTGTCGGCCTGCTCGGCGATCTCCTTCGCCTCGAGCAATTCGCGCTCGATGCTCTTCCAGTTGGTGATGTCGAGCACGAAGCCGATGCCGTAGGGTGCGATGTCGGGTCCATAGGACAGTGGTGCCGTGCGCATGGCGACGTCAATTTCCCTGTCGACGGTTGTGGTCGCGTACTGACCTTCGTATGAGCCGACCTCTCCTTCCAATGCCGACTGCAGTGCAGGGAGAATGCGCCGGTCCTTGAGCAGCCGCATGTCGAGACCTTCGAGTTTCTTGCGCGTCGAACCGAGGATTTCCACGAAGGCATCGTTGAAATGCAGCAGGGTCAGTTCGCTGTCATAGAGAAAAACACCAACCGGCAGACGTTCGAACAGCAGGCGGTACTTTTCCTCTGAACGCGCCAACTCCTGGTTGAGATCGTTCAATTGCAGGTTCATCTCCCTGATTTCCTCGTTCTTCATCGCGAGGGTGCGGTTCGTGCGCGCCTTGACGCGCAGCAACGAAAGTGCGATCAGCGCAACAGCTCCGAGAAGAATCGCGACGATCAGGATGAAAATGATCAGGTCCTGGCTGCGCGTGTGTTCGTAATCCTTCCGGACCTGATCCTGCTTTTGCCGCGTGAACAGATCACCCGCCTGTTCCATCCGACGCGGACTGATCAGTGTACGCAGCGAATCCCGCACACGCACGGATTCACGATAGGCATTGAGTGCTTCCCGGTGATTGCCGAGTTGCTCGAAGCAGAGCGAGAGTTCCTGGAGCACTTCGCCGAGCACGGACCCGAGCTGCGCGCTGCGTGCCATATCGCGGGCCTTGAGGAGATACTCGCGCGCCTCGGGAAACTCACGCAATCTCGCATGACACATACCGAGATTCTTGTGGATGAGCGTGACGAGATTTCGGTTCCCGACCTGTTCGGAAACGGTCAGTGCCTCACGGTAATATTCAAGCGCACGGGAAAATTGCTTGAGTGCGCAGTAGACATCGCCAATGTCGTTGAGGGATTCCGCGACCGGCTTTGTCAGAAGTCCCAAGGGTTTCTGCTGTGCGAGCGCCTGCTCGTAGAGGACAAGTGCGGAGTCGAGCTTCCCGTGCTTGCGATGGATGTCCCCAAGGCTGTTATACGATTGCGCAACGCCTTGGCGGTGATCCTCCTGCAGGCGCAGGCGCAAAGCCTGCTGATGTGTTTCCCGGGCCTCCGCATCATCTCCCAGCGCCAGCAGGGCCTGGGCCATATCGTGCAGGGCCTGGGCCTTCCCCATGTCGTTGCCGAGCGAATCGAAAAGAGCGACAGCACGGAGATGTGCCTCGAGCGCCTGGTCATAACGGTTCATGTGCACGAGCACCACACCGCGGCCGTTATAGACGCGTGCGAGCAGTTGCAGATCGCGCAACCGCTGCGCGAGCGTCGCGACACGGTCGAATGTCCGCAGCGCCTCGGAATTTTTTCCGGCACGATGATATGCCTCAGCGACAATCTCCTCCGCCATCGCATGCCGTACATCATTCCCCGCCGCCGCTGCGGCCCGCGTTGACAGCACGACGGCGGCCTTCGGATCCGCCTCGAGCAAAGAGCGGGCACTGTCCAGCATTGCATTGAAGTTTTCCTCCTGCGCCCGGACATTCCCATCCGCGAGCAGGAACACGAAAACGAGGGATATGAGGCGGAAAGTGCTGCGGAGCCTGATGGCAGCGTCCTGCGATTGTGATATGATTGCGGCAATATGAGAATGTTTGGTCTCTTCGTCAAGTGCGTGGAATTCGCACCTGCCGCCGCCAGGAAGATGTCTTTCGTCCGCCGACGTGTGGAGAACGAAAAGTAGAGAGCGAAGAGCGGGATTCCCCCGTCGGGAGGGAGAGTCAGGATGCTGATCCGGTATTTCATCGCAAGGGAAATTCGCCGTACTTTTTACCGTTTGATCCGGAGTACTGCCAACAATCCGGATGCAACCGGAGTGCGCTTTCCCATGCTTTTCACCATACACGAGCATCATGGTTGATTCTATCCCTGTGAAAAACCTGCCGCAGGACATCGGCTGGATCGAGGTCATCTGCGGCAGCATGTTCAGCGGCAAAACCGAAGAACTCATCCGGCGGCTGCGGCGCGCACAGATCGCCCGCCAGCGGGTGGCGATCTTCAAACCCGCCATCGATACGCGCTTCGCCGAAGATCGCATCGTTTCGCACAGCGGCGTTTCCCTGCCCTCCGTCACCGTCTCCACCGCGGCGGAAATCATTGATAACGCAGGGGACGTCGATGTCGTGGGTGTCGACGAGGCTCAGTTCTTCGACCTCGATCTGGTTCGCGTATGCGAGGAACTGGCCGATTGCGGCCACCGCGTCATCGTAGCCGGACTCGATCAGGACTATCTCGCCCAACCCTTCGAACCCATGCCGCAGCTGCTCGCCGTCGCGGAATACATCACCAAAACCCTCGCCATCTGTATGGTCTGCGGCAATCCGGCCAACCGCACACAGCGCGTCACACGGCGCTCGGAACGCGTGCTCGTCGGCGCGGCCGATTCCTACGAGGCACGCTGCCGCCGCTGCTTCACAACAGATCTCGACAACGTCCGCAAAGCCGAATGATCGAGAGCATCGGACGCGGATTCCTCGGCATCCTGCTCATCGTGGGCATCGCGGTGCTTTTCTCGCGCCATCGCAGCCGTATCAGCTGGCCGCTGGTACTGAAAGGACTCACCATCCAGCTCATCTTCGGCATTCTCGTCATCAAGGGCGGGGCGCTCGGAGCCATCTGGGCACCGCTGGGCTGGCCGAAGCTCGGATTCGACTTCATCAGCCGTGCATTCGTCAGGCTGCTGTCCTTCACGACCGAAGGAGCGGTTTTCATTTTCGGCGACCTCGCGTTGAGTCCCGGTCAACCCGCTTCCATCGGCTTCTTTTTCGCCTTCCAGGTGCTGCCGACCATCATCTTCTTCGCCTCCCTCATGTCGGTGATGTATTATCTCGGCATCATGCAGAAAGTGGTGCAGGGCATGGCATGGATCATGGTAAAGATTCTCGGTACCAGCGGCGCGGAATCGCTCTCGAACACGGCGAACATCTTCGTCGGACAGACGGAAGCGCCGCTGATGATTCGTCCCTTTCTGAAAGATCTCACCGAGTCAGAGCTGCTCACCGTGATGGTCGGCGGACTCGCGACCATCGCCGGCGGCGTCATGGCGGCCTACGTGCAGATGCTGGGCTTCGCCTATGCGGAACTGCACGGCATGACCATCACCGACGCGCAGGTGCGCTTTGCGGCACAGCTTCTCGGGGCGAGCATCATGGCAGCACCGGCTGGAATGGTGCTCAGCAAAATTCTGCTGCCCGAAACCGGGAAGCCGGTCACGCTCGGACACGTCCATGTGCCGAAGGAGAAAAACGCGTCGAATCTTATCGATGCAGCCGCCGGCGGGGCGTCCGACGGACTGCAGCTCGCGCTGAACATCGCCGCGATGCTGCTCGCCTTCATCGCGCTCATCGCGCTGTCGAATTTCCTGCTCGGTCTCGTCGGCCGCATCGGCGATCTCAACGGCTTCCTGAACGAGACATTCGGCAAACCGCTCAGCCTCGAGTTGCTTTTCGGGCTCGTGCTGCAATACATCGCTTTTGGTATCGGCTTCCCCTGGGCGGAATCCTTCCAGGTCGGCAGCCTGATGGGCACAAAGCTGGTGCTGAACGAGTTCGTCGCATATCTTGAGATGTCGGAGATGCTCAAGACAGGCGCGCTCTACTCCGACAAGGCAGTCACCATGGCCGCCTTCGCCCTCTGTGGTTTCGCCAACTTCTCCTCCATCGCCATTCTCATGGGTGGACTTGGTCCGCTGGCACCCTCGCGGCGGAAGGACATCTCCCGTCTCGGATTGCGCGCCCTGCTCGGAGGCACGCTCGCCACGATGATGACGGCCGCCATCGCCGGAATACTCACAGGATTCTGATGACTCTGCATCCCACATCACTGCCTCCCCTGACACCGGAGTTCCTCTCCGCCTTGCGCGACTTCACCGGTGAGACTGTCGATCATGCCGTCATTCTCGGCTCCGGACTCGGCGGCCTTGTCGACCGTATGGAATGCGAGCGCTGTATCCCGACGACCGATCTGCCGGGCTATCCGCGATCCACGGTGCCGGGACACGTCGGCGCGCTGCATCTCTGCCGCCTGAACGACACGCGTGTCCTTTTTTTCCAGGGCCGTATTCACGGGTATGAGGGATATGCGATCGAGGAAGTGATCCTCCCCGTGCGCATTGCCTGCGCACTCGGTGCGCGACGCCTGCTGGTCACCAACGCAGCAGGAGGCCTCCATCCCGCCTTCAGTGCCGGAGACCTGATGCTGATCAGCGACATTCTCGCCCTGCCGGTGTCCCCGGTCGGACGATTCGAGCAATTCTTTGCAACTACCGGATCCTTGCTGAGTACCGACCTTCTCGATACTGCTCGAGCGGTATCCGCGCAGACCGGTGTGCTCCTGCGCGAAGGAGTATACGGATACTGTTCGGGTCCCAGTTACGAAACGCCTGCGGAGATCGGGTTTTTCCGTATGGCGGGTATCGATGCGATGGGCATGTCTACCCTCCCGGAACTGCTCGCGGCGCGGCAATGCGGGCTGGAGGCGCTCGGGATTTCCTGCATCACCAACAAGGCGGTCACGGTCAGGCAGAAAGTGTCGCACGACGAAGTCACGGCCATGGCAGCGCTGGTTGCCGACCGCTTCTCTTCCCTCGTCCTTGGCATCCTCTCGCGCTGGTGAGCGTCATGCGGATATTTCGTTTCACTGTCCTGCTGTTTGGATTATTCTGCACTGTGCTCTCCGCGCAGGATACATCGGCCATCGACCTGCGCGGACGGGCGGCCTTCCGCATCGGCGACGACGACGTATGGAGAAGCAAGTACATCGATGAACAAGAGGGATGGAATTTCATCAGCGTACCCGGCGCCTGGGAGCACAACGGCTTCCCTCTGACAGACGGCTTTGCCTGGTACCGTATCCGCTTTCGCATCCCCGCCTCGATGCGCGACGATTCGCTCCTGCTCGTCATGAGTGGTGTCGACGATGCCGACGAGACCTTTCTCAACGGCGTCATGGTCGGAAAGACCGGCGGTTTTCCACCCGGAGTGCGCTCTGAACTGCGTTCACTGCGCGTCTATCCCCTCCCACGCTTCATCCGTGAAGAATACAATCTTCTTGCGGTGCGCGTCTACGACATGGGCGATTTTGGCGGCATCACCGGATCGATATTCCGCATCGTGCGCGCTGATTCCATGCATCACGTTCTCGATGAAATCGTAGACGCTCCTCCCGTCACTCCGCCGCGCTTTCTCTCGAACGGCGTGATGGTGTCCGCCTTCCTCCCCGACAGCGCGCAGCTGTCCTGGTGCAATCCACATGTGTATGGTTCGCTCAGCGGGGACCTGCATACGGAGACCGTGCTTCGCCGTCTCGCTCTCGAAATCGAGGACGACCGCGGCCCGCACCCGTACGTCTCCGTGGAAGCAGGATATCTCGGGAGAACCGGCATTTACCGTACACGCAGCGCGGAGGGCATCGAGGCATTCTGGTATCACCCGTTCGAAACAGCGGCACGTCTGCTCGTCGTGGCCGTGCGGCATCCAGAGGGGATGGAAAATGAGATCGGTCTCGGTTTCGTCATGGAGCGTCCGTACTGGAGATACGAGGAACGCTCGACAACGGAGAGCGGGATGAAAACGACCTATCACATCCTCGCCTACAATTCCTGCTGCACCGAGTTGGTGGATCGTGACATGGATGAATTCCTCGATCACGATACGCCTCTGTACACGCTTGCGGCGCAGGAGGCAGCATGGAAGGAGCTGCTGTCTTCCGCCCGCTACCTCCCCGAGGTTCTCACAGAAAAGGAGCGGATGGTGTACCGGCGAGCGGTCACCAGCATATTGCAGGCACAGGTGCGGGAGAACGGCCTCGGAGCGGGACAGATCGTCAGCGCGCTGCACCCCGCGAGCCGCGCCGTGACCATTCCCGCGGATCACCTGCTGGCGGCGCAGGCGCTGGCGGCGGCAGGCATGCACGACGCGGCAGGAACGGCGCTGGCGTTTCTCGAACGCGCGGAGAACGGGACATATACGCTCTTTGATGTGCTGGGCGAGGAGCACGGTGTGGGTTTCCCGTATCTCGTCTCGCCTGCGCGCTATTTCGGGATGGGAACGGAATGGCGGTGGCAGCGTCCCGACGACGCCGTGCTGCGATACGACGGCATGCCACGGTACATCCTTGCACTCGAGGCGTTGCGCGCGGAACAGGAGCGACGCGTGATTTCCGAAGGGCGCGTGTTTTCCGACAGCGCTTTCCTCGCACCGTACTGGCCGACGCTCTCCGCCCGGGTGGCGGACGTCATCATGTACCGCCTCGACAGCAGCGGCCTCCTGGCACAGGATGACAGTCCCTGGGGTGGCGGTCTCACGGAGTTCCCCGGTGTATACTCCACCATGCTCGCTGGCAGGGCACTGCGCATCGTTGAGGATTACGCGACCGTCCTTGGTCATCCGTTGAAAGCCTTTCTGTATGCGCAGGCGGCAACTCGGGCGGAAAAAGCGGTACGTGCGCTGGCCGCCGACGTCCTTGCGCGCGCTTCCGCGGACGAACTGACACCGCTGCAGCAGCGTCTTTTCCATCCCTTCATCATCGATGCGGTATCGTTGGGGATCTTCCTGCCCGGTAGTCCTGAGGCGCAGCTCGCCTTCGACATCGTCGAGACCGGATTTTCCATCGAGGATTCCCCGTTGCAGTATCGTGCACAGCCCGGCGGGGACTGGTTCGCCCGGCAGGCGCGGCCCCAGCTTGCTCTGCGTCTTGCGCGGGCGTATGCCGTTGCCGGAGATCTCGAGCGCGCGGAGCAGCTGTTCGCCTCCGTCACTGCTGCTTCTGCAACACATGACGGCATCCTGCCCGAACTCATCGAACCCGTCTCCGGCAACTGGTACGGCGGCATTCCCCACATCCCCACCGCGGCGGATTACATCCTCACCGCAGAGCGCATCGCCATGACGCGACTGTCATTCAACGAGTGAAAAACGTATATTCCGACCAGCGCCACGCGCGGTGTTCTTTGTCCCACATCCGTTGAATCTGCATGCATTCGTCCGGAAGGAAACACGCCTCCCTGAAGCAATCGCATACCCCATTTCCGCAGTACTCTCCCGCAATTCTTGCCCTTTCCCTGCTCATGTTCGCCGTTCTGCCCCTCCGGGCGCAGGATGAGTCGGACCGCTCATCGCCGCGTGAAGCATTCCGCAGCTTCCTGGTGAATATGATCGTCTACAGTAGCGATACAACGGATGCGATGCGGAATCGCGCGATACGGAACGCCGTGGCGGTGCTTGACCTCGGTGACGTCCCCGCCGGTCTTCGGGAGAGCCAGGGTGTGGATATCGCTCGCGACCTGAAAAATTTCCTGGACCGCTTCGAACTGGTCGACATCGACGAGCTCCCGACATCCTATGACGGGGAGCGGTACATCTGGCGCAAACCCGCGGCCAATACGGAAATCTCACTCACCCGGGACGCGGACAGCCTCTGGCGTTTTTCACGGCAGACAATCAGCTCGCTCCCCGCCCTGCTCAGGATGGTGCAGGGACGCGAGGTGGTCGAGGGTATCGAAACCACGCTTCGGCCGGATACCTTCGCCGACTGGATCCGAAGCAAACTCCCGCATTCGCTCAGGAATACCGTCGTTTACTTCGAGAACTGGCAGTGGCTCGCCATCATACTCGTTGTCATCCTCGGGATCATCGTCGAACGACTGGTGATCAGCATCTTCAGCAAATGGGTCATCCGCTTCGTGAAGCAGAGCAAAGCCAGAACCGAATTCAAACTCAACACGCAGCTGATCAAACCCCTGGGAATTTTTGCGATGGCGCTGGTGTGGTCGATGCTGCTGCGGCCACTGGATCTCCCGCTGCAGGCGGAGACCATCCTCTTCTTCGCCACGCAGTTTCTGATCGCGGCGAGCGGCGTCTGGGCAACCTATCGCCTTGTTGATCTCGCGGCGAGCTTTTTCGAGGTGCTCGCCGAGCGCACCGAGTCGAAATTCGACGACCTGCTCGTTCCCATGATCCGCCGGGCACTGAAGATCATCGTCATTGCATTCGGCCTGCTGTTCGTCGCCGACAATCTGAACATCGACATCACCAGTTTGCTCGCCGGACTCGGCATCGGCGGTATCGCTTTCGCCCTCGCGGCAAAGGACACCGTGGAGAACGTGTTCGGCTCACTGACCGTGATGTTCGACAAACCGTTTGAGATCGGCGACTGGATCAAGATCAACGATCTGGAAGGAACGGTGGAGGAAGTCGGCTTCCGTTCGACGCGTATCCGCACATTCTACAATTCCCAGATTTCCATCCCGAATTCGCGCCTGGTCAACACCGCAGTGGACAATCTGGGCCGCCGCCGATATCGCCGGCTTTCCACAAAGCTGGGAATCCAGTACGACACACCACCGGAAAGAATCGACGCGTTCTGCGAAGGCGTGCGTGAACTGATCCGCCGGCACCCGTACACCCGGAAGGATTTCTACATGGTGTACTTCAATGAATTCGCCGATTTTTCGCTGAATATTCTGCTATATGTGTTCCACGAAACACCGGACTGGGCGACAGAGCTGCGCGAACGTCACCGACTCCTGCGCGACATCGTGCGTCTTGCCAGACGTCTCGGCGTCGAGTTTGCCTTCCCGACACAGACCCTGCATGTGTCGAGTCTTCCGCAGCCGCTGCATGTCAGTTCGGATCCGGCCCCGCCGGCGCAGCACACAACTCCGATAAGCGATCCTGTTCTCCTCGGCCGTCGCGAAGCCGAGGCACTTCTCGCCGACGAGTTGCTGGGGGAGACACCGCCTCCCGTCCTTTTTGAAGACCCGGAAAGCATGAAAGCGGATTTCCATACAGGCCATCCCGCTCCGTAACCGCAGTGCCCCCCGCCGGGCAAGGAGTTGACCGCAAATGCGTTATACCAGTTCCATCCAGCAGCTCAAGACGGACAGCCGCTACGACGCCGCGAATGCCCTCCTGCAGTGCGTCCTGCACCGTCAGATTCCTGATCTTTCGCTTCTCACCACACTGTACGGAGTGCAACAGGCTCAGATTCTACATCGTATCTTCGTGCGTTTCCTCGAGCAACATGCCGAAAGCTTCGGTACGCCGCGCGTCCACATGCACAATGCTTCGACCGAGATCTCCGCGGCCCGCAGCCAGATCGAGGAATCAGCTTCCTTTCAGAACCTGCAGTTCCAGATTCTGTATCGCGAGCTGCCGGATGAGGGCGACCTGGAGTGTTTCTACGGAAAATATTCCGCTCAGGTGCGCACAATCTTCCAGTTGTTCATGGAACATCACCTCGTCCGCAAATGCGGCATCAGCTCCGCCGCCCATCTCAACCGCGTCGGCGCCGTCGTCGGAAAAATCGGAATGGACAGTCCGACCGAGCACCTGTACGCCACCGTCGGCGTCATGCATGACGCACTCGAGGATTTGCTCGACGAGGTGAAAAACCCGCATGGGCACGTCTACACGGTCAACGATTACCAGGCCTTTCTCGACCGTTTCGCCGCACCCGAATTGCATCCGCACATCAAGCTCATCACCAATTTCTATGACCTCCTGCTCTCCGAGATCCACAACCGACTGCGTCAGGAGGATCACGCCTTCACCAAGATGAACCTGCTCTGGGCTCTCGAGGACATGTACAAACACGAACGCGTGGAAATCCACCCGTATCTCGAAAAAATGCATTACGCACTGGAGGATGCGCCACTCGACGGCGATGTGTACGCGCAGGCGAAGTGGCGCTGCTACAGCGAACTGTACATCCGTGAGATGGCGATATACACACACTCGCACGGTGATTACCGGACCTTCGAGATCAAGGCGATTGACCTGTCCGACAATGGGCACGGCCGCGATGCGCTTGCACTGGATTCCCGCATCAAGAACCTTCTCAAGCAGCAGATCTACGCGACCTACGGATCAAAACTGCGTTCCACCTGGCACGGTATCAATAATCGTGTCGCGGAACTCCAGGAGGACGCACTCGTCCATGCCGAGCACATCATTTTGAGGGACTTCCTGCAGCAGCAGTCTTATCTCGATTTCGCTATGTCGACACTGCTGAAAATCACGGCTCTCAAGCCGATTCTCTTTTCCGACCGTCTGCGGTAGCATGAAGGTCATACTGCGGGCCCGCGATGGTACGCTGTTGAGGCGTGACGGAATACATGATCGTCATCCATCAACATGCTCAGGCTGACGGATTCCTCGAAAATTGCTACTGCCGCACAATACGTCTTGTATGCACCGTCTCTCCCGCTCGTACACGGAGCAGGTACACGCCGGAAGGAGCGTGTGACAGGTCGATGCTGCGCGTCACGCTTCCCTGCTGCTGACGCTCGCGGATCTCGGCAACACTCTGGCCAAGGATGTTCAACACGGTGATGTGCAGTGTTTCCGGGGATGGAAGCACGGTGCGAACCGTGATTATTCCGTCACTGGGATCGGGATATACCTCCACGCGGAATTGTTCCGCAAGCACATGAACACCGGAGACGACGACTTCCACCGGATCGGATGCGCTGCCACACCCTTCCGCATTGTATACCACGACATGATACATGCCGTTGAGCCGTGCTTCATGAGTCCTGGAAGTCGCTCCGGAAATCGGCACACCGTCGCGATGCCACTGATACGCGTGCGCGGTGGAAGCCGTCAGCGTACTGCCCTGCCGTGTGACAATCGGCTTGGGCGGACGTGGTACAACCGTTATCTCCACCGCTTCGGATGTCCCTGAACATCCCTCGTTCGTGAAGACTGTCACCGTGTACTTCCCGGCGCGAGAAACAACAATACGGCTGACCGTCTCACCGCTGCTCCAGTGATAGCCACGAAAGCCGAGCGGCGCCTCCAGGATGACACTGTCGCCTTCACAAATCGTCGCGGAGCCGTTCACATCGATCACCGGCCGAATTTCCGGCCGTTCTATCACGGTGACCGTATCCGAGCGCAGCACGCACCCGTTCACATCCGTGGCATCCACCCAGAATGCTCCGGAGACATCCGCCTGTATCGTTTGCGTCGAGTCTCCCGTACTCCAATGGTAATGTGTGTATCCCGTCCCCGCATCGATTGTCAGATCATCACCGTAACAGATCGTGTGCACACCGCCGGGCTGCAGGGTGGGACGCGCGGGAACAGCCACAACGACACTGTCCGGAAGCGAACGGCAACCGTTTGCGTCGATCACGGTCAGCCGATAGATGCCCGGTTTCCGCACGACGATGCTGCGTGTCACTGCACCGGTAGACCATGAATATCCCGCATGCCCGTCCGAAGCTTCAAGACGAAGGGAATCACCGGGACAGATGCTCAGCGGTCCCAGTGCGCTGATCACGGCAACCGGACGTGAGAGCTGCGACACCGTGATCACATCGGATACCGCCGTGCATCCGGCGGCGTTCGTGGCACGAACCGTGTAGGTCCCCCCTTTCGTCACAGCCGCAAAGCGTCCGGAGATGCCATGTGACCAGCGATAGCTCGCGAAACCCGCGCTTGCTTCCAGCCACAGCGTATCGCCTTCACACAGTATTTGCGGGGCGGAGGGAGTAATCGTCACGATGGGATCGTCGAGGATGACGACGAGCGTGTCGGAAATGCCCGCACAGCCATTGGAATCCACAACCTGCACCCAGTAACTGCCCGCGTCCGCAATGGTGACGGTCGCGGTCGTATCGCCCGTTGACCACGCATAGCGCAGGTAGTGCTGCATGGTCTGCACGGTCACGTCACTGCCCGCGCAGAGCGAGAGTGTGTCTGACGGTGACAGATGCGGATCGGCACCCGGAAAGACAGTGACAAAAAATGCCGGAGAGGATGCCGTTCGACCGGCATAGTCCATCACGTTCACGGCATAGGCACCATCATTTTTCACGACGATGCTCCGCGTGGTGTCTCCAGTCGTCCAGCGGTAGGTATCGAATTCCTCCGTCACGCGCAGGCTCACCGAATCGCCGGCACAGAAGGATGCAGGTCCCAGCGCTTCGATCACCGGATTTGGTGGGATGCTGATCACAACCTGTCCGTCATGAAGCTTCAATTTGAGGCACCCCTTATCTACATCCGAAAGGACCTGCCGAATCGTTGCGATCACGGAATCCTGCCGCTGCAGTACACGGAAACGCAGCGTGAAAAACGGTCCGTTGCCCTGGATGCTGACCGCATCGCGGGAGGTGATCAGGAAATTTCCGGCAAAGGGAATCACACTCACGGTGGTCGCGGTCAGGGGCGACGCCGGCGGGATGATGACATCCTGCAGCTCGAGCAGATGACGCTCGAAACCAAAGGCCAGGTCGAAAGGGTGCAGTACGCCGCTCACACCGGGAGCGGAGAGATTGACCACCGGCACGTCGATGAGGTCGCCCGGAAAGGCGACGGTGGAGTTGGGATGGAGATCGATATCCGTCATATTATTGGGAATCAGTGGTTTGAGAAAGAAGAGGGAATCCTTTGCCGCGCCACCGCAGAGATTGCTCGCCGCCAGCGTCAGTTCATGATAGGCGCCGTCGGCGCAGTCCGCGCGGTACACCAGCTCGCATTCCCGGAATCCATCGGAGATGAACTCGTAGATCTCGCGGTAGATATTGGGAAGCTGCAGTGTATCGGAGGTCCCGAAATACAAACCGCCCGTCGAGTCGGCAATGCGCTGCAGCGGAACGGGATGGTGCGCGCCACCGAAACCGATCGTGATCACGCGAACGCGATTGCTGCGTGCCAGCACGATAATGTCATCAGGAGTCTTGCTGCTCTGGTTGTCGCTGCCGTCGCAGGCTACCACCACAACCTTGCAGTTGTTGTTCGCATTGCTGATCACCTCGCTCACGCCGGTGTATATACCGTCATAAATGGCGCTGCCGCCGGAGGGGATGAAGTTGTTGAAGGCATTCATCAGCGTCGATTTCTGCGTGGTCATGGAAGTCTGGACGGAGACCTGCTGATTGAAGAAAAGCACCTCGGCCTCGTCTGTCACACCGTCCATCTTACCCACAAACGCCTGCGCGGAGCGGTACTGTGCCGCGCTGAACTGTCCGATGGTACTGTTGCTCATGTCGAACACCAATCCGACGGACATCGGACAGTGCTGCGTGGTGTCGGGACAGTCCGTCGTGAAACTGCCGATCGGGATGCCGTCTTCGTCCAGCGTCAGATTCGTCGCAGGATGATATGGCTGGAAAATCCCGTTGCAACTGATGTCATAAAACACGTGCACATCCGGCCACTGCACCACGGCGCGCTTTACTTTCAGCACGGGCTGAGCGGCGAGCGGTGCGCAGACGAGGGCTGTGAGAATCAACAGGGACAGGAACGAGCGAGGCATACGGCACCTCCGAATATAAAATTCATGAACAAGCGAATTGAATAGAATGCGACAAGACATCTATCAGAATACAGAATTAACACATGGGAAGCCAGTGCGTTACAGACCTTCGCTCTCCGGGTACCCGTCATACCGATCCGCCGGAGGTGCACGAAGGGTGACGGTAACACTTCCCATCACCCTTCTTCAGATCAGCGTGACGGTGCGGTCTCAGGGTAATGGCACCAACTCCACCGTCCCGTCATTCCGGATATGCAGCAGCAGCGATTCCTGCTTCCCGAAGCGGAGCACGACAGGAATGTCCCTCCCTTTCCAGTGCAGCCGGACGGCCAGATCCATCGCCCGTGCATCCCCGGCGATTCCGTATCGCAGTGGATAGCGTAATCCCTCTGACAGCGGATGCGGGAAAAACACCCAGGCATCCCCGTTCTCCTCGCGGCACCAGAAATCCGGGATGCGCTTTCCTTCCACCAGGGGCGGATGGGTGAGCAGTTCGGCCGGATTTGTCGTGACCGAGGACAGTGCCATGAGGGAGCGGTATTCCTTCTCCCATCCCTGCTGCGGCGTCCGTCCGGGGTGATGCAGTTTCTGCATCACACACACGGGGAATCGCTGTTCGGCCACCTTCCGGATCGCCTGCAGTGTCTCGACATCAAGGAAGCGGGCATCCACGTACAGCCCGTTGAACACTGCATTACCGACGTGCAGGCGTCCATTGCGAACGTATCCCTTCCGCAGGAATTCCGCATTGATCCAGAGCGGCTGGCGTCCCCTGAGCGCTTCCGGCGTGCGCTGATACCGCAGTTCGTACTCTCCCCAGGCCCAGGGAAACTGCAGCGAATCCGGCAGCTCCACGCCCATCCAGGCATCTTCGATCGGAAGGTACACCGCAATGTCGCTGTACGTCCTTCCCCGCCGCATGACCTCGGAGACCTGCGCGAGATATGCATTGAAGGAGCGAAGCTCTGGCGCGAGCGCTCCCTGCGGAGCGACGTGCACGGATGCGTAAAACATCTCGTTGCGGCCGGGGGGATTGTACGGCGTCCCGTGCCAGATGAGGTGATTCACCCCATGTGCGAACAATGCGTCGGCGAGCAGTTTCAGGTCCGCGATCTGCTCTTCGCCCTGATGGGGACCCGGTCCGGGCCACCCTTTCCAGCCGTAGATGCAGGTGAAGGTCTCCGACGACACCAGCGTCTTTCCACCGAGTGCCGCGGCGCTGGCGGGAATGCGTGCGAACGCCGGTTCGAAGAGAATTGCTTCGCTTTCGGGGATATCGACGCGTGCATAGGCGGCAAGCAGGTCTGTGGGAGACCCGCAACACTGCACCCGCGTGTATGCGCCGCGTTCATGCGCGGATGCGGTGAACGGTTCGTAGAAATTCTCGAGCGCGAGGCGGGAGACCAGCTTCATGTAGTCGTAGTGCACGCCCTCGAAGCCCGGCGCATAGAGACTGTCCATCAGCGGCCGAATGTCGTATCCATACTCCTTGAGGAAAAGCGCATCGAAGCCGCGCGTCCATATGCGGCGCGTTTCCACTTCCCAGGAGTCGCAGAAAAGTCCACGGGGAGCGCCGGAACGTCCTGATGTTATTCTTCGCGCGGATCCCGGATGCATTCCCACCGGCGGATTCTCCGTTCCGCGCACAGTGGGTCCGGAGCGAAGCGCGGGATCCAGCGCGTCGTACATGCGTCCGGCATAGCGCAGGAATGCGTTGCGGCTGAGGTGGTCGATTACGCGTCCCCTCACCGGATGCTCCCAGGTCAGCCGCATGCGTGCGGGTGCGATACTGTCACCGTACGTCAGCGCACCGTCCTCGGGCGGCACATGGCTGTCGCCGAAGGGCCAGAGCGTGCCGAAGGTGAAGTCGCAGCCCATGGCGAGGCTGTCGCAGAGTGATGCAGTTTCTGCAACGATGCGGCTCCAGTCCTCCGAAAGCCAGGGCTGCCGGACGGTGCCGCTGTCGCCGCACAGCGGATACACCCATGCGATTTCCACACCCCCGAAGCCCTGATCCCTGAGCCACACGAGCTGCGCGCGCACATCCTCCCGCCGGATGACGTCCGCGAACCACCACCAGCGTGTCCACGGTTTCGGGGAGATATGCCGTGTCAGTTCCGCCGAGACTCCGGCCGGCACCGCATCGGCATCCTTCGCGCCGTCAAACGGTCCGTCCATATCTGCCATCAGAAAAACGGTGACTCCCCCAGCGATCACCAGCGTCAGCAGGGAAAGCACGAAGCGAGTTTTCATTGATCGCTCCCGAATGTGCAAGAATGTCATAATGTACGCATTTCGCCACCTCCCCGCTTCGCCGCTTCCCCGCTTCGCCGCTTCGCCGCTTCGCCGCTTCGCCGCTTCCCCGCTTCGCCACTTCCCCGCTTCGCCGCTTCGCCGCTTCGCCGCTTCGCCGCCTCCCCGCTTCGCCACCTCCCGGTCCCTCGATACAGCTTTGGCCGAGCCGATGGCTCGGCCCTCCTCTCAACTTTGGATATTGCACGTGCGCTGTGTGCGCGGCCCGTCGGACCGCGCACGCGTCCCTCGAT
>JAFGKR010000028.1 GCA_016928515.1 Bacteroidota bacterium | reverse complement strand
TCGAACTGCGCGGAGAGTTTCGGAGGGACACGAAGTGTCACCCGGCATGTGTCGCTCGGATAACCTGCGGCTGTCGCGATCAGGAGAATATTGTAATCCTCCTCCCTTTCCGGGTACTGCACTGTCCACGCCAGCGTCTCCGAATTCCCCGGGGCCATGGACGCGAACGGCTGTGTCGCATCTCCGCTTTCGAGCGTCAGCTCGGGTGGCAGTACGATGGTGACTTCGCCGGCGGGACCGTCCATCGTTCCTGCCGCTGTCACGACAGCGCGCACTTCAGCCGGATCCGGCGTGTATGCGCCCCCGCTGACGGTGATGTCATCCGCATCGCACTGCAGCGCGAACGCCGACTCGGCGGGCTTGATGTTGACGAACAGACGTTGGGTGGCCGTGGCACCCTCATCCGATGTGATCACGGCATCCACTTGCGCGGTACGCTCCGTTGATTGCGGCAGCACCTGGACGTACCAGACCGCCGTGCCCTTTTTCCCGGGTTCGAGTGACGGGGGATTCACCGCCACGCTACGGCTGCCGCCGTAGGCCATGCGCAGGTCGGTATTTTCATCCAGCGTCGCCGTGAGATTCGTCACGGGCAGGTCGCCGTCGTTCGTCACCTCCACCGTCAGGATGCCGGGATGCGGTGTGTAGCGCTTCGCGCCGCTGTCCCAGGTGAATACCACCGGCTGTGCGGTGGTGCGAATCGATGCCCGCTTGGGAACGATGGTGAGCGTACTCGAGGGATAGGCACGATCGAGGCAGGTTTCCTGCTGTCCGGTCAGCGTGTCGATGTTCACCACCACCGGTGTCGGCGCTGTTACGATGCCACCCGTGAATTGCAGCATCATCATGGGACCGCTGCCGTTGAGCTTCGCCGCGCCCATGAGTTCCACGACAGCTCCATCCTGCGCCTGCCGCACTGAGGCCTGCATACCCTCGGCGAGATATCCGTCCGTGCGCGCGCCGGTCAGTCGCACGAGGGAGGTATCGAACAGCAGTACGAGCTCGCCGTTCACCAACCGCTGATTCTGCACGGCCGGTGTGAGAAGAAGTGGAACGTCCGTGGTCTTGCCCGCGATGACCGTCCCTGTATCGACCTGCATGGTCACCGGGACGCGATCCGCCGGATCAGCGGCCAACGGGAACGTATGTGTCACCGAAGCGCTGTCATTGTCCTCGCGCACACGGATCGAGATTTCACGGTCCACACCGCTGCGGCAATGATGGTTGGTCGTGTATTCCAGGGTGCACCAGGGTGGTGTGCCGTTGAGGGCATCCACGAGTTCCCGCACGGTCTGGTCTGCATTGTCAAAGTATCTCCCGCCTGTCTGTGCGGCGAGGTCGCGCATGTCCTGATCGCTTCCCACCGCACTGATACCGAGACAGTACACCGGCAACTTTGCGAGCTTTGCGAGTTGCACCACATCGTTGATCGTCTTACTGCCGCCGTCTCCCTTCCCGTTGGAGAGCACCAGCACGCCACGTGACATGCGACTGCCGTCGTTCGCGCAGTAGCGTACCGCCTCCCATACACCGTCCCAGAAATAATTGCCGCGCCCCGACGGGGTGATTGCATCCACTCGCTGCTGCACGACGACCGGGATGTGCGTGAATTCGACCTGCAGGTTGACATTGTCGTCATAGGTCAATACCGCCACTTCATCGCTGATGCCGTTCATTCCCTCCGTGATGCGGGATGCGACGCCCTTCGCAAACCCGATATCACCCGCCGACATGGAGGAACCGATACCGAGGACGATGGCAAGGGAAAAACTCTCGGTGGGATCGGGACAACTGAAGTGCAGCGGCTCCTGGACGAAGCCGTCCTCCATGAGCCGGAAATGTGAACTGTCGATCGAACGTGTGACGACACCGCTGTAACGCGTAGTCACGTTGACCTTGATGTTCGGAAAGTCATCGGTCATCACCGTGTCGACCGTGAGAGAGAACTGTGCGGATGCCGTGGAACCCAGCAACACCGCCAGAAGCAGCAGAGCGGCAAAACCCTTGAGACGCATCATGAACAACCCGTGATTGATTGAGAGACAGGGTGAGTCAAAGAGAAAAGATACGCAACAGCGGCTGAAATTCAAGGCAGAAGCGTGACGCACCCGCGGGAGTCTTGCAGCTCGCATGCATGATCGGTATCTTTCTTGATACGTTCATTATTTTCCCGGAAGCATCATGATCAAGCCTGAATCCCTGTTCACGGAAGAAGACAAGAAACGCATCGCCGACGCTGTCAAGGAAGCGGAGACACGGACGTCGGGTGAAATTGTTCCGTATATCGTGGGACAATCAGACAGCTACCCTGAAGCCTGGCTGCGGGGTGGCTCGCTCTTCGCCTTCTTCGTGCTGTTCGTCTTTTCGGTTATCAACATCGGAACGGACTGGTGGCTACCGTTCAGCATCGCCGAAGTCGGCGCGTTGACCGTCGTCGCCTTCGGCATCGGCGCGGCACTGGCCGTCTGGGTCCCCGTCATGCGTCGGGCGTTCATTCCGGACGCCACGGAGCAGCAACGTGTCGATGAACGCGCCGCCATCGCCTTTCTCGAAGAGGAGGTCTTCAGTACACGCGAGCGCACAGGTATCCTGATCTTCCTTTCCCTCTTCGAGCGACGGGTGCGCATCCTCGGTGACACGGGGATCAATGAATTGGTCAAGAAGGAAGAATGGGACGAGATCGTCCAGATTATCGTGCAGGCGATGAAAAACGGTGTCCCGGCGGAGGGAATGCTTGAAGCGGTATGGAAATGCGGGCATCTTCTCGAACGGCGCGGTGTGGAGATCCGTGCCGATGATGCGAACGAACTCGACAACAGCATCCGCTTCAGCGACAAGTAGAGGCAGTACCATGAAACGATATCTCCCTCTGCTCATACTCCTGCTCCTGCTCGCCGGCGCGATCGCCCGGGCGCTCGACGTGCCCTATCTCTCCGGCCATGTCAATGACACGGCGCACATGCTCAGCGCGGATGCTGTCACAGAGCTGGAACAGCGACTGACGGCCTATGAAGACAGCACCACGAATCAGATCGTCCTTCTCACCATTTCCTCCCTCGATGGAGAGGCGCTTGAGGATTACGCGCTCCGTGTCGCGGAGACGTGGAAGCTCGGACAGAAGGGTGTGGACAACGGGGTGCTGCTGCTCATCGCGCGCGACGACCGTAAAATGCGCATCGAAGTCGGATACGGTCTGGAGGCCACTGTCACCGATGCCATGTCCTCCTACATCATCAACGATATCATCACCCCGCTCTTCCGGCAGGGAGAATTCGAAGCCGGCATCCGCGAGGGACTGAATGCCCTGATGCAGGCAGCGGACGGCACGCTCTCTCCGGATGACGTGAGCGGTTCCGGTGACAGCGGCATGGAGATGCTGGTGTTCTCCCTCTTCTGGCTCGGCATCGTCGGACTGTTCACCGTCATCGGTCTTGCCACACCGGGTTGCATGGGTTGGTTTCTCTACGCCTTCCTCGTCCCCTTTTACGCCGTCCCCGCAGTTCTGCTCGATATCGGCGGTTTCCCTCTGGGCGCGCTCATTTTCCTGACCTACATCATCGGATATCCGCTGCTGAAAATCCTGCTCCCGAAGACGGCGTTCGGCAAACGCATACAGGAAAAAATGAAAACGATGAACACCTCTCGCGGTGGAAACTGGAGCAGCCGTGGAGGATGGTCGTCCGGAGGATGGTCATCCGGTGGCGGGGGCTTTTCCTCAGGAGGATTCAGCGGAGGGGGTGGGAGTTTCGGGGGCGGAGGATCCTCGGGAGGCTGGTAAGCTGACCATGGGCCGCCGAAGATCCACCGCAGGCTGGCGAAAAGGACGCATGAAGTGTAACGGTCATGCTGAACCTGTCGAAGCATGACCGCTTTGATCATACTCACCCTTCGTGCGCCTGAGGCGCATCAGGGTGACTCTTTCCATTCGTTCAGGTCAATCTCAGGTTGATGTGCCCTTGATGATATGAAAAGGACGCACGGGATTCATCCGTGCGTCCTTGTACAATACGGGAATGCGATGGGAGATTAATACATTCCGTCCATGCCGCCACCGGGCATCGGAGGCATCGGCTTGTCCTCTTCCTTCTCGACGATCGTGCACTCGGTGGTGATGAGCAGAGATGCGACGGACGCGGCGTTCTCGAGCGCGATGCGCGAGACCTTGGTCGGATCGATGACACCGGCCTCGATCATGTTTTCGTAGACTTCGGTCGAGGCGTTGAATCCGAAGTCGCCCTTTCCTTCCATGACCTTCTGTAGAACCACGGATCCCTCGAGACCGGTGTTATTGACGATCTGGCGGAGGGGCTCCTCGAGTGCGCGACGCACGATCTCGATACCGACGTTCTGGTCCTCGTTCACACCGGTCACACCGTCGAGCTTCGCGAGTGCGCGGATGAACGCGACACCGCCGCCCGGCACGATTCCTTCCTCGACGGCTGCACGGGTGGCGTGCAGTGCGTCCTCGACACGGGCCTTTTTCTCTTTCATTTCCACTTCCGTGGCGGCACCGATCTTCAGCACGGCGACACCACCGGAGAGCTTCGCGAGGCGCTCCTGTAGCTTCTCACGATCATAGTCGGAGGTCGTGTTTTCGATCTGCACCTTGATTTCATTGATGCGCTGCTTGATGGCATCGGATTCGCCGGAACCTTCGACGATGGTGGTATTGTCCTTGTCGATCTCCACGCGTTTGGCGGTACCGAGATAGCTGATCGAAGCGTTTTCGAGTTTGTACCCCTTCTCTTCGCTGATGACCGTACCGTTGGTCAGCACGGCGATATCCTCGAGCATGGCCTTGCGGCGGTCGCCGAAGCCCGGTGCCTTGACGGCAGCCACTTTCAGCGTGCCGCGCAGCTTGTTCACGACAAGCGTGGCAAGGGCTTCACCTTCCACATCCTCGGAGATGATGAGAATCGGGCGACCCTGCTGAGCGGTTTTCTCGAGAATCGGCAGCAGATCTTTCATGCTGCTGATTTTCTTGTCATGAATGAGGATGTAGGGATTTTCGAGCTCGACTTTCATCGAGTCGGTGTTCGTCACGAAGTACGGACTGAGGTATCCGCGGTCGAACTGCATACCTTCGACGACGTCGAGCAGGGTTTCCATACCCTTTGCATCCTCGACCGTGATCACACCGTCCTTCCCCACTTTCTCCATCGCGTCACTGATCAGCTTCCCGATGGTCATGTCGTTGTTCGCGGAGATGGCGCCGACGTTGGCGATCGATGCCTTGTTGTCGCCGATTTCCTGGCTCATTTCCCGCAGGCCGTCGACGACCTTGATGACGGCCAGATCGATGCCGCGCTTGATATCCATCGGATTGGCACCGGCGGTCACGTTCTTGAGTCCTTCGCGTACGATAGCCTGGGCGAGAACAGTGGCGGTGGTCGTACCGTCGCCTGCCACGTCGCTGGTCTTCGAGGCGACCTCGCGCACCATCTGTGCACCCATATTCTCGACGGGATCCTCGAGCTCGATTTCCTTGGCGACGGTCACGCCGTCCTTGGTCACGGTCGGTGCACCAAATTTCTTGTCGATGACCACGTTACGTCCTTTCGGACCGAGTGTCACCTTCACGGCATTTGCGAGTTGATCGACTCCGCGCTTGAGCGCGTTCCGTGCGTCGACATTGTACTCGATGATTTTGGCTGCCATGTGCAGAATCTCCTTATGTATCTATGAAAATGATTGAGTGTACGCTATTTCAGTCCACGCCGCTTCAGCCGATGATCGCGAAAATGTCGTTCTCGCGCATGATGAGAAGATCCTCCTCGCCGGAATGGACTTCCGTTCCGGAGTACTTCCCATACAGAACCTTGTCGCCGACCTTCACTTCCATCGGAATGTTCTTGCCATCGTCGCCCACCTTACCGGGACCGACTGCGACGATCTCTCCCTGCTGCGGCTTTTCTTTCGCCGTATCGGGAATGTAGAGGCCTCCTGCGGTCTTTTCTTCCGCCTCGAGAGGACGCACAATGACCCGATCCGCCAGAGGTTTCAGATTCACTGCCATGATTGTTTCCTCCATTCTAACTGATATTGATGTGAAATAGTGGTTGTGATGTTGTTAGCACTCATCGTTACAGAGTGCTAACATAATATCCCGCAGAGAAAAAGTCAAGAAGGGGCATCATAAAGCATTGTTTTAAAAGGATTTATGTTGAACGAATGGAGCACGCCCGGAGAGCAAATCCCTCAGGGACGACAAATATCCGAGGAAACAATCCAGTGGGGATCCGGAAGGAGTGTGCCAAAGGATACGCCGGACTGCACCAACGGATATCGAAGGAGTGTACCATCGGATATGAAAGGAGTGCGGGAGTGTGATGGACATGGGGAATACCGCGGATATGGGGAATTCCGCGGTGGGTGCCGGATTATGGCCCCAAATCCTCGATGAGCATGGTATGGAGCTGACGGAACAGCAGGAGGATTCCATCATCGAAGGCAATTTCGAAATGGCCGTCCAGCGCCTCGTTGCAGGTGCCTTCCAGTTTACCGAACGCGAGCTCCACACCGTCGAGCGGAAAGCGCAATCCTGTATATCGTACATTGGACGCACGGCGTAACGGAACCACGCTCACCCGGTCACCCGGTGCAGCACGGAATCGTCCACCGTGTGTGAGAATATCCATCCGGTAATCCCGGTCGAACATGCTGAAACGCAAATCCGGGATATAACGCAGCAGGATGGAAAAATTCCCCAGTGTGTGATCGAGGAGCTTCCCCGTCAAGCCGAGAATGACGACATGACCGGCTCGCCTTTCGACAAGCAGTTTGAGCGCTTTCTCAAAATCCGTGTCATCCTGCCTCTGCAGATACCGCAGTTCCACTCCATGGGATTCAAACGCTGTTCGTGTCTCCCGCGTGATAGAATCGAAATCGCCGATGACCGTATCCGGAAGCAGCGCTGCGTCACGGGCCGCATTCGCCCCACCGTCGGCGCAGACGATGAACTGTGCACCCGCGGCGAGATGCCGCAGGACCGGAGCCCGCGGCATCTCCCCGTTGCATATCAGAAGGGTGTAAACCATCGATTCACTTACAGATGCAGCTGGAGATCCACAAAATAATTCCTCTCGGCGGCGACAAAAAATTGTCCGCCTTCGCCACTCTGCGCGTAGAGCCGGTCGAAGATGTTGTTCACCGCGAAACGAATTTCCATTTCGCGCAATCCGAGAAGAGGAGGCGTGCGGTATGAGAGCGATGCATTCCACACGGTGTATGCATCCACCTTGTGCCCGCTGCCATCGAAGGCGGCGGAGTACCGTCGCCCCTCGAAATTGTCGGTGAACTGCTCTCCGACATATTTGAAGGTCAACACACCGGTGAAGCCGCTCTGTCGCCATGTGAGTTTCAGGTTGGCCAGTCGCTCCGGGAAACCGGCGATCCGGTTTCCGTCCAAAACGATCGCAACAGCCTTCCCCTCACCGTCCGTATCGTACACGGTGTATCTCTGCAGACGGCTGCGGCTGAACATTCCATTCGCATCCACCTGCAGGTTCTGCAGCACACGGTATTGGGCTACTATCTCCAGGCCCAGATGCAAAGTATGCTCTGCATTCCCGGTGATCGGCTGCCCGAAGCGGTCGAGTCCACCGCTTTTGACGATTTCGTCTTCGAAATCCATGAGATACGCATTGAACAGCAGTCGGTGTCGTTCCCCGATGAAGCCGCTCCCCAGCTCGACATTCAGCAATTTCTCGGGCCGCACGACCGGTGCGGAAAAGTCGTAGCTGCCGTCGGTGTTCTGTGCGAACTGCGGGACCGTGCCGCCACTGGATTCCGCTGCGTCGTAGAGATTCTTCAGGCGCGGTTCACGCTGCGTCCATGAGACATTGCCGTAGATGTTCCAGGAGGAACTGAGATTGTAGTTGATGCCGAGCCGGGGATTGAGGAAGTGATAATCGACATCGAACTCCGTGCCGACATACTTCTCGCCGAAGAGACGGTATCGATTGAACACGTATTGCAGATTGGCCATCATATTTAAACGATCCGACACACGATACTGCTCCTGAACGTAGGCGGCAGCGATATCCTTCCCGCCCTTGTACTCGTAGTAATGCCGGCTCGGATCGAGTCCTTCCGGCAGCTGTTCGGCCCACTGAATGCGGCCCCAGTGTTCGGAGCGATGGTGCCGCAGCTCGAGTCCTGCCGTCAGCACACCGCCGCCGTGATCAAGTGTCATGCGCGGCAGCCATCCTATCTGCCGGTTGTCCACCCAGGCCCGGATGATGGGATTGACCGGATCCATCGCGTCGTCGAAACCGAATTCCGGAGTCAACCGGTAATAGCCGGCGTCCGTCCATCCCGTCCCGTCATAATCGAAATACCCCTGGCCGATGACGTAAAACAATGCACTGTTGACGGTGACACGGTCGCTCGCGTTCCACTCGTTGAGCAATTCGAAATGTGGTTGGTTGAATTTCTCGTGTTCCTGCTTGCGGCGTGGAGAGGTGTATGTGTATGAACCTTCTTCCGCCTCCCAGTAATTGTAGTTTTTCGTTCGCTCCTCGCGGTCCGTTATCGCGAACGCCGGGAGACCGTAGTAGACAAGTCCGTCCTCGAGGGGACCGCCATAGATATTGATGCGCGTGGTGAAATCATTGTCGTAGCGGGTCGCGGCGAAATAGTAGGAACTCGCCTTCATGTAGGAATGATCACGGTAGCCGTCGCTGGAGATGCGGGAGAGGCGACCGAAGAACGTGTACCGGTCATCCACAAGTCCCGATCCGACGGCGAGGGCAAAGCGCAGCGTATTGTAACTCCCCGCGCCGCTGCTGAGTGTGATCCCCTTGCGGTCGGCGAAGTCCCCGGTCACGATATTGATCGAGCCGCCGATGGCGGGTGGTCCGTAAAAGGCGCTGCCCGCGCCGCGCTGCACCTGGATCTCCTCGGTGTTCCCCAGCAGATCGACGAAGTCGATCCAATACACATTGTGGTCTTCCGGATCGTTCTGCGGCACACCGTTTACCATCACCGCGAGCCGACGCTGATCGAAACCGCGGATGCGCAGATAATTGTAGCCGACTCCGCTTCCCCCCTCAGAATAAAACGTCACCGATGGCAGGTCGGCGAGCATGACAGGGATATCCTGTACGAAGTACTCGGTCTCGATTTCCTCCCTCCTGATATCGGAGAAGGTAACCGGGGAAAACCGTTCCCGGGCCTTGATGGCGGAAATCTCAATTTCCGGACCGGGCATGGGAACCGACTCCATGTCGATCCGGACCCAGGCCGTGCCTTCGCCGACGCGGACGTCCTGTTCAACGGTGCGATATCCGATGAAGCTCACACGCAAAGAGTAGGTATCGCGTTGAAGATTGTCGAAGTGGAAATGTCCGGATCGGTCGGTGGCGACTCCACGCTCGCCGGGAAGAAGAACGACGTTCGCCAGTGGAAGCGGCGATCCACTGCGTGCATCGCGAACCGTGCCGCTGATGCGTTGCGCTGTTGCGCCCTGGAAGAAGAAAAAAACTGCCAGGGCGAGTACCCAGAAGGATCTCATTTCACAACTCCTGTTTCGTTGAGAGATTCTGGAACTCGACCCCTGCGCGGCAAGAGAGAGAGGAAAGAAAAAGCCGTTGACCTGGGAGAGGACAACGGCGCTGGAACTTCCTTCCCTACGCCGGCATTATCCGGGTCAGGTTCGACGGGTGTGATCTCAGCTGCCGATTTCTCCCGGCAGCACCCCGAGTACACTGAACATACAACATCATCCGCGAGAAGTCAATGAGAAATGAAACACCCCGGTTCGCCATGGCTCTTGCTGTGAACAAACTCTCGCTGCATGGACCGTCGGTTGTGCAAGCGCGGGCGGAATCGGTGCAGACGGATTCCATTGCATCGAATGCCCGGACCGCCCTATTTTGCCCGCATGAAAATACGCATCCTCGCACTCCTCCTTTTCTGTTCCGTGCATTTTCCGTTTCCACGACTGCAGGCCCAGGAATACATTCCCCCGGTGGAACCCCTGCTCCTGTCGAATGGCCTGACTGTCACATTGCACCGTGACACCACCCTGCCACTGATTTCCGTGAATGTCGCCTTCCGTGCCGGATCCGCGCGCGATCCACAGGGGAAGACCGGTATCGCCAATATCGCCGGAGAAATGCTCCTGACGGGTACACGCCGCTATCCCCGTGCGGAACTTCTGCGTCTGAAAGCGGAAAAAAACGTTTCCATCGCGGGACGCACAACCGTCGATTGGTTCTCCATCTCCTCGGTCTATCCAATGGAACTGCTGGAGGACGCCATTCTGATCGAGGCGGACCGTCTCGAGAACGTCCAGGAAACGATCAGCGCGGAGGTGTTCGACGCGATCGTCAGCACTTTGCGCCGTGAGCATCAGCGTCGACTCGGCCAACCGCTGGGGACACTGATGCAGCAGATTTTCCATGAGATGTATCCGGAGGGTCATCCCTATCGGCACAGCACGATCGGATTGCAGATACATCTCGATTCGCTCACCATCGAGGATGTTCGTGCATTTTCAACGCGGTATTTTGCCCCCTCGAATGCGAGCATGACGATCTCGGGAAATTTTGATCCGGAACATGTTCGGTCCCTCATCACCCGGCATCTCGATCCTCTTCCCGCCGGAATTGTATCCCGTTGGAAGAATATCCGCGACTCGTTCAAACCTTTCGGGCAATCCGCCTTCATTCGTGAGGACCGTGTGGATTTCAATCAGTTGCATCTGATCTTCCCCACTGTCCGCTACGGCCATCCCGACGATGCAGCGTTGAAAGTCTTTGCGAAAGTGCTGAATGGGTCGGAGCACGGAGTGCTCCGGCAGGCGATGGTCAAGAACAACCCGGCCTTCATCTCTGTTGATGTCTATCAGAGTTCACATGAACTCGATGGCAGCTTCTGGATCACGCTGACTGTCAAGATGGACGCGGCTCTGCAACCGCTATTCAGTCAGGCGATGCAACTGCTCGCATCGATCGCGAAGGACGGCGTGACAGAGGAAGAAGTCATCGCGGCGCGCAATCAGACCGCGATGGATTTCTACACGCCCCTCGAAGCATTCTATGGTGTCGGTGGCCGTGGCGATCTCCTGACTCTCGGTGTTCTCTACGCCGACGACCCGCTCTTTTCCTTCGACCAGTTCGCCATGCAGCAGAGCACCAGTTCAACGATGATCAAGCGCGTCGTCGACCGCTACCTGCACAGTGACAATATGCTTGCCGTGAGCATCGTCCCTGCCGGCAAAACCGAACTCGCCGCAAAACCGTAATCCGATCTCCTGCACATAGTCGCGTAAACGTGGCGGAACTCTATCCGCCACGCTCTCTGCTCTCCGCTCTCCGCTCTCCGCTCTCCGCTCTCCGCTCTCTGCTCTCCGCTCTCCGCTCTCCGCTCTCCGCTCTCCGCTCTCCGCTCTCTGCTCTCCGCTCTCCGCATCCCGTCTTCCGCAACCACGACAGATCTGCTGTCGCTCTCGCGACTTTCCGTGAATGAGATTCACGCGAAGTTCACAATTTTCACAGGGATGGTTCTGTCTCCACAACGAAACAGCCCGTATTGGCAAATATGGAGCATCACCAGCGGTTGGCACGATTTTTCCATATACATCTGCAGCAACAGAAATACACCGCGAAGCGTACGGTCGCGGAAGGAATAGAAGGAGATGTATCATGAAAAAGAATATCGCAATAGCAATCGCCCTGCTTCCCCTGCTCGCGGCAGGGCTGCACGCCCAGAATGTTGAAGAGGGAATGACAGAACCACTCACCATGATCTGCCGTACGAGCGATGGAACCGTGACGATCAGCGACAAGCTTGTGACGATCGCGGATTATCAGCTGAAATTCGACAGCTTCATTTCAGATGGCGTTGTCCGTTTCACAGACTCAGACAGGAATACCGTCGCCGTTCTCGATGCACGCGGGGATGAGGGACTCTACCTCGAGATCCTCGAGAATGAAACACGCATGCAGGTCGTGGCTCCGCGGAACTTGATCCGTTACCATTTTGGCGATCGCGGCGATGAACCGACGGCACACGCATGGTCGTCCGTTCTGAACCAGCTGGGCAACAGGAAACAGGAGAATTGACGCAGTAAAGTGATCGGAAGCACACCCGATCAATGACCAAAACAGCGTAGCACCTATGATACAAGAAGCGTAGCACATATGACGAACTGACGTTCTCATTGCATAATACCTCCGTGCAACAAACCCGCCCCCACTCGCGTGCCATCCGGGGGCGGGTTTTTGTTTACGCTACAGTCATATTCCCCCTCCTCGTACCATCCTGACTTCCGACAGCTTCCGCCGGCTTCCGACAGCTTCCGCCGGATTTACCTGAACGCGTGTCCGAACGACTATCGGGCATCCCTGTCCACGGCCTGGTTACCCCACCGTGCCGGCCTTCTATCCGGTTCCCGTTCCTCGGGACCGACGTTTGCCTCGGGCTTCCTTCAGACCCCGCCTCACGGCGACGCCCTTGCCTCCGGCTCCTTGTTCCGGTCGTTACGG
>JAFGKR010000200.1 GCA_016928515.1 Bacteroidota bacterium | reverse complement strand
CTCGTCGTCGTCGCTGTCTTTTTCCCGCTTACAATGGTCGGAGGGATGACAGGTGTGCTCTTCAATCAGCTCGGGTGGATTGTGACGATCACGGTGGTGACATCGACGACCGTCGCCATTTCCCTGACACCGATGATGTCCGCAAAACTCCTGACGTACAAACGAAAAAGGAAATCCGGACGATTCAGCTACGATACGCTGATCGAACCGCTGCATGACAGGATGAGCGCGTTCTACGAGCGCTCGATCCGCGTTGCACTCGAAAACAAGAAAAAAGTGCTCGCGCTGGCAGTATTCCTCTTCGTCGGCTCCCTCGCCCTTCTCCCCCTGGTCAGTGTGGAATTCATTCCGGAGGCGGATGAAAGCCGTATTCTGATCAACGCGGAATGCACGACCGGAATGCGTGTCGAGGAGACCAACAGGGTTGCGCAGCGCATCGAAGGAATCCTGCGCACCCGTGTTCCCGAAGTGCAGGTGATGGCGATATCATCAGGCGCCGACGACGCCGGCAGCATGTTCTCCATGTTCATGCGCACCGGTACCAACATCATCAACGGAATGATACGTCTTGTGCCCATCGCGGAACGCGAGCGAAGCGTATGGGATATCATGGAGGATCTGCGCTCGCAGCTGGACAGCATTCCGGAGCTCATCGAGTACTCCGTATCGGGCAGTAGCGGCGGATTCGGCGGCGGATCCACCAATACTGTCGACGTGGAGATTTACGGATATGATTTCGACGTCACCACCGGAGTTGCCGAAGCGCTTCGTGAAAAAATCGCCGACATCCCCGGGGCGCAGGACGTCCTTATCAGTCGCAAGGACGACCGCCCCGAACTGCAGGTCGTGCTCGACAGGAAAAAGCTTGCCGAGAACGGCCTGAACACGTCGATGGTCTCCGCCGCCATTCGGAACCGCATCGCCGGACTGACATCCTCCATGCTGCGGGAGGAGGGGGACGAATACGACATCATTGTCCGCTATAGTGAACAATATCGCCAATCCATCTCCGACATCGAAGCCATACCGCTGGTGAATCCTCTTGGAAAGACAATCTATCTCAGTGAGGTCGGTTCGGTTCGTGAATACTGGAATCCTCCGAACATCGAACGCAAGCGGAGGGAACGCATGCTGACGGTATCGGCAACACCCGCGGGCGTATCCCTCGGAGACCTGGCGCAGGAGATATCGAAGCTGATCGCGGGGACCTCCCTGCCAGAAGGCGTGATGGTCGACGTCGGCGGCGCGTACGAAGACATGCAGGAATCCTTCCTGGATCTGGGATTGCTGCTCCTGCTGAGTCTCATCCTCGTCTATCTCGTGATGGCCTCGCAATTCGAATCCTTCGCCATGCCGTTTGTCATCATGTTCTCGATTCCCTTCGCGTTCACCGGTGTCATCCTTGCGATGCTCCTGACGAACACCACCCTGAGCGTCATCGCGGGGCTTGGTGCGGTCCTGCTGATCGGTATCGTGGTGAAGAACGGCATCGTTCTCATCGACTACATCAATCTCATGCGAGACCGGGGATTTCCGCTTATCGAAGCGATCGCGGTTTCCTGCCGGTCGCGTCTGCGCCCGGTATTGATGACCGCGCTGACCACGATTCTCGCCATGCTCCCGCTCGCGCTGAGCACCGGCGAGGGTGCGGAAACCTGGCGTCCGATGGGACTGGCCCTGGTCGGCGGCCTGGTGTTCTCGACAGCGGTGACACTGATTCTCATTCCCGTGGTCTATGCCATCTTCTGTCGCCTTGGTGAGCGTGACAAGCTGGTCAAGGTCCGGCAGAAATTCACCTTCCTCGACGAATCAACGAAGGACTGAGCGTACCATGAAAGCGGTCATGATCATATTCAACCAGACCTTGCGCGACAAAATCGAATTCATTCTCGACCGTCTGGAGATCCGCGGTTTCACCTGGTGGAATGAGGTACAGGGTCGCGGGTCGGAGACGGGAGAACCGCGCATGGGAACGCACACCTGGCCGGAGCAGAACTCCGCAGCTCTGGTCGTCATTCCCGCCGACCGGGTGGACGCCCTGCTCGAGAGCATCCGGAAGCTCGATGCACTCAACGAGGAAATCGGCGTGCGGGCGTTCGTATGGACCGTCGAGCGGAGCTACTGAGGCAGCCCCGTATCGCCGGCGGAAGCGAACCCGTTTATCACGTACGGAAGAGACCCTGTCTGCCTCGGATCGCATCGTGTGTCTCCTCGATACCATCGACACTGACGCCGAGCGTCGAGATTCCCGCTGGAATCCTGTCACTGGATGAGGACGTACACTCTAGTATTACTTGTGTAAACGCGTTTATCCGTTTCCCTTCCGAATGTTCTTGCGGTAATACCGGTAGTCTTCCGCACGGGATGGTTTCCCGAATGCACGTTCGAGGACCGCGATCCCTGATTGAATCGAGTAGACAAAGCGGCCATATGCTCCGACAGGCATGCTGTAGAATGCCTTCCCTTGAATTCTACCGATCGTTTGTCTTCGCTGCGTCCGGGAGATGCTGTGCGCCGCTTCGACGAATGTATTTCGTACTTCCTCTGGAAGCTCCTTAAGATCAGCATGCCATTGATCCGTTTCGCGAACCGTGAAGTACTCGCCATGAGCATCGGAATCCTCAACGTTTTCCTCAGTCACGGGATTGAGATACTTCGGCTCGACGTGGCGTTTTTTCTTGTGCATCTGCGAAGGTGTGGTGGGAACTGCGGCAATGACGGGCCCTATGGGATCCTTTCGCCAGGGAACCTGACAGATCTTCTCGTAGAGAGCCTTCGCATTCGCGAGCGATGTAGCCCATCGCTCTTGTCGAACGGATGCGGCTTGCACCACCTGCAGTTGCACATCCCATTCGTCTTGACGTTTTTGAAGCTGCTGAAAGCTCCCTACGAGTTGATATACTGCGTCATTCCACTTGAGCATCTCATGCCGGCTCAGCATGTAGTCTCTTCCGACAGTGACAGACGTTTGAAGTATCACGGACAGCCGCTCATCATCCCTGGACGCGTGAAGGAGCCGGTCACGGGTGTTCTTCGTCACCTCGCTCATGAGAAACAGGGACCGACGAACCTTGAGCAGCCCATGAAGCACCGAAAACCGGATGCTGGGGACCGAGAATGATCGCAAGTATCCGTCGTTCTTCCAGTGGATCGTGCTCTGTGCGAAACCGAGTATCATCCTGGTGAGCATCCGCGATGCGCGACCGATTTTCCTGCATCGTGCCGGTCGTGAGAGAGCGCCGAGGAGCCGGTCAGCATGCTGCATCAGAGCCGGGAATTCCTCCATACCTGCCAGTGCAAGATTGCGCCGTTTTGGCTGCGTCCCTCTCGCTCGTCCCTCCCGCTGATCCATTTCCAGCCGGACACGAGCAATTATTCTCCCCAGTGGAGAGGACAGTGAAATACTTCCGATTTTGCATTCATCGGAGAGAATATTGAGAGCGAACTGCAGAACTAACTCCCTGTCTCGGTATATGGATCGGGCCGGCTCTGCTGTTAATTCCCGCTGCGCGATAATGCGCAGACACTGAGCACAGACCAAACCGGCTTTCGAGACCATCTCGCGATGATGCTCCAAGGCGCTTCTTGTTCCCGTGATCGTTTCCCGTATTTCGCGGTGTGTCTGTTCGACGGCAAACGCGCAGCGCTCCTCCCGCTTCCGTGCCCGCTCCAGTTCAGAATCGGCATACGCAAGGCGTACCGTCAGTGATTCGATCCGGGCTGCAAGCGATTCGCGCGCTGCTGCAACCTCCTGCCCGGTATCCCGTGCCGAAAGGCGGTTGCGCTTTCGGGCTGATCGCATATCTCCGGATCGCTTCGGTTGTTTCCCTGATGACACGTCGACGTATACTCGCATCGTATCATACTCCTGAAATGTAGTTTCTCACGACAGCACAATCCTGCGACGCATCGGGACGGATCAAGAATTCCTCTCAGCCCGGGTTCAGTTCACGGACGTTCGGATGATTGTAATTGACGATGATCACACGGTAATCGTGCGGCTCTCCCCTGCGGGATTCCACGCGGATGGCGCCGAGCTGTTCGAGATCGTGGAGGATGCTCTTCCGCTCGTAGTCGGCCAGATGCGGCATGACATCGGTGAGACGATGCAGAAAGGGACCGATGTAGATTTCCGGAAACAACCCATACTCCCGCAGCATGAACTCCATGCAGAAGCGCTGGTCGTCGGTCATGAGCGGAACCGGCTTTGCGAATGCTTTCGGCGCGGAGATGCGTTCGTCCGTCATTTGGGGATTTCCGTCCATGCGGCCCGCTTCCTTCGATGCGAGCGGGATGACCGTCTTTCCCTCTCGCGTATCCGTGTCCGACGCTCCGGCAGACGCCTGCTCCGCTGCGCTTCCGCTTCCCCGCTCCTGTTCCTCCCTCTTCTTCTGTCGCTCTTCCTCGATGATGCGCTCGCGTTCGCGGGCGTAGGCCGCTTCGCTTTCGAGACGCTTGAGTGATTCCTCATCGAGCAGCGTATGTGCATCGATGAAGTTCTCCTCCCCGATATTCTGCAGCAGGTCACCCGAGAGATTGCCGCGGAACGCGACCGCCTTCACCGTGCGCGCCTGTGTCTGGATATGCTGGATGACGGGAATGTAGTCGCGGTCACCCGCCACGAAAACGAAGGTGCGGATGTCGGGACGCGTATACAGGGTCTGCATCGCGTCGATGCAGAGGCGCATGTCGGCCGCGTTCTTGTGCTGCGCGCCGAGCACGTTGCGGATTTCGATGCCCATCAGGTACAGTGATCCGAGCGGTGCGGACGCCAGCCGCTCGAAATCCGCATACGCGAAACGGACGATCGGCTGCAGGTGAAGTTCCTGTTCGAGGTAGTTTCGCAGATTGCGCAGCAGCTCCAGCGTATACTCGGTCAGGTCAGGCAGGTCGGCGTAGGCGTTCCGGAGGTAATAGAATACATTCTCGAAATCCACAAAGATGGCTGCATATCCGCCGTCGTCAACGGAATTCTTCAGGAGGCTCAGATGTGGCATGATTTCTCACCTGTCATGGCGGAGGGATGAAGGATACGAGGAAGGTAGCACGCGGTGAAGACAGATTCAATGAAGAAAGACGCACGGATAAGGTCCGCGGGTGATGCGTTCGGGCAAAAACCTAGAGTCGACGCCAACGAAACACTGGCGGAATGGACTGAGAATCCCGATATTGGCATGCAATTGCACGACCGCCCGAGAATCACTGTCAAAGCCCGGAGCTACGCATGACGGACTTCCCCGCGATTGAACAACGCTGCCGCGAGAACAGCAGGTACTCCGAAACACTGGTAGACGACTTTCTTCTCGATTACTGTGACGAAAGAGACGATACACTACGCGATCTCATGCGCGGACTGGACAAATACCGCGACGTCGTTTCGGAATTGCCCGAGCACTGGTTCGGCCACATCACCGCACAATACCTCGGCTTCCGCCTGTTTCGCGAAAAGGGTCTCGCGCGGAAATACCGCGGACATGCCGCCGTGCGGCAGCGAAGCGGGGAAGAACTCGCATGGCTCGATCAGCAGCTCGCGGAACCGTGGCGCTTTTGTTTCTGCCGCATCCTGCAGCAGCCGCACCGGGATTTCCATCAGATGAAGGATGTGTGCACCGGTGAGAAGTTCCTGCTGTACTCACCGGCCATGAGCCGGGGAATCGAGGATCTGCAGGGATGGCCCGCTCT
>JAFGKR010000199.1 GCA_016928515.1 Bacteroidota bacterium | reverse complement strand
GATCGCGAGAATGAAGGCGATTTCGTCTGCGCGGCAGAGCTGATCACACCGGATATGGTCAATTTCATGGTGCGCAACGGAAGAGGGATGGTGTGTGTCCCGCTGACCGAGGACCGTATGCAGCAGCTGCAGCTGGGAATGATGGTCGACGGGAATACGGCGTTGCATGGTACCAACTTCACGGTGACCGTGGACTACATCCACGGGACGACGACGGGGATTTCCGCCGCAGACCGTGCCGCGACCATCCGGGCGCTTGCCGCAGCGGATACGCGCCCTTCGGATCTCGCCCGTCCCGGCCATATCTTCCCGCTCAAGGCGGTTGCCGGCGGAGTACTGCGCCGTGCCGGCCACACGGAGGCTGTCGTGGATCTCGCCCGGATGGCAGGGTTGCAGCCGGTGGGTGTCGTCTGCGAGATCCTGAAAGAGGACGGCACAATGGCACGCACGGACGAGCTATTCGCCATCGCTGAAGAATATGGTCTCAAAATCATCGCCGTCAACCAGCTGATCGAATATCGTGTGAAGAAAGAGAAGCTGGTGAAGAAGGAAATCGTCACTCATCTGCCGACGCGGTACGGTGAATTCCACATCCATCTCTATACGAATCTGATCGACAACAAGGAGCACCTCGCTCTTGTCAAGGGCACAATCGACGATGGCGACCCGGTGCTGGTGCGAGTCCACTCGGAATGTCTGACTGGTGATACTTTCGGATCGCTGCGCTGTGACTGCAAGGATCAACTCAATGCCGCCATGATGATGGTGGAACGCGAAGGTCGAGGCGTGGTTCTATACATGCGGCAGGAGGGGCGGGGTATCGGATTGTCGAACAAGTTGCGCGCCTACAATCTGCAGGATGCTGGATTTGACACCGTGCAGGCCAATATCGAACTTGGCTTCCGTGACGATCTGCGGGATTACGGTGTCGGTGCCCAGATTCTTGCTGATCTCGGCATCCGAAAGATGCGCCTGCTCACGAACAATCCGAAAAAAATCGTCGGTCTGAAAAGCTACGGACTCGAGATCGTCGAGCGCGTTCCCATTGAAAGCCTCCCGAACGATATCAACGAGACGTACCTGCGGACGAAACGCGATAAAATGGGCCATCTGATCATGCACCAGCACAGCTGACATCCGTTGTACGGGTCTTGACAGAGTCCCTCATTCTGCTTATATTTGAGTGTTGTAGCCAGAATTCCTCCCTGGAATGCTGGCTACGTTTTTTATTTTCTCGTTACCCCCATCACTACGGAGTGCACTGTGGAGTCGAAAGGAACTGTCTATCTGACGCGTGAGCGTATGATGGAGCTGGAGAAGGAACTCCAGCAGATGAAATCGCGCGGTCGCGCGGAAATGGCGGAAAAGATTGCCGAAGCACGTTCACATGGGGATCTGAGTGAAAATGCGGAGTACGATGCCGCCAAGGAGGAGCAGGGTCACCTGGAGCTGCGAATCAACAAGCTCGAGGAATTACTCTCCCGTGCACGCATTATTGAAAAAAGTGATCTCCCGAAGGATGCCGTGTACATCCTCTCGGATGTGACGCTCGAAGATCTGAAGAACGGAGGCACGGTGACGTACAAGATGGTTTCACCCGAGGAGGCGGATTTCGAGAAGAATAAAATCGCTGTCACCTCTCCAATAGGGAAGGCGCTGATGAAAAAGAAAAAGGGAGACCTCATCAAGGTCGTAGTCCCGGCCGGTACGCTCGAATACCGGATACTCGACGTCGCCTAACCTCGCGCTTCGTTTCCCACAGTGCCTGTACGATCCGCCTTCGGGCGGATCGTACATTTACGGCAAAAGTACACTCAGTCCAGTGGATACTCCGGAATCACCGGAGGTATTTCCTTCCCGTTGTCCTTCAGATACGTGTCGAACCACTGCATGGTACGTACGATGTAATCAAGCCGCGCAGGATTTCTGCGATTGCCGTGACCCTCGCCGGGATACCAGACAAGACGCACCGGCGCCTTGCCGTGTACCTTCAGCGAACGGTACAGCTCCAGGCTCTGGCTCGGGTGGACTCGGGGATCCTCCTTGCCGTGCAAAATCAGCGTTGGTGTTTTGCTCTGACCGGCCCACTTGACGGGACTGCGGTCCCAGACTTTCTCCACGTCCTCATGCGTCCAGATACCCCAGTGCACGTAGTAATCCTCGTACGGGATGTCTGTCGTATTGCGTTTCGAGATCTGGTTGGAGACGCCGACGAACACCACCGCCGCCGCGAAACGATCCGTGTGGCGCGTCGCGCCCCAGGCCGAAAAGTAGCCGCCGTAGGAACCACCGCCGATGCCCACGCGATCTGCATCCACGTATCCCCTGTCAACGAGCACATCGACGCCGTCGAGCACGTCGGTGAATTCCTTCCCGGCGAGGTCGCCGAGACTTTCCTTCAGGTACGCTACGCCACGTCCCGTACTGGCCCGGTAGTTGGGCATGAACACGAAGTATCCCTTCGCCGCGGCCACCTGTCCCCAGTTTCCGTAGCTGGTGACCCATCCGTTATGATACGCCGATTCGGGACCGCCGTGGATGTCGACGATCAGTGGATACTTCTTGCCTGGTTCGTAATCCAGCGGATACATGAGGACGGCAGTGATCCTGAGTCCGTCCCGCGCCTCGTACGCGAACCGTTCCTGTTTCGCGAGACGGATATCGCGTAACCAGTCGTTTGATATGGTCAGGCGTTGCAGGCTCCCGTCGCGCCAGGTGCAGAGCTCAAAGGGATGTTCCGGTGTGGACGCGGCAAATACTGACGTTCCCTTGGAATGGGACACGCCGCGCAGGACGACTTTCCCGCCTTCAATGAGCATGCGGCTGGAGGGCGCATCCAGCACCTGCTCTCGCAGGGTAATGTCCACTCCTTCCTCCGCCGTGAACAGCAGTGTGCTGTTGTCCTTCCATGCGATGTCGGTGACCGTGCCTTCAAAGCCGTCCGAGTAATTCCGCAACTCCGTGAATGCGCGCGCGACAGGGACGTCGGCAACGAATACCGATCCTTCCTTCGAATCCCACACTGCCACGGCGGAAATGAAGGCCAGGCGCCTGCCGTCGGGACTCCACGCCATGTCTCCGAGCTTGCCGGGATTGTCCACGAGCTTCGTCAGCGTGCCGGTCGCGAGATCGAGCAGGTGGATGCGCTTGAACATGTAGGAATGGTCGACGAGGTTCTCAGGCGCGATCGCGGCAGCGACATACTTGCCGTCCGGGCTCCACGCGATATCGAAAGCCGAGACATCCCGCGTCACCTGCCGTGTCTCGCCCGAGGCGATATTATGGATGTAGATATTGCGGTCAGGATTCAGTTCCTCGTAGATCTCGACGTTGAAGCCCATGGCGGCAAGCTTCTTCTGTTTCGGATCGGCTTCCTCCGTGGCGATATAGGCGATTTCCGCGCCGTCGGGACGCAACGTGTATCCCATCACGCCCGTGGGACTGTCGGTCAGCGGAAAGGCTTCTCCGCCGTCGAGGCGGATGCCGTAGACCTGTGTCTGGTTGGAAGCGTCCAGGTTAGCCATGAAGGTGATCATGCGCGAATCTCTGCTCCATCCGAGGCGGTACACGACCTTTTTTCCCGCGACATAGGCGCGCGCGCTACCGCTGCTGAGGTCGTAAATATGCAGTTCGCGGTAATCCCCACCGGGTGATTCGGTGAACGGTCGCGGCACAAGCACGCTGTAGGCGACGAAACGACCGTCGGGCGATATCTCCGCCTCGATCACCTGCCGAAGGTCGAAGATATTGCGTTCGGTGAGCACGTCCTGCGCGCGTAACGGCAGCAGGGGGAGGAGAAGGAGGAACACGTATACCGGTCGAATGAATTGTTTCATCATCTGGCAGCCTCGCTATTGGACATGACTGAATCGGATGCAGCAGGCGATGCGCTCCTGTATGTAAATTCCTCCCGACTGGAGGAAAGTTCTACTCCCCTGCGGAATCTTTCACCGATCAGACTTGTTTTGGAACTACAATCTTGACAGTTTTGTACAGATTGAGGATGAGACAGTTGGAACGAAGGTAACGAGGAAAGAATGAGCACCAACGCACAGGATCTCGAAAAGCTCACCAGCGGTGATTACAAGTACGGCTTCGTGACGGACATCGAGGCGGATACGGTTCCCAAGGGATTGAACGAGGCCGTCATCCGTATGATCTCGCAGAAGAAAAACGAGCCTGAATGGATGACGGAGTGGCGCCTGAAAGCGTTCCGGATGTGGCGGAAAATGGAGGAGCCACACTGGGCACACGTCGACTTCCCGCCCATCGATTATCAGGATATCTCCTACTACTCCGCACCGAAAATGAAGGATGGTCCGAAAAGCCTCGACGAGGTCGATCCCGAACTGCTGGCCACCTATGAAAAACTCGGCATCCCGCTCAAGGAGCAGGAACTGCTGGCCGGTGTTGCGGTGGACGCCGTGTTCGACAGCGTGTCCGTGGCTACGACGTTCAAGGAGAAACTTCACGAGATGGGGATCATCTTCTGTTCCTTCTCCGAAGCGGTGCAGGACCATCCCGATCTGGTGAAAAAGTACCTCGGTTCCGTGGTGCCGGCGACGGATAATTTCTTTGCTGCCCTGAATTCGGCCGTGTTTACCGACGGTTCCTTTGTCTACATCCCGCAGGGTGTCCGCTGTCCGATGGAACTCTCCACCTACTTTCGGATCAACAGCCTCGGTACCGGACAGTTCGAACGCACGCTGATAGTCGCGGAGGAAGGCGCATACGTGAGCTATCTCGAAGGGTGTACGGCGCCGATCCGCGACGAGAATCAGCTTCATGCAGCCGTTGTGGAACTTGTCGCTCTCGACAACGCGGAAATCAAGTATTCCACTGTGCAGAACTGGTATCCGGGTGATAAGGACGGCAAGGGTGGCATCTATAACTTTGTTACCAAGCGCGGGAAATGTGCAGGAGTGAATTCCAAGATCTCGTGGACACAGGTGGAAACCGGTTCGGCCATCACCTGGAAATACCCGAGTTGCATTCTGGCCGGCGACAATTCCGTCGGCGAGTTCTATTCCGTCGCCGTGACGAACAACCGCCAGCAGGCGGACACGGGAACCAAGATGATTCACATCGGAAAGAACACCCGCAGTACGATTGTGTCCAAGGGCATTTCGGCCGGTTACAGTCAGAATACGTACCGTGGACTGGTGAAAATCGGAAAGAACGCCGACGGAGCGAGAAATTTCTCGCAGTGTGACTCGATGTTGATGGGTGACAAATGCGGCGCGCATACCTTTCCATACATCGAAAACCACAACAGCACCGCGCAGATGGAGCATGAGGCGACCACATCAAAAATCGGCGAGGATCAAATTTTCTACTGCAATCAGCGAGGCATTTCCACCGAAGACGCTGTGAACATGATCGTCAACGGCTTCTGCAAGGAAGTGTTCCGCGAGCTGCCGATGGAATTCGCCGTCGAAGCGCAGAAACTGCTCGGCATCAGCCTTGAAGGAAGCGTCGGGTAGACACGGATCACGGAATGAAGAATGATCATCGAATAGAGGAACGTACAATGCTTGAAATTCGAAATCTGCACGCCCGGGTGGAAGGAAAGGAGATCCTCAAGGGTGTGGATCTCACTGTCAATGCCGGCGAAATCCATGCGATCATGGGTCCGAACGGGTCGGGGAAGAGCACACTCGCCGGTGTACTGGCGGGTCGTGAACTCTACGAGGTCACCGATGGGGAGGTAATCTATAAAGGCAGGAACCTGCTCGATCTTTCGCCCGAAGAACGGGCCTGCGAAGGAGTATTCCTTGCCTTTCAGTATCCCATTGAAATTCCCGGTGTCAGCAACACGTATTTTCTCAAAGCGGCACTGAATGCCGTCCGGAAGTACCGCGGCCTCGCAGAACTCGATGCGGTGGATTTCCTCGCCCTGGTCAAGGAGAAGATGCAACTGGTCGAGATGAAACACGAACTGCTCAATCGTCCGGTGAATGAAGGTTTTTCCGGCGGTGAGAAAAAGCGGAACGAGATCCTGCAGATGGCCGTGCTCAATCCGACACTCGGCATTCTGGACGAAACCGACTCCGGTCTTGACATCGACGCTCTGCGAATCGTCGCGAACGGGGTCAACAAGCTTCGATCAACGGAAAACGCCACGGTCGTGGTCACGCATTATCAACGTCTGCTCAATTATATTATCCCGGATTTCGTGCATGTGCTCGTGGACGGCCGCATTGTCAAGTCCGGCGACAAGGACCTCGCATTCCATCTCGAAGAGCACGGCTACGATTGGGCACGCGAGCTGCACGATCCCGCGGAACAGGAAGCATAAGGGATGGGCATGAGTACGAACAAACAGGACAAGGCCCTGCAGACCTTTCGCACGAATTTCGAGGAGTTCGAGAGAGGACTCAATGGCGCTGGAAACTCCGCCATGCACAAACGCCGGCGGGCGGCGATGGAGCGACTGTCGGAGCGCGGATTCCCGACAATGCAGGACGAAGAGTGGCGTTACACGAATCTGGGCGGATTGCTCGAAACACAATTCGAGCGACCCACGGCGGAGTTGCTGCCTGATACCACGAATATTGATCCCGTTTCGTTTCTCGGGATGGAGGAAACCGTTCGTCTCACGTTCATCGATGGGGTGTTTTGTGCCGAACTCTCTGATCGTGCACTGACCTCCGATGCTCTCCGCGTCCAGGATTTCGCATCGGTTCTTGAAAACGACCCGGATCTCATCCTCTCCCTCGCAGGAGGCATCGACGACGGCGATGAGCACCCGTTCTCGTTGCTCAACGATGCGTTTACCGAGCAGGGAGCTGTCATCCACGTCGCAAAGAACGCGACGGATCTCCCACCGGTGCATCTCCTGTTTCTCACGAGCGGAGGCGGGCAGCCGCTGCTGATTTCTCCCCGCATCCTTATCAAGGCAGAGGCAAACAGCGAGCTTGACATCATCGAGCAGTATGCCGGGCTCGGCGATGGCCGTTCGTTGACGAACATCGTTGTGGAAATCGATGTTGCGGACAACGCCCATGTCCATCATGTCAAGCTGCAGGAGGAGAACGAAGGTGCCTGGCACATTTCCGCAGGCTACGCCCGCATTGCGCGCAGCGCCTCTTATGCAAACCATTACTTTGGATTCGGCTCCCGGCTTGTACGCAACCATTTGCATACACGTATGGACGGTGTGGGTGCGGAATGCATACTCAACGGCCTGTTCATGCCAATGGACAGCCAGCATATGGATCATCACACGGTGATCGACCACGCTCAACCGCACTGCAACAGCCATGAACTGTATAAGGGATTGTTGTTCGATGATTCCCGGGGTGTGTTCAGCGGAAAGATCATCGTTCGTCCGGATGCCCAGAAAACTGACGCGAAACAGGCGAACAACAACCTGCTGCTTTCCGGGAATGCACTGGTGGACACCAAGCCGCAGCTCGAAATCTGGGCTGATGATGTGAAGTGCACGCACGGCGCGACGATTGGAAGGCTCGACGAGGATGCGCTTTTCTATCTGCGTTCACGGGGGCTGCCGAAAGCGAAAGCGAACAGTATCCTCTCTTACGCATTCGCAAGCGAACTGGTAGGCCGCGTACGGCTCGGGGCGTTACGTGCGCATCTTGATGCTGCGATTCACAACCGTTTGGAACGAACCGGAAATGCGTGATGAATACGTTCTGGAATGAAGACACCATGACCGCACCGAGCGCGACAGACACCACCGGATTTGACGTGGAGAAGGTCCGAGCTGACTTCCCCGCATTGCATCAGGAAGTGTACGGCAAACCCCTGGTATACCTTGACAGCGCGGCCTCAACACAGAAGCCGCAGATCGTCATCGATACGCTGGCGGAATTCTACGGACGCTACTATTCCAATGTCCATCGTGGGGTGCACCATCTTAGCCAGGTTGCAACCGAGCTGTACGAGGATGCCCGTCGTACGGTGCGTTCCTTCCTGAATGCCCGGCACGAGGAGGAAATCGTGTTTGTCCGCGGCACGACGGAGGCGATCAATCTCGTTGCCCAGACATTTGGCCGCGCGGAAATCGGTCCGGGAGACGAGGTCATCGTTTCCGAGATGGAGCATCACGCCAACATCGTTCCCTGGCAGATGATCTGCCAGGAGAAGGGCGCGCGGCTGCGCGTCATTCCCATGGACGAACACGGTGATCTGCAGCTCGAGCATTTCGAGGAGATGATCACACCGTGCACGAAAATCATAGCCGTGACGCATGTGTCCAATGCACTCGGGACCGTCAATCCCGTTCGCGAGATCATCCGTATCGCGCATGCGCATGGCGTGCCTGTCCTCGTAGACGGCGCACAGTCGGCCCAGCATCTACCGATCGATGTACAGGAACTCGACTGCGATTTCTTCACTCTGAGCGGACACAAGATCTATGGTCCGACAGGCATCGGCGTGTTGTACGGCAGGAAGGAATTGCTGCAGCGCATGCCGCCATATCAGGGCGGTGGTGACATGATTCTCTCCGTCACCTTCGAGAAGACCGTCTACAATGAGATCCCGTACAAATTCGAGGCGGGGACGCCGAACATTGCCGGAGCAATCGGTCTGGCGGCCGCATTGAAATATTACCGCGGCTTTGACATCGATGCCATCGTTGCGTACGAAAAGCATCTCCTGAAATATGCGACCGAACGGCTCGAGGAGATCGATGCCCTTCGCATCATAGGAACTGCCCGGGAGAAGGCCAGTGCAGTTTCGTTTACGCTGTGCGCCGTGCATCCGCATGACATCGGGACCATCCTCGACCAGCACGGGATTGCTGTCCGTGCAGGACATCACTGCGCACAGCCCGTCATGCAGAAATTCGGTATTCCTGCCACGGCGAGGGCATCCTTTTCGTTCTACAACACCCGTCAAGACGTCGACCGCCTCGTCGACGGCATCAACCAGGTACTGGAGGTTTTCACCTGATGGACGACATCCGCGAGCTGTATCAGGAAGTCATTCTCGATCACAACAAGCACCCGCACAATTTTTTTGCTATGGAGGATGCGGATGCAAGGCTCGAGGGCTTCAATCCCCTGTGCGGTGATCATTACACATTTTATCTCAAATTCGACGGTGATCGCATCGGAGAAGTCAGTTTCGAGGGCAGCGGCTGCGCCATCTCGAAGGCATCAGCATCAATGATGAGCGCGGTGCTCACAGGCAAAACCCCCGCCGAAGCCGACCGTCTCTTCGAACTGTTCACCGGCATCGTGACGGGAAAGCTTCCCCCGAAGGAGCATCTGGAGGAGCTGGGTAAGCTGGCGGCATTCGCCGGAGTGGCCGAATACCCCATCCGCGTCAAATGCGCGACACTGCCCTGGCACACCATGCATGGTGCCCTGCACGGCGGGGACGAACGCATATCCACCGAATGAATCGTACACAGGAGGATACATGCTGACCGATCAGCAGATGCAGGAAATCGACGAGAACGTCGTGCATACCATACAGACCTGTTTTGATCCCGAAATCCCGGTCAACATTTATGAGCTCGGTCTGATTTACCAGATCCGGGTGAAGTCCGACGGGAAGGTCGGAATCAAAATGACGCTGACCTCTCCGAATTGTCCGGCTGCGCAGTCGCTGCCGGCGGAAGTCCGTGAGAAGGTCGCGCAGATTAACGGTGTGACGGGCGTGGACGTGGAGATCGTCTGGGATCCGCCGTGGAATCCATCGATGATGTCGGAGGCGGCTCGTCTTGAACTTGGACTCTTCTAGGACGCCACATCCTCTTTCGGGATAGCTGGGTCCGTTTTTATTGCAACAGAGAAACAGGAGATGATCATAAATGTTCGAAAACCTTTCTGTTCAGCGTGGACCGATGTATGATCCGCAGGCGGTGCAGCCGATGCGGGATGAGCTCACCGCAGTGGGATTCGAGGAACTGCACACGCCGGATGCCGTGGACGCGGCAGTGCGCGAGACCGATGGCGTGCTCCTCGTCATGGTCAATTCGGTCTGCGGATGTGCGGCCGGCAGTGCACGTCCTGCAGCCACTCTCGCCCTCCAGCACACCCTCATCCCTGATCGCATGGTCACCGTTTTTGCCGGGCAGGAACGTGATGCCACCGATCGGATGCGGACGTATTTCACCGGCTATACGCCTTCATCCCCCAGTATGGCGGTTTTCCGGAATGGTACGCTCGAGTTCATGTTGCAGCGGCACGATATCGAAGGCCGCACGGCCGAGGAAATTGCCGCCGACCTGCGACACATGTTCGATGTCTTGTGCAACAGGCCAGGGCCGTCCATCCCCGCGGAGAAGTACGCTGATCTGGAGCACGCGCGTATTTGTGGATCCCGAATCCCGCGCATCGACTGAATATGGCGATCCGATGAAATTCAGCTCACAGGAAGAATATGGATTGCGCTGCCTGGTGCAACTCGCCCGTCGGGGAGCGGATGCATCCATGACCATCGCCGAGATCAGCGAAGCCGAAGGTCTGTCGCAGGCCTACGTTGCGAAGCTGCTCCGCATACTCCGCCTGAGCGGTTTCGTCGAGAGCGCACGTGGTCAGGAAGGGGGATATACCCTGGCGAAGCCTCCCGCTTCCATCCCGCTCAGTGAAGTGCTGGCAGCCCTCGGGGGCCGCTTCTACAAACCCGGGTTCTGTGATCACTATGCCGGAACGGAGGCGGTCTGTACACATACCTTCTCCTGTTCCATCCGGCCCCTGTGGCATCGCGTGCAGAAAGCTATCGACAGCGTGCTGGACTGTACAACGCTCGCCGATCTCCTGGAGAACACTTCAGAACCGCTGTACACGCATCCGCAGATTCTGCGGGAGCAGGTGCGAACCGCGGAGAGCTGACATTGGTCTCCCGAAAGACAATCCGCCCGCCTCTTCAGGATGGGCGGTTTTTTTTCGCTCCCGCGGAAACGGTATATTTCTCCAACGGGTTCCGATGCGATGATCACCATTCCGGAAAAAACCGATCTTCTCAACCTTCTCCGTACGCTCGATGAACGGACACTCACGGCTACAGAGACGGAACAGCTCGTCTTGTTTGCTGTGCGAATGAGTGAGACCTATCTGCGGTGGTTGAGCCGCAAGCGGGGATATCAACTGGATCAATTCGGTTTGACGCTGGAGGATCTGGCATACGACGTCGTGGCCGATCTGTTTGCCGGGGAGCAGGAACATTGTTGTGTGCTCGTGCGCCGGGCGATGGACAATCTCGTAGAGACGGAATCGGACGAAGAAGTGCTGGCGGCTTTTCAGGCGCTGCTGTTCCGCAATGTCCAGCAGCGGATGGCCCGCGTTTTTGCGGAAGTGCATCCTCTGTTCCACCATCTGCACAACGCACTCCGCTCGTACGTACACCGCACACCGGATATTGTGGGATGGGACATGCTCGACGGCCGCTGGTACTGTCTGCACAGTATGGAGGAGGCACGTCTGGAGCTTCCGGGTATTCCGATTCAGGAATTACGATGTGTCGTCCGGCCGCCTGCAGGAAGCATCCGTTCGTGGGTCGCAGCTGTCCTTCGATCCGTGATGGAACATCTCCAAACGCAGGATACCTACCGCAGGGCGGTACTCGAGGAGGATGTGATTCGCGTCGCACGGGATATCCTCACCGCGGAGTTCAAGTATCAATCCATGGAATATGCAGTGATGGAAGTCTCCCTCGATATCGTCCATATCGGGCGTGTGCTGCATGCCGCGATCGAGCAATGCCGGCCGTGGTTGGAGCATTACTACATCGCGCAGCAAAGGCTGTCGGAGCGGGATCTCGGTCTCTTTCTCGAAGCGATCCGATTGTATTTCATGGATTTGATGAATGATCGCGAGGTACAGAGTGCATACTGGTATCTCCGGCAATGCATGCCTGGCCTGACACAAGCCCGTTTCCGCGAAAGCTATCGCAACAAGTTCAAATACATTCTGGCGCGTATTCTCGAAACCGCACAGGAACAGTTGGACGCGGACGAAGTGTCCCTGCGTGCACGATGATATTTTTTTTGGAAATTTTTTCCAACGGCATCGAATGAACGCTATATAGGTAATGAGAACGTATTATCATTCCCCACGGGACAGGTTGACATGAGCCATCTTGACATGAAGACTCTTCTGACCCTCGCCATGCGGGGAGAGACATCCCCCCATTTCGAGGTTTGTTCATTCTGCAGTGAACAGTATCAGCTCGCGGTGGAATTCCTCTCCTTTTCACCGGATCACGTTCAGGAGAACGACCAGGCTTCAGCAGCGGCCATCGCCATATCACCGCCGGCCTACCGGCTCGCTGCCCAGACATCCGACGTTGTGTCACCGATGTTCCGGCTTCGGAGAACCTGGTATTTTGACAGATACGGCAGCATCCTCCGTGTGATTGAAGATACGCAGCGCCAGGTGCTGACAGGATTTTTCATCTCCGACCGGCAATATTCCGATCGTCTCCGAATCAGCTTTGACGGCATTGATCAGGAGTTCAAACCCGACGCCAATGGGGTCTTTGAAATCGGACCTGCCGGCATCAATATTGAACCCATGCAGGTGACCCTGATCAACTCCTGAGCGCCTTCCCGTTCTGCTGTCGACATCCGCAGAAGTTCATCTGTTCAGTGACGTACGCGATTTATGGAAACGATACACTCCGGCTACATTCGTACTCCTGCTGAACTCGATGCAGCTGCACACGCCCTGGAACGCAGTCTCGGTCAGACCTCCTCTCCGATCAAGCGCTTCCTGCTCGTCGCTGAGTTCGCCTCCCATACACAGGCGCTTCCGCAATCCTGGCTCACAGGCTATGTCCCCGTTTTCGCCCCCATGCTCGTGGAACTCGTGCGCATGCCCTACCTGCGCAATGTGCCTCCGCAGGTGTGGATCGATGCCTACGATTTTCTGCTGCTGGTTCGTAGCCTGAACTGGGATGTCCGCATCCCCGGTTTTGAGGACGCGCTGGAACGGACGCTGCTCCATACCATTCTTGCTCACGCTTTCGTTTCCTCCCTGCGGGAACTGCACGGGTTTTTCCTCGCACACGGGTCTGTCACGAGGAAGCTTGAGGAGGGGGAGTGGACGCAGATTTTCGGAGCCTCCAATACGTCGCTCGGTCTGTTCGAAAAATATGCGGAGACGCTGCAATCCATCAGTGTGGGCATTCGGGCACTGATGGATGAAGCCTTTTCCGTGTGGGTGGAGTTTCGCACACGCCCTGACGCCGTATCGATCATCCTTCTCGACGATGAAGTACACAGTCGCTATGCCGCCGGTCGGGTTGTACTGATGGATATCGTGACTCATGACGCGGTGGAGGGGGAAAGCCATCTCAGCAACCTCCTCGGGGAGAGCGGGCACGAACTGGTGGCGCAGCTTCACCGCGCCGAGAATTTTGCAAGCGAAATGCTTCGGGAGCGTTTTCGGGTTTCCGTTGCGGGAAGACGATTCCATTATTCGGTGCATGAGAGCAGTGCCGCGCTGATCGGCGGATCGCTCGGTCTCCCTGCCCTGGCAGGCGTCATGGCGCAGCGGACCCGCAGGATGAACCTGCGTGAGTACTGGGTATTTCCGACAACGGTGGGGAGTTCCGGACGCATCGGTGCGGAGGGACAGGTCGAAGCCGGTTCCTGGGAGGTGCTGGAAGTGAAACTCCGCCTTGCCTTCTTTTCCCCTCTTGAGCGGGTGGTCATTCCAGCCGCGCATCGTGAGGCGGCCCTTCACGCAATTCAGATGCTGCAGCGCGACTATCCCAACCGCATTCTTGAAATCATCGGTGTTTCCCAGGTTCGAGACCTGCCCGATACGGAAGGCGTATTCCAGATTCGAAACCGAAGTGGACTCGAGCGCCTCCGTGATGTCGTGCAGAAGAATCATCTTCTTCTTACGATCGCCATCGCGGTCATAGTTTTGGGGGGAGGAAGCTATCTGCTGTACAAGGCACTGTATGATTATCCGAACCTCGAACACGCACGTGGTCTGACTGTGGGGAACAGCGCGATCGTCTTGAATCCGAAGGATAGTCTGCGATGGTGTTTCCGTGATGGAGCCGACATCCGTTCACCACATCTCCCGTTCGGGGACCTGGATGTCGGAGACGGCTTCACTCGCACGCTTACCGTGTGGAACATGACCCCGATGTCGTTGGACATCCGTCTTGCGATCGAGGGCCGGGATGCTGCCGACTGGTACATCAACAGTGGGGATCGGCGTCTGGAGATCGCGACAGCCGGGAAGCGGGATTTCTCGGTCATGTTTGCCCCGCGCAAGGCCGTGCGCTCCGCGGTGGCCCGGTTGGTGCTGCGCGATCCAGACAACGGGGAGGAGTTGTATGCGCTCGCGCTATCTGGTGCTGCAGGAGTACCGTCGCCTGCAGGATATGCGCTGCGTTTCGACGGGGTGGACGATCGTCTGCATTTCGGCCGCCAGAGCTCCGCCTTTGATATCGGTACATCCGCTACACGGGAGCTGACCTTCGAATGCTGGTTTCGTCCCATGCAGGAACAGCAGAATTTCATGCTTCTTCACAACGGGATCGATCGCCCGGGTGAACGCGCGATACAGGATCTCTATCTGGGATTCGACTCCCTGCACAGTTGCTATTATCGTGTCGGCTCGGAAATCGGACTATTCCGCCTGCCGGCACATCTCAAACCGGTTGCCGGGAGCTGGAACCACATCGCGCTCGCCATTTCCCTGCCGCAGAAACGGATCGCCTTGTATATCAATGGACGCAGTGTCGACGATCGCGTCACGGATTTTCTTATGGACGGTTTCGATCTTCCGTATGTTACCGTTGGCGCATTCGACGATTCCCGAACGCTGGATCTTTTTTTTGAAGGGGATCTCGATGAGATGCGTCTCTGGCATGCATTTCTCGATGAACATGAGATCCGTGCGTTCATGCATCGCCGCGTGGATGCCCTCACACCGGATCTCGCCGGGTACTGGGACATGGACGCTTCAGTGGAATCGATTGTCTTCAACGCGAACAAGCGTGCCCACAGTGGGACTCTGTTCGGTCGTCCCGCTCCGGTTCGCTCCGATCTCCCACGCCACGAGGAGCGGGCGGATTATCACCTTGTGCAACGGGAGCATGGTCGTGCGGCGATTGAACTCCCACCGGGCCGATACCTGGCCTGCATGCGTCCGTTACTCCCGCGCTATGGTCCGGCATCCATTGCCTTGCAGTTTCGTCAAACGGCGGAACCGTCAATCCATTTTTACTATGTACGCACCGAAGCAGGATGGATCTCACTCGAGGAGGGATACTCATACACCCGAGTGGCCCGGAATCACGTACCCATCCCCGAAGGGTGGCGGCATGCGGTCTATACGATCACTCCGGCCGGGGAGCTGGTCCTTTATCTTGACGGCGCCGCGATTGATACAAATCGGACGGTGACTGCCGGACCATACGACTGGCACCGGGGCTTTGAAGGGATGCTGCTGGGCTTCCGCTTCGACAAGGAGAATCAACTGCATTCATCCTTCTATGACTGGTATTATCCGACACTGACACATCCGCGTGCCTATGCCGACTTTGCGATATGGTCGCGGCTGCTTACTCCCGAGGAGATACATACGATGTATGAGTCGGGCGATCTCCCTTCAGAGGGACTCATTGCGCACTGGCCTCTCGGCGAGCCGCCGGATCAGAACCGGAACTTTTTGGATCACATCGGCGGCGCCGTACTCCACCTCAAGCGTGTCCTTGCCTGGGAGCCATAGGGGAGATTCATGAATCCCCCCTGCGCTTCGCACGCGGTTGCCGGATCAACGCCTCCGTGTCAAAATCGCACCGCCACCGCTACCGCAGGTGTTTTATCGATCATCACGAGACCGACGACAGGGCGAAAATCTTCGTCCGTTTCGCCGAAATACCCGTCGTACACGAGATTGGCAATCAGTGTGCCGGAAGCCGCACCGACGAGTACATCGCTGATGTAATGCTTGCTGTCCACCATGCGGCTGTATCCCACGTACACCGCCCAGCCGTAGAGCAGGGAGAAGGCGCCGATCTTCAGTCCTGTGGAGAGGGTGGGGGAGGATCGCACCGCGTCCCATCCGTCGATAGCATCGTCGATCTCCCGGTAGAGAAAGGAATTCACGGCGAAGGCCGTGGAGGTGTGGCTGCTGAAGAAGCTCTTGGTATCCGATGCGTCGGGTCGCGCTCGCCGCACGGTGTTCTTGATCAGCTCCGCCGCGATGAGATTGTACATCATGACCTTGGCGAATCCCCACGTGCGCGCATAGGCACCGCGCATGTCCGCGTCGCTTGTGACGTTGCCCGCGATGGCGTAAAGCAGATGCCCGTTGAACACGACGGCAGGAAGAATCCAGGAATCGAGACTGCCAAATGCCTCCCCCTCGAGCCGAACATCGGATGCGAGGCTTCGTTCAAACTCGAACGGCGGCAGAGAGACGAGCTTCGTCGAGGGATTGTCCGCTTTGTAGTACCGGTGTGCGAGGAACAGCAGTCCGACGGGAATATCATGCCATGCGGCCACGCTCAGGACGCCGCTCGTCGCATCGCCGGAGATGCGCTCAGTCCAGCCGGCATCAGCGGAACGATGCTGCGCAATCCCGAACGAGGTACACAGCAGAGTCACGAAAAGGATGACGGCGAGACGCATCGCGGTTCTCATGGAGAATGGGGGAATCGGACTTTCAGGAAAACTACGACATCCGGATCATGAAGAAAAGGGGGAAATCCAGTCATCGACGCTGTGGCGGGTAGGAGATAAAGGTCAGAAATGCATCTGCAGCGAGAGGAGAGGACCGTCGGATCCGGTGGAGAAAGAGACCGACGGCAGGATGCTCGCATCTCCTCCGCTGACAGAGTCGTAGACAAGATGTCCCATCAGCGACCCGATGGCCGCACCGACGAGCACGTCTGTAAGATAATGCTTGCTGTCTCGCATGCGGCTGTATCCCACATAGCCCGCCCAGCCGTACAGCACCGCGGCGGAGGTGATGCGCAGGACGTCGCGCAAAAAGGCTGACTGTTCGAGGGCGCTCCAGTCCTGCAGCGCGTGGTCGATTTCCCGCTGAAGGTAGGAAGACATGGCGAAGGTGGTGGAGGTATGTCCGCTGAAAAAGCTCTTGCTGTCGCTCTCGTCTGGCCGTACACGGTGCACGAGATTCTTTGCCAGCTGTGTGCCGATTTGCGTGTACACCAGCGTCTTGTACAGTCCGAGGCTGTGCCGCAGCTCACCGCGGACGTCCGGATTCTCGCCGAACAGCGCGGTGCCGGCGGCATGCAGCGCACGTACGCCGAGAATGATATGTGGGACGGTGAACGGTTCCATGCTGCCGGGTGACGAAGAGCCCGCTGTGCCGAGTCCACGGGCGAGCGCACGTTCCGCATCGGAGGGAGTGAGCACGATAGGTTTCGCATCTTTTGACACGATATCGTAGCGGTTCGCCAGGTAGACGAGATACAGCGGGGCGTCGTACCAGGAGCAGACATCGCCTGCGGCGGCGATGAAATCGTCTGCAAACCGGGAGAAGGCGTGTCCATCTTCGCGCCCTCTGTTGCGTAAGATGTCTGCGGGATGAGAGGTCCCCGGTAATGTGGTGGCATCCTGGGCGTGCGCAACTTCGCGCCCTCTATCGCGCATGATGTCCGCTGTGTGAGAGGTCCCCGGTAGTGCGGTGGCATCCTGGGCGTGCGCAACGGATCGTACTCCCGTGTGCGGGAAGAGCAGGAAAGTGAGGAAAAGAACGAATATGGGCTGCGGACTTCTCAATCGATTCGGGGGTATTGCATGAGCCGGGTGATCGAGTCAGTGTTGTCGCGAATATAATCACGCCTTCGGATAAAATTCACTTTCAGCCGTTCGCATTCAACCGATAAATCCACCCCTGAAAGACCGAGATCCGGATCCAGGGCATGGGCGGTAGCGATGAGCGCGGTGAAGCGGTCCAGTTCGGGAAACAGCAACTCCGGGACGAGCACGCTGTCGACAATGTACCGTAGCTCGCGTTTGTAGATGGCCACGCAGGAATCGCTGCGCAGGAGTTTCCGGATGATGTCGTTTTCGCCGACCGGACCGATCGCATACTCTTCGTACAGCAACTTGTCGAAATCCCACGGAATGACCCGGTACGGCGCACCGGGATGGGACTTCCAGAACAGCATGTTGTTCGTGAAGCCGTCCACATGATTCAGCACCGAGGCCGCGGCGTGGTAGCGCAGGTACTGTGCGATGTCGAGATGGCGCCCGACATCCTCGAAAATGCGCTCCGGCGTTGAGGTGTCCAGCGCCCGGATGAAATCGCCGAAATTGTTCAGGTTGTCGTCGTCGGGGACTTCCTTCTCAAAATATTCGCTCAGCTGCAGACCACCGTCGTACGTGAAGCGCGCGCCGAAACCGGCCTTGATCAGTTCGTGCACGGGTACGCCGCGTTTCGCGAACCACTTACGTTCGAAGCGCTCGATCTGCAGGTACAGGCCGAAATCCCCTCCGTTGATCCGCAGGAAGACAGGATGGAAATCGAAGGTCGGGAAACCGAGCTTTCCGAAGACCAGCGAGGCAAGCAGCGTCCGCAGTCGGCTGTCGTCGAAGATCTGCGCGCTGAGGTTGGCGGTACGGAGACCGTTCAACAAATACCCCTCTTCCAGCTCCAGCTTGAATGACCAGCGCGAGTGGTAGCGCGATCCCGCGCCCTGCGGCTCCACCGTTCCGAGCAGGCGCTCGCTGCCGTTGAAGACCTCGATTCCGGCCTCCTCGTCGCTCCAGCGGTTGCTGCGCAGTTCCGCCCACCGGTCCGCTGCGATGTAGCTGTCGAGCACGGGGATTTCCGTTATGTCGTCGGAGGGAAGGGGGTCGGTGCCTGGGGAGCAGGAAGGGAGGATGGAGAAGAGGAGAAGGGCGGGGAGGAGGATAAGCCGGTAGGAAGTCCGCTGAAGGCGGAGACGAAGATCCGCAGCAAACGGAAAAATATGCAGAAACTGCAACGAATCGGTGGGCAGGTGATGCAGAAACTGCAACGAATCGGTGGGCAGGTGATGCAGAAACTGCAAGGGTGCGGCATGGGGCGGTATGTTCCGGAGGCGACGCATCAGAATTTCACGAACACCTCGGCGGCGAACACCGATCCGTGCGTGCCGTACTCGTCGGAGAAGCGGTCCTTTGTCAGCAGTCCGTCGGCCGTCAAGCGAAGGCGCACGTCATCGTCGACGAACACGTTCACGCCCGGCATGATCTCCAACGTGTGATACTCCGTCGCGTCCGCATCCGGTGCGTACAAGGCGATCAGTACGAACGGCTCGATCATTTCCACCACCTTCCCGTCGACATCGAAGCGCAGTGCCGTCAACGATCGCAGTCCGGCCGTGAGCACGCGGTCGCTCAGGTCGAGCAGCCGCCGGCGGATGCCCTCCTCCGGGTCCTGCGCGGCGAACAGCTCGATGCCTGTTTCGAAGCGCTTGCTCCGGAATCCGGCGTCGGCGGAAACGCCATGCGTGGTGATCGCGTCGTCGTGGCTGCGCGAGAGCACGGCGTAGCCGAGGGAGACGTACCAGGAATCGAAGTGATACGTGCCGCGTGCGTAGGCGCTGGTGACATAGGACTGGTTTTTGAACACGCCCACCGCGTAGCTCCACGGCATGTCTGGACGCTTTTCGGGATTGAAGTTGTGGTAGACCATCAGTCCCACGTTGCGTCCGGCGTATCCCAATTCCTCGTTGCGCCGGTGGATGTAGCTGTCGAAGACGGGAATGTACTCGTCGCGGTCCGCCAGTCCCTCGATGCTGTACGGCTTTTTGATATTGCCCACCTTGATGCGGGCGTAGTTCATGTACTCGAATTTCACGGAGAACTCCCGCAGGATGACGGCGCGGTCGTCCGATTTCCCGCGGAAATCCAGTTGCCCCTCGATGTCCTTCGACAGCTCGATATCCGCCTGGAATTTCCCCTCGTAATAGAATTCCTGGTTGAATTCCGTGAGGGGATTGCGGTCGTACATCCGCACCCCCGTGGCTCCGAAGCCCGAGAAGTCCACCTCCTGCGCCGTCAGCAGCGCGGGAAGGAAACACAGTATCGCCGCCGCGTTCCATCGGAAGGAAAGGACGCGGCGTGGGCGCGGTAGCGGAAAGGCAGGGCGCATGTCGGTATCCTGGTGATCAGCGAGGAAGACAAAAGATACGTGCGTCCCGCATCAGCCGCAAGCGGAGCGGTGCCGCCTGCTTCACATCAGCCTCAATTACTGATAAGGGGATTTGGCCGCTGGGCGCTTCAGGAACCGTTCAATATGAGCAGCGGTATCCAGGAGTCTTTTTTG
>JAFGKR010000198.1 GCA_016928515.1 Bacteroidota bacterium | reverse complement strand
CACGAATCCGCCCGAGGAAAGCAGGGTCGGATTCACGAATCCGCCCGAGGAAAGCAGGGTCGGATTCACGAATCCGCCCGAGGAAAGGAACAATCGCCATGAGCAATACATTCGATTTTGGTGGTGACATCGTCTGGCGGCCGTCCCGGGACGATATCGATCGCAGCAATCTCACCGCATTCATGAGTGAGCACGGCATCACATCGTTCGACGAGCTGATGCGCCGCTCGACGGAAGACGTCGCCTGGTTCACCGAAGCAGTGCTGCGCTTCCTCGACATCCGTTTTACGAAACCCTATTCGCGGGTGATTGATCTCGAGGAAGGCATACAATTTCCGCGCTGGTGTGTCGACGGCGAGATGAACATCGTTTCCAGCTGCCTGGACAAATGGGCGGCTGACGCACTGCACCGGGAGCGACCGGCCTTCATATGGGAAGGAGAGGAGGGATGCATACGCACGCTGCATTATGGTGAACTCGCCGAGGAGGTGAACCGTTGCGCGAATGCACTGCGCACCCTGGGATTCACAAAGGGTGATGTGATCGGACTGTACATGCCCATGACACCGGAAATCGTCATCGCCCTGTTCGCCATTGCAAAAATCGGAGGCATCATTCTTCCGCTCTTCTCCGGTTACGGGGAGCATGCCGTGGCATCACGGCTCAGGGACGCCGATGCGGCCGGGCTGTTCACAGCGGACGGCTTCTACCGGCGAGGCGACGTCGTGGATCTCAAACACATCGTGGATGCTGCGTTGCAGGATGTCCCCACGATCCGGCACGTCATCGTGCAGCGCCGTACTGGACACGGGATCCCGATGCAGGACGGTCGCGATGTCTGGTGGCATGAGCTTATCCCGAAGCAGGACACGTTTGCGGATACCGAGCCGACCAGCGCAGAAGATGTTCTCATGATCATCTACACCTCCGGCACAACCGGGCGACCAAAAGGCGCGGTGCATACGCATTGCGGCTTTCCGGTGAAGTCCGCGCAGGACATGGCGTTCGGCACGGATGTGCATCCTGACGATCTGATATACTGGATGACCGACATGGGGTGGATGATGGGGCCCTGGCTCGTTTTCGGCGCGACACTGCTGGGCGCGTCTTTTTTTCTTTTCGACGGAGCACCAGACGTCCCCGGTCCGGATCGCCTCTGGGACATGGTGGAGCGCCACCGCATCAGCATCCTCGGCATCTCTCCGACGCTGGTCCGTGCTTTGATGAAGCACGGGCTGGAGCCCGTCCGCGCCCATGACCTGGATTCACTGCGCGTTTTTGCCTCGACCAGCGAGCCATGGAATCCCGAACCCTGGATGTGGCTCTTCCGCGATGTGGGAGAATCGCGTCGCCCGATCGTCAATTATTCCGGTGGAACGGAAATCAGCGGCGGAATTCTGATGGGAAATCCGATTCTGCCATTGAAGCCCGCAGCGTTTTCCGCTCCCTGTCCCGGCATGGCGGCCGACGTGTACGATGAACAAGGGAAGCCTCTGCGCAACGCGGTGGGCGAACTGGTGATCACCGCACCGTGGATCGGCATGACCCGCGGCTTCTGGCGCGACCGCGACCGCTACATTGAGAGCTACTGGTCACGGTGGCCGGACGTGTGGGTGCACGGGGATTTCGCCGCAATCGATGACGACGGGCTCTGGTATATTCTCGGTCGCTCCGACGATACCATCAAAGTGGCCGGGAAGCGGATCGGTCCGGCGGAGATCGAAAGTCTTCTCGTGCGGCATCCCGCCGTCAATGAAGCTGCCGCCATCGGCGTTCCGCATCCGGTGAAGGGGAGTGCGGTCGTCTGTTTTTGCGTCCTGAATCCCGGGACAACGGGAGACGATGTGCTTGTCGCGGAGCTGCGGGAACTCGTCACGCATGAGATGGGAAAGCCGCTGGCACCTACGGATATCCATTTCATTTCCGACATCCCCAAAACCCGGAACGGGAAAATCATGCGCCGCATCGTCCGCAGTTCCTTTCTGGGTGAGGATACCGGTGATACATCCAGTCTCGTCAATCCCGATGCCGTCATGGAAATCCGAATGCTCCGCTGACTGATCGCATCACCGCGGTCGTAAAAAAGATAAAAGATGTTATTTCCGAAATAGGGAACTTCGGGGGGAAACGCGGATGTTGATACATTTATACATGTATATATCTCCATGTAACAATGTATGGCTCCCATGACTACTGAAAAGACCGGGCAGGACATTCTCGAGGAAGCGGCGATCATGTTGAAGGCGGTCGCACATCCGGTACGGATGGCCATTGTAGAACTGCTCGATAAGGGGGTGCGTCGCAGCGTGACCGATATCTTCGAATGTCTCGGCCTGGAGCAGGCCGCGGCTTCGCATCATCTCGGCATTCTTCGCGATCGCGGCGTGCTTTCGCAGGAGCGGGAAGGGAAGCATGTGTATTATTCTCTGCAACATCCGCGCTTGATCGAGATCGTGCGCTGTGTCAAAGACTGCTGCATGGTGTAGGCGCATGGGACTCACGACATTGTTCGGATTTCTTGCCGCCGTGCTCATCGGCGTGACTCTTGGCCTGATCGGCGGCGGCGGATCCATTCTCACCGTTCCCGCACTGGTCTATCTCGTAGGTGTGGCTCCTGTGCCCGCGACGTCGTATTCGCTCTTCGTGGTCGGACTGACGGCCTTCGTCGGAGCGGTCGCCTACATGCGTCAGGGGCTCGTCAGCTATCGCACTGCCGTGGTGTTCGGTATCCCCTCTTTCGTCGCGGTGTTTCTCACCCGTCGCTTCATCGTTCCCGCTCTTCCGGAGCAGCTCTTCACGGTCGCAGGAAGCGCGGTGACAAGGGATCTCGGCATCATGCTGCTTTTCGCCGTGTTGATGATCGCTGCCTCGATAAGCATGATCCGCCGCAACACCAGGGAGGAAATCACCGGGGACGTGGAATACAATTATCCCATGATCTTTGTGGAGGGTTTTGTGGTCGGTGTGCTTACCGGTTTGGTGGGCGCCGGAGGCGGTTTCCTCATCATTCCGGCCCTCGTTGTGCTTGCCCGCTTGCCGATGAAACGTGCCGTGGGGACATCGTTGCTTATCATCGCCGTAAAATCCCTGATCGGCTTTACGGGAGATCTGGTCACCATGCCGATCGACTGGGGATTTCTTGCGCTGTTCTCCGGATTCGCGATCGTCGGAATCCTGCTGGGCAGCTGGTTGACACGGTTTGTCTCCGGCACACGGCTTAAACCGCTTTTCGGCTGGTTTACGCTCGCCATGGGTGTCTACATCATCGGAAGAGAAATTGTTTTTACCACTTTGTAATACCATCAACGGATAATCACTCCCATGTTCAACGATATATTCTCTGCCTTGCGTGGATCCCGGGTCAGGGTCCCAAACATTGGATCGGAAGAATTCGCACGGCTCATGCGCGAAGAGCCAAATGCTGTCGTGCTGGACGTACGAACGTCCGGGGAATTCGCGACCGGCCATATTCCGAATGCCGTGAATATTGATATGATGGATCCGGATTTCGACCGTCGTGTCGACGCACTCGATCGCACCGTACCCATACTGGTCTACTGCCGCAGTGGAAACCGCAGTTATCACGCAGGGAACCGGATGCTCGCCATGGGCTTTGAACACGTTTACAATCTCGCGCGTGGCGTCATCGGATGGCATGAACCCCTGACTCGACAGGCACGATAGGTATCACCAGAACACAAGGAAACAAACATGTTTTTTCAGCATCTCTATGAGAGGGGACTGGCTCAGGCGAGCTATCTCGTCGGTTGTCAGGCCACGGGTGAGGCACTGGTCATCGATCCCCGCCGGGATATCGATGAGTACCTGGAACTTGCGGAAAAACACAATCTGCGCATCACGCATGTCGCCGAGACACACATCCATGCGGATTTTCTCAGTGGTGCCCGTGAACTCGCCACGGCCGCAGGTGCGTCTCTCTATCTGTCGGACGAAGGTGGTGCGGACTGGCAGTACGCGTTCAACCACGTCGGACTTCATGACGGCGATCATTTCATGGTCGGCAACCTGCGTATCGACGTGCTTCACACACCGGGACACACTCCGGAACATATTTCCTTTCTGCTCACGGACACTCCCGCGAGCGATAGACCCGTAATGATTTTCACCGGTGATTTTGTGTTCGTCGGTGATGTCGGTCGGCCGGATCTGCTCGAAAAAGCTGCCGGAATTGCCGGGACGCGGGAACAGGGTGCACGTGATATGTTCCGCTCTCTGAAGAAATTCAGAACCCTGCCGGATTACGTACAGGTCTGGCCCGGTCACGGGGCGGGGTCCGCCTGCGGCAAGGCGCTCGGTGCCGTGCCGAGCAGTACTGTCGGGTATGAGAAAATCGCGAACTGGGCATTGCGCATTGACGATGAGAAAGCCTTTCTCGAGGAATTGCTCACCGGGCAACCCGAACCACCGAAATATTTCGCCATGATGAAGGCACTCAACAAAACCGGACCGACGGTATTGGGCGGCATCCCACACCCGGCACGGCTGACGCTGACGCAATTTGAAACGGCCGTGAAACAGGGCGTGACGGTGGTGGATACACGTGACAAGCTGTCCTTTGCCGGTGGGCATTTCCCGGGCAGCCTCAACATCCAGGATAACGCCGCGTTCAGTACCTGGGCCGGTTGGATGCTTTCCTATGATCATCCCTTCCTGCTGGTGGCGTCAGAACGTCGCATCGGGAACCTGACCCGGGCGTTGATTCGCATCGGGCTCGACCAGATGATCGGCTACGTCACCGACATGGATCGCATCGGTGATGCAGGGCATACGATGCGTGTGATGGATCAGATCTCCGTCGAGGAATTGTATGCCAATCGCGAGTATTACCATGTGCTTGATGTACGTGGTGAGGCCGAGTTCGCTGCGGGCCATATTCCCGGTGCGGTCAATATCCACGCCGGGTATCTGCAGGATCACTTTGAGCGTATTCCGCAGGACAGGACTGTCGTGGTGCATTGCGTCAGCGGTGACCGCTCGAGCCTTGCAACCAGCCGGTTGTTGGCTCTCGGGCACCGGAACGTGCGGAATCTCACCTGCGGCTTCAACGGTTGGCGTCAGCACGGATTCCCGGTGGAATCGGGTATGACGCAGGAGGAGACTGTTCTGGCGGCCTGAATCCTGGCATGCCCTATCAGTCGGCATCATCTCTCTCTGCACATTCACGTCGTCGTCGTGAATCGCATCATCGTGAGGCTGTCCGAAGTGAGCGGAAACCATCACCACACCTCTCCTCTTACGGTGGACCAGTGTGATGGTGGTATCCGATCTTTTTGGGCAGCCTCCGATTTTCCTGTTGTGGAAATGGTGGACTTTGTCGTATTCTACGGTTTAGACGATCCTCTAACCGGAGTTTTTCATGACAGGTCATGCTCCATATCTGCAACACCGCCAACGGAACATGAGAATGCTCCTTGTCCCGGTGTTTCTGGCTGGATTCCTGTTTTCCGGGTTGACCGGGAATCTGCGCGGGAACAGTGCTGACAGCCTTGACGTCAAGATCGGGCAGATGCTGATGGTCGGATTCCGCGGCACAACCGCACGGATGGAAAGCCCGATTGCAAAAGACATCCAGGATCTTCACCTCGGTGGGGTCATCCTCTTCGACTTCGACGTCGCCAAAAAAGAGTATGGCCGTAACATCCAGTCACCCATGCAGCTGCTCGATCTGACGGATCAGTTGCAGCATCTGTCCCCGACGACGCTCCTTATCGGTGTGGATCAGGAAGGAGGTGTCGTGTGCCGCCTGAAAACCAGCGAGGGATTTCCGCAGCACGTCTCCCATGCCTATCTCGGGAGTACGGACATCACGGATACCACCAGGTACTATTCAGATCTCATGGCACGTTCCCTCGCTATTGTTGGCATCAATATCAACTTCGCCCCGGTAGTGGACCTGAACGTCAATCCACTGAATCCCGTCATCGGGGAATTGAAACGCAGCTTCTCCTCCGATCCGGAAACCGTTACCCGCCATGCCGCGCTGATGATCGAAGCCATGCACGCGAGAGGTGTGATCAGCGCAATCAAACATTTTCCCGGACATGGCAGCTCGATGGAGGATTCTCATCTTGGATTCGTGGACGTCACCGACACCTGGTCAGAGAAGGAATTGCAACCCTATCGCACGTTGATTGCGCAGGGACTGCCTGACGTCATCATGACCGGCCACATCTTCAATCGTGATCTGGATCCGGACTGGCCCGCCACACTGTCTGCGAAAATCATCCGTGACCTTCTGCGCGGGGAGCTTGGCTTCGGCGGTGTGGTGATCAGTGACGACATGATGATGCGCGCAATCACTGACCGGTACGGGATGGAAACAGCTATTCGGCAGGCAGTGAACGCGGGAGTCGATATCCTGATTTTCGGTAACAACACGTACGCCTACGACCCCACTATCGCGCGAAAGGCTTTCACCACACTGAAGAATCTGGTGCTGAATGGCGAGATTCCCATGGCGCGGATAGACGAGGCAAATGAACATATCCGCACACTCAAGGCCCGCATCCAGCAATTGGAGCGGAGCCCATAGCCCGTCTTGCCTCCCGGAATCCCGTGACATGATGCTTGTCTTTGATCTCCCATTAATGTATATTTCGTTTTCGTATTGAAAACGGAGATCTTTTCGTTATGTATACTGTTATCATGCTCCTGATCATTCTCATCAGCATCGTCATGACCGGCACGATCCTCATGCAGAATCCCAAGGGCGGCGGCTTGTCCAGCGCCTTCGGCGGTACCAGTGGCGGTCTGGGAACGATGCTCGGTGTGCGTCATGCCTCCGATATCCTGGCAAAGACTACCTGGGGCCTGGCGATTGCGATGACCGTTCTGATTTTTGCCGTAAACATGTTCTTCCTCCCCTCTGCCGGTACGGAGGAGAGTATTATCCAGCGTAATGCCGCGGATGCCCCGATGTCGCCGATGGAGAAGCAGCAACAGATGGAACAGCAGGCCGCTCCTGCGGAAACCCAGCAGGCACCACCGCCTCCGGTAGACGCCGTCGCGCCTCCACCGGCCGACGCTCCGGCAGGCGATGTCCCGCCGACCGACTAGCATTCCACGAGGAGCGATACAATACCGCGAGGCCCACGGGCTTCGCTTTTTTTTCGTATACCTTCGGATCGAGGGAGAGAGTTTGTTGCAGACGAATTGCCCGGGACCAACTGGAGGGAGAATCTGCCTGCCCCGAAATCCCGATCGCCGTTCGTATCGCGGGGGCCGGTGTATGGCTGTTGGTCCTGCGCAGCGGGGATGTCCTGCGCATCCGGAGGATCACGCGGATGTGAGCTTTGTGTTCTCAGCCACAGTCTGTTCATCGGCATGGTAGCTGGATCGGACCAGCGGTCCTGATTCCACATGCGAAAAACCGAGATCGAGTCCGCGTACTTTCCACGCTGCGAAGTCTTCCGGAGTCACGTACCGTTCGACCGGTAGATGGGCCTTCGTCGGTTGCAGGTACTGTCCGAGGGTCATGATATCCACACCCACAGCGCGGATATCCCTCATGACATCCATAATCTCATCGTCGCTCTCACCGAGACCGAGCATGATACCGGTCTTGGTGGTAAGTCCCTGCTCCTTGCACATGCGCAGGAGATCCAGGGAGCGCGCGTATTTTGCCTGAGGGCGCACGCGACGGTAGAGACGCGGAACAGTCTCCACATTGTGATTGAATATATCCGGACGCGCATCGATCACGGTCTGGATGGCGTCGGTCTTCCCCTGGAAATCGGGTGTCAGCACTTCGACGCGACACAGCGGCAGCCGGTCGCGGATCGCACGGATGGTCGAGGCGAAGATGGCCGCACCGCCGTCGGGGAGTTCGTCGCGATTGACGGATGTGATCACCGTATGCCGCAGTCCCATACGCACGACCGCTTCGGCCACGCGTCGCGGTTCGTCCGTGTCCAGTTCAAGTGGGCGCCCGGTTTTCACCGAGCAGAATCCGCAGCTTCGCGTGCAGATATCGCCGAGAATCATGAACGTCGCCGTCCCGCGATTCCAGCACTCGGCCATGTTCGGGCAACGGGCATCCTCACAGACGGTGTGCAGGCGCTGCTCGTCAACGAGGCGACGGATTTCGGAAAATTTCGTTCCGAGAGGGACCTTGATCTTCAGCCAGTCCGGGCGCCGTTCGTGCTTCAGGTTCTTTCCGGGAATATCGATTTCTATGGGATTCATGTTGTCTTTCTACATCGTGACATTCATCATATAAGGTACCTCCGTCACCGGAGACAGGCAAGAAGCTGGGAGTGCGGGGAGGCTACCCCATGATCCACGAAAGGGGTCGAGAGGAGATCGGCAAGGAGACGGTGACGAGCGCTCAGAACACGGTTGCGACGATGACGAACGCGGCAACCGTCAGGACCACCGAGGTAATGGAGAGGATGATGAGTGAAAGGCTGTGAACCGGAGAATCGGGGAGTCCGTAGCGACTCGTTCCTCGCTCGATGCTGCTGTAGGCGTTGTACAACAGGGTCGCGGATGCAGGAATTCCCAGAAAACCGAGAGCGAGGAGAACCTGCTCGAAAGGAATGACATCAGTGGTGTCATTCGACAGATAGGCCTGGAAGCCGGAGATCAGTAGTATGACCCCGACAAGCCCGAGCAAGAGTCCTATTACGGAGGCGATGGCCTTGACCAACTTCCGCAGTGGTGAGGTTGACATACGGATGCTGCAGTAGTTCTCCGGAATCCTCACCCGCAGTGGCTTTCACCGCGTGTGACATGGGGATAATGGTGGCAAGATACACAAAAAAAGGTAAAAACAAGGGGCTGGTGCCCCTTGTCTGCCGATTCAATATCAGATGCTTTCCAGAGAAAAGTCTTCGAGATACTGTTTGACGCGTTCGACGAACCGTCCGCCCAGCGCACCATCGATGATGCGATGATCGAAGGACATGGAGAGCAGCATCATCGAACGAATGGCGATGGTATCCTCGCCGTCGCGCTCGATGACCACGGGTTTTTTCTGCACGGCGCCCATGCCGAGAATGGCGACCTGTGGCTGGTTGATAATCGGTGTCCCGAAAACATTGCCGAAGATGCCGAAATTCGTGATGGTGAATGTGCCGTCCTGAATTTCCTCCGGCTGCAGCTTGCGGATGCGTGCACGGCGCGCGATATCGGAAATGCTCCTGCCGAGTCCGATCACGTTCAACGTATCCGCATTCTTCACTACCGGGACGATAAGCCCGCCATCGTCCATCGCGACGGCGATTCCAAGGTTGATCATCTTCTTCAGGATGATCTTCTCCCCGTCGACGGAACTGTTGAGCCATGGGAAATCCTTCAACGCGCGCACCGTTGCTTCCGCGATGAACGGCATATACGTCAGCGAGAATCCCTCGCGCTTTTTGAATGCGTCGGCATGCTTCTGCCTGAATTTCTCGATCTTTGTCATGTCGACTTCCGAGACCACGGACACATGCGGAGAGATCTGCATGCTCTTGACCATATGCTCCGCCATCAGACGGTGCATGTTGTCCATGGGGATGACCTCGTAACCTTCCCCGGCAGCCGCGGATGGAGCCGGCATGGCAGAGAGTGCGGGCCCCCCGGGAGCGGCAGGAGAAGATGCAGTCGGAGGCGTGGTCGTACCTCCGGCAGGACGATTTCTGAGCCAGGCGAGGACGTCGTTCTTCGTCACCCTGCCCCCGAGTCCACTGCCCTCGATACGCTCGAGTTCCTGCATGCTGATACCTTCCGCCGAGGCGATGCGCATGACCAAGGGGGAGTAGAATCTTGCGTTGTCTCCGGTAGCAGGGGATGCCACCGTACCTGGTGCCGTCGCAGGCTGTGCATTTGTGGCGGAACGAGGGGCATCCTTCTGCGGTTCGGCCGAATCAGCCAACGCACCGGTGTCCTCCGCAGGAACGGGTTTCTCCGGGATGTCGGCGCCGGATGCGTCCGCCTTCGCCGGTGTAGATTCCTCCACCTGTGCGGCATCGGCATCGGTCTCGATCACTGCGATCGGTGTTCCGACCTCCACGGTATCTCCTTCCTCGGCCATGATCTTCACAAGGATCCCGGCGTTCGGAGCCGGGACTTCCGTATCCACCTTGTCCGTGGCGATTTCGAGAATGGTTTCGTCCCGGTCGACGCTGTCTCCCGGTGCCTTGAGCCATTTCAGAATGCGGCCTTCGGTGATGCTTTCGCCCATCTTGGGCATCTGGACTTCGACTCTCATTGCTGATGAACCTCGTAATGCTGTATGAAATTTCTCATCTCGTATCCATTTCCGGTTTCTCCCGGTGACTCTCGACGGAGAAGCCGCGGGCATTGCATCCCGATATCATGCCGAAGCAACGGCTGCGAACGCAGCCCTCGCCGCTGCGCAGCAGGGAAATGCATCGAAAAGATCAGTAGGCCGCCAGATCACGCACGGCCTCGATCACGTTGCGGTCCTGCGGAAGGATTTCTCCTTCCAGGGACCAGGAGTAGGGGATATGGCAGTCTTTTGCTCCGAGGCGGCGCACCGGTGCATCGAGCAGCTCGAATCCTTCCTGAGCAATGCGAGCCGCCACTTCGCCGCCGTATCCACCGGTGAGAGTATCCTCATGCGCCACCAGCACGCGGCTGGTTTTTTCGATGGAGCGGAGTACGGTATCCATGTCCAGCGGCACCAGCGTGCGCAGGTCGATCACTTCGACGCTGATCCCTTCCTTGTCGAGTACGCGCGCGGTCTCGAGAGATTTCTGCACCAGGGCACCCCAGGCGACGATGGTGACGTCGGTACCCTCGCGACGCACCGCGGCTTTCCCGAAGGGGATGAGATAGTCCTCATCCGGCTCGAGGGAGGCGGCGTAGCCCTGCCGGTACATGCCCTTGTGTTCGAGGAACATCACGGGATCGTCCATGCGGCAGGCGGTTTTGAGCAATCCCTTGGCATCCGCCGCGGTGGAGGGATACACGACGTAGAGACCGGGGACGTGCGTGAAGTAACCGTCGATGCTCTGGCTGTGATACAGGGCGCCATGGATGTAGCCGCCGACGGGAACGCGGATGACCACGGGGGCGCTGTAGTGATTGTTTGAGCGATAGCGCATCGTCGCAACCTCGTTGCGAATGTGCATCATTGCGGTCCAGATGTAATCGCCGAACTGAATCTCAACCACGGGTTTGAATCCTTTGACTGCGAGGCCGACCGCCGTCCCGATGATGCTGGATTCCGCCAGCGGAGAATTGAAGCAGCGATTGGTGCCGAATTTCGTGGACAGACCCTTCGTGGCGGTGAAGACGCCGCCCTTTCCGTCCTGTACATCCTGCCCGTAAACGATCATGCGTTCGTTCTGTGCCATCTCCTCGTGGAGCGCGTGATTGATGGCGTCGACGAGAACGATCTTGTTTCCGGCCGGTGGCGTGGATTCATAGGAGAGGGATGGTGGATCAGGGGAGAAGAGGAAATGCTCCGCGGTCGAGGGATCGGGCAGTGCTTTTGCCTCAGCGACGTCCGTGGCGTTGTTGACCTCGTCGACAATGTCCTTTTCCATCTGTTCGAACTCGTCCTCTGTCAGCATCCCCGCTTCGATCAACGCATCCTTCATGCGGAAAATCGGATCACGTTGCCGGTCACGTTCGAGTTCCTCCTTACTTCGGTACTTGGTCTGATCGTCCGAGGAGGAGTGGGCGAGAAGACGCACGACGTCGGTCACGACCACCGTGGGACCTTCGCCACGGCGAGCGCGCCCGACGGCTTTGCGGAAAGCCTCATACGTTTCGAAGAAGTTCGTGCCATCCACCTCGATGCGATCGAGATTCACGTACCCGGAGACCATATCATAGACCGTGCCACCGGTCTGCTGTGAGAGGTGAACGCTGATGGCATACTTGTTGTCCTGCACGCAGAAAATCACCGGCAGTTTGGCACGACTGGCCCAGTTGACGGCCTCATGGAAATCACCCTGACTGGTGGTGCCTTCACCGGAGGAAACATAGACGACTTCGTCCGTGCCTTCCAGGCGGGCACCTTTTGCGGTTCCGACCGCCTGCAGATACTGCGTTCCAGTAGGCGAGGACTGCGACACGACCCGGGCGTCCTTCATCCCGTAATGCTGTGGCATCTGTCGCCCACCGGAATTGACGTCCTCTGCGCGTGCGAGGAAATTGGTCATGATACCTTCCGCATCCATGCCCATGCCGAGCATGTACGACAGGTCGCGGTAATACGGGTAGGACCAGTCCTTCCCCGGCACGAAGGCGGTCGCAGCGGCGAGCTGTGCGGCCTCGTGTCCGGAGGCACCGATATGGAAAAAGCTCTTTCCCTGTTTGAGCAGGGTGAGCATTTTCTGATCCAGGCGACGCGAAAGCATCATTTTCCGCAGAATGTTACGCAGGTCATCCTCGGAGAATGGTGTGTTTCTCGGGATTGTAAGCGCGAAAGGATTTCGGGATCCGCGCATTTTCGCGGAGATGCCGGTGGAAGGATTTTGCCGCATCTTCGGTGACGTCTCAGCCGCGGGATCCTTCTGCGTTTTCGGGGAGGTGCCGGCGGTGGAGTTCTTCTGCGTTTTCGGGGAAGCGCCGGTTGCTGCGTTCTTCCGGGATTTCGGCGCAGTTTTCGCCGGATTTGTCCTCGATTTGGCCATGTATGTTCTCCGGTGACAGAAATGTAGACTCTGAAATCTAACCAAAAGGCAGGGAAAAAAATTCCCTTGCAAGAAACTCGTCATTCCCGTTTGCAGGTTTCATGTGGGAATGATATCATTGAACGATTTCCGGAACAATGCATGGGGTGTTTCACCCATTTCGATCGTCGACGCCAACGCTTCATTCTCCTCATCCAATCGGAGGTTTTATGTACGAATACGAGTACGAGTACGGCAGTTCCAGCGGTCTCGAGAGTATCGGTATCGGTATGTGGATCGTGATCCTGCTGATCACCGTGCTGATGATCGTCAGCATGTGGAAGCTCTATGTCAAGGCGGGCCAGCCCGGCTGGGCCGCGATCATCCCGATCTACAACATCTGGGTACTGCTGAAAATCGTCGGACGACCGGAGTGGTGGATCATCCTTTTCCTGATTCCCTGCGTCAATATCGTCATCCAGATCCTCGTCTATATCGACCTGGCGAAGGTGTTCGGGAAATCCACCGGTTTTGCGATCGGTCTGAT
>JAFGKR010000197.1 GCA_016928515.1 Bacteroidota bacterium | reverse complement strand
TGTCAGCATCCAGAACGGAAGCGGTTGCATAATCCATGCCGGAGGATTGACGGAAAAAAGCGTAATACCGAAAATTCCCAGTTGGAGAGGCAGAACGATCACCGACATCCACATCAGCGGCGAGAGTCCGTATGCAATGCATGCGGCCGTGTCGCGGTACCGCAACTGCAGCCCCACCCATCTCCGAAGAATGCTTGTCATGAAAACAGCGGTTGCAGGCAGAAGCAGAAGCCCGAACAGCGGACCACCAGAGCAGAGGACGAGCAGGATGATGCCGAATGCTACGCCGTGATCACCGATGCGGGCAGCGGAAAAAAGTGCTGTCAGAATCAACGGGCCGATCAGGGCGAAAAGAACGTGCACATAGTTCTTCTGCTCGCTGCGCGCAACGCGCAGGAAGGTCTTCCGCGGTGCCTCGATCATGCCCCACAATACGGAAAACAGATTGAGTGTCGGGACACGGTCGCGTACAAACGCTCCGCAGGCATGACAACGGAGGTCAAGAACGGAGTTCTCCGCTCCGCATGACGGACACGTCAGACCTTTTGCTCGTGTTTCTGTCGCCTTCTCTGCGTTTTTCTTCACTGCAGTCGTCGGACTCGCCTATTGCTGACCGTGACAGTGTTTGTATTTTTTTCCGCTGCCGCAGGGGCAGGGATCGTTCCGGCCGGGTTTCTTTTCCACGCGGATCGGCTGCCGCTTCCCTCCTGTTGCTTCCTGCGGGGCTTCGTGTCCCGGTGCGGCGCTGCGATCAGCCTGATACCCCATCCCGGCGGAAGACTGATGGGTCGTGACGAGTTCGGTCACGCTGGGTCCCTGGGGACGGCGCGGCATTTCCTCGCGCATCGGATAAAGCCGGAAGACCATGCCGAGCACTTCACGGTTGATCATACCCAGCATTTCCACAAACAGACCGAAGGCTTCCTTTTTGTATTCAACGAGGGGATCCTTCTGGCCGTAAGCGCGCATGTGGATGCCTTCCTTGAGGTCGTCCATTTCGCGCAGATGCTCTTTCCAGCGCATATCGATCACCTGCAGCAGAGCCATACGCATGAGCTGCTGCATGAGGTCGTGACCCAGATCCTCCTCCTTGCGTTTCAGGAAATCCGACGCAGCCGAGACGATCTGTTCCTTGAGTTCCGGAGCGCCGGAAATGCTCAAGCGATCCTTGTCGAGATCCAGATCGATGACGAGATTGCGACGCACCTCTTCACGCAGTCCGTCCAGGTCGCTGTTCGCCCAGTACTCCTCCGCGATATCCTCGACATACTGATCGAGCATTTCATAGATCTCGTCGCGAAGATTTTCCCCTATCAGCGCCTGTCGTCGTCGGGAATAGATGACCGTTCGCTGCTGGTTCATCACGTCGTCGTATTCCAGCAGTCGTTTCCGGATACCGAAGTTGTTTTCCTCGACCTTTTTCTGGGCGCGTTCGACGGACTTGGTGATCATCGAGTGCTTGATCACCTCGCCCTCTTCGACACCAAGACGCGTCATGATTCCGGCGATGCGGTCGGATTTGAACAACCGCATGAGGTCATCTTCCAGAGACAGGTAAAAACGGGACACTCCAGGATCACCCTGCCGCCCCGCGCGGCCGCGTAACTGCCGATCGATGCGACGCGCTTCGTGGCGCTCGGTACCGATAATCACCAGTCCGCCGGCTTCCTTGACACCGGGGCCCAGCTTGATGTCCGTTCCGCGACCCGCCATGTTTGTGGCTATGGTCACTGCTCCGGGGAGCCCGGCATTGGCGACGATCTCGGCCTCCCGTCGATGCTGCTTGGCATTGAGGACATTGTGGGGCACGCCGCGGCGCTTGAGCATGCGTGAGAGGGTCTCGGACACTTCGACGCTGGTCGTCCCGACGAGAGTCGGTTGTCTGTTTTCGCGACACTCCTCGATGAAATCGATGACCGCGTTGTATTTTTCGCGCCTGGTCTTGTAGATGTGGTCTTCCTGGTCGTCGCGCACAATCGGCATGTTGGTGGGAATGACGACGACGTCCAGCTTATAGATTTCGTAAAATTCCCCGGCCTCCGTTTCGGCAGTGCCGGTCATGCCGGCGAGTTTGTTATAGAGGCGGAAATAATTCTGCAGGGTGATTGTTGCGAGTGTCTGTGTATCACCCTCGACCTTGACGTTTTCCTTACTTTCGATTGCCTGGTGCAGACCTTCAGAGTAACGTCGTCCCGGAAGGATGCGACCGGTGAAAGTATCCACGATCATCACCTTGCCTTCCTGTACGACGTACTCCACGTCCTTTTCGTAGAGACAGTAGGCTTTGAGCAGCTGATGCACGGTGTGAATGCGATCGCTGCGTTCGGCATAGATCTGCTGGATCTTGTCCTTCTCCCGCTGCAGTTCCTTTGCATCGAGTCCCTTGCCTTCCAATGCACTGAGTTCGGCGGCGATATCGGGAAGCACAAAGAAATCGGCCTCATCCTTCGATGGTGCGAGAAATTCGCGTCCCTTATCCGTCAGGTCGACAATGTATGTCTTTTCGTCGATTGAGAAATACAGTTCATCGATGATTTCGGGCATGCGGCGCGCATTGTCGGCCCGATACACACTCTCGGTGCGCTGCATCAGCGTTTCGTTCTCCGGATCGCTGAGGATTTTCATCAGCCGTTTGTTTTTCGGGAGTCCCCGCTGTGCGCGGTAAATGAGAACACCGGCCTCTTCCCTGTTGCCCTCTTTGATCAGACGCTCGGCGTCGGCGAGTGTTTTTGCGATGTATGCATTCTGAGCGTTGACCAGTCGCTCGACACGTGGTTTCATCTCATCGAATTTGTGATCCGTTTCGCCGACGGGCCCGCTGATGATCAACGGGGTTCGTGCCTCGTCAATGAGCACTGAATCCACCTCATCGACGATCGCATAGTTGTGCGGACGCTGCACCATTTCACTGGGATCGATCACCATGTTGTCGCGCAGGTAATCGAAGCCGAATTCGTTGTTCGTGCCGTAGGTGATGTCCTTGTTGTAGATTTCCCTGCGCTGCCTTGGTCCCATGTCATTCTGGATGCAGCCGATGGTGATGCCGTGAAACTCGAACACCGGCGCCATCCATTCGCTGTCACGACGTGCAAGGTAGTCGTTGACCGTGACGAGGTGCACACCCTTCCCCGGAAGCGCATTGAGGTAAATGGGCAGGGTCGCAACCAGCGTTTTACCTTCCCCCGTCGCCATCTCCGCGATCTTGCCTTGATGCAGAACGATGCCGCCGATCAGCTGCACATCGAACGGCACCATGTTCCAGGTGGACTTGTTGTCGACAACCATGTACTCGTGTCCGACCAGTCGCCGGCAGGTGTCCTTGACAACCGCATACGCCTCGGGCAGTATGTCGTCGAGCACATCCTCGATGGTTTCCTTCAGTTCTTCCTTGAGGGCCTTCTGCCGCTCATGGAGGCTTTCGCGATCGATGTCGTCACGGTTTTCCTTCAGCTCCGCGGCAAGCTGTTCAATCTCCGCTTCGATTTCTGCCGTTGCGTCGGCAATGCGTTTGCGGAATTTCTGCGTTTTTTCCCGCAGTTCGTCGTCCGTCAGCGATTGCAGCTGTTCATAGTGCGCGTTGATTTCTTCGACGATGGGATAAATTTCCTTCAGGTCGCGTTCGTGCTTCCCGCCTCCGAACACCTTGGATATGATATTCAGCATGATGGTTTCTACCGGTAATTCGTGAATGGATGAAACAGGAAATCAGGGACACTGCAACTGTGCGCAGGACGGTGCCCTGATCGGATGCATCCTCACGATGTGTCTCCCCGCCCCGCTTTCGGGCATCTCAGGGGGGATGTGTCGCGACAAAGCTTCCGCGAAGACGTTGGTGCGGAAGGATACGTTCATCTGCGGAGTTCCACAGCACTTGCGTACCGGGAGCGGGACACGAACCGGGAGTGCCGGGATCACAATCTCCAGAATCTGCCGCATAACGCCCGCGTCCGTGCGCTGAAGAACGCCGGGATCCGTCTGCAGGGCCGCAGTACAGAGAAGTGAACAGGTAAATATGAATCCGGTCATACTCCGAATGTCCTGTGATGATCAATTTATCAAATTACTTGTTTCGTCATGGGGAAGCAACCCATTTGAGCGTATACACAACGCCTGTTCAGGCGAATGTGCCAACTCCTTCCGGATCCCCATTCCTTTTCATTGTCCGGGTATGTGCTCACGGGAGAACACCGACCCGGCGGAGTTCATCCGAGAGACCGCGGGTGCGAAGGTCATCCCATTCATAGTGGGCACGGACATCCTTGACGAAATGCATCCGTCCCCAGGTTTCCGGCGCATCCGGCACATATCCCCGGGCGGTGGAGGCAAGCGACACCCATGACAGGTTTGCGGGATAGTCGACATCATGATAACTGCAGACGAAACCGGCAGCATTCGGCATGCCTTTGTGTTCGAACAGGCTTATCGGGAGCCTGACAGTAAATCGGTAAACCTGGAATCGTGTCACATCCGCCTCCATGCTCACAGCGATGTCACGTCCATGGGCAGCCGAAAGCTCTTCACCGCGCAGTTCAACCACGGGAGTACGATGCTGTCCGTCTCCCATGACGATGAGGAGGTCGAGACGCGTATTCGGTGACCAGCGTTGCGCGTCGCCTCCCGGACGTATCCGCGTTTTCCGACTGAAATCGAATGAAAGGATGACATGATCGCTGGAATCCATGACTCCCGAATAGAGTAACCTGTCATCATGGACGGTGACGAATACCGTAACGGACGCTGAGTCGTATACACCGCTGCAGAACACACTGCAGTCTTCGGGTCCATGCCAGCTGCTCCCGCCCCGCACGATCATGAGGGCTGAGGAATCACCGATCTGCCGGTTGACATTCAACGGAATGTCGGCGCCTTCACGGAACAGTGGCAGATCGTAGTACTTCTGTCGCAGGAAGGTCCGGTTCGTATTTGTCCCGAAGAAATGTTCGTCGACCATGTTGCTGCGCAGATCATGACTGCGGTCGTATCCGACTGCCGTACTCTGGCCCTGATATGGCATGCGATCGGTGATCCACTGTGATACGCGACGGAAGACGCCGTTTTCGACGGCATATCCGGTGATGCGCCATCCGAACTCCCCTGTCTTTTCCGTGACGAACGCCTTTCCCTGCTCGATGGAGAAGCCAACCTCGATCGGTTCAAGGACAAAGCGCCGCTGCAGCGTTTTCACCAGACGGAATTCCGGACCGTCATTGAGGAAGAAGTGGACGTGCATCGTCCGGTCTCGCTCTTGCTCATCACGTGTCGAGAGAACCACATCCATCCCATCGTCCCCTGAGTATTCACCAATGTCATAGCCATAAATTTTGCAGTTCAACGGCAGTTTTGATAGTATGCTCTGGATTTTCTCTTCGGAGAATATTTTCCCGAGCGCAGAAGAGAGACCGGAGAATTCCAGGCTGTCGGCATGCGGCAGCGGGGTCGTGACCACCGCACGATGTGTCTGCCACTGTGTACCGCCATTGCGGTGTGACAACGGACGGTGTGGCGAAACGGCCTCGCCTGTTTCGCCCGGCAGCATGAGAAAAAGGATGACCAGGAGAACTGTACGCATGAGCAACATGTACCTGTCTAGTGTATTTGCGGCTTCCCTCTTCCTTGCCGGGATGCTTTCAGCACAACAAACCGATGTTCAGAAGTTAGCGGATGCAATACGGAAGGAACTCGCCGTTCCTGCATTCGCGCAAACGATCGCAGCCGTCGAGATTCGCGACTGTGTCAGCGGCGCAGTGCTGTTTTCGCAGCACAGGGATCTGCTTCTTCGCCCCGCATCCAACGCGAAGTTGTTTCCTTCTGCCGCTGCGGTACTCGGTTTGCCGCGGGAGACCGTGTACCGGACATCCCTGTCGGCGGTCGACAGCAGTTTTCACACACTCATCTGCACGGGCGGAGGAGACCCGCTGTTCGGTGTGAAAGATATTCAAAAACTTGCGGAAAACGCATATGCCCTCGGCGTCACGCGCATCGACACGCTGTATGTCGACGGTTCGCTGTTCGATGCTGCGTTTTTCGGAGCGGGATGGATGTGGGATGACGAATCCGATCCCTTCATGCCGTATCTCTCCTCCCTTCCGGTGGAAGGGAATGCTGTCCGTGTCACCGTCTCCGCACCCGCACGTCCGGGTTTGCCGGTCGATGTGGATATTCATCCCTCCAGTTCGCTGATCACCGTCGACAATACCGCCGTCAGTGCGTCCCGAAGCGATCTCTCCATCGAGAAGGTACCGCGGAGCAATCACATCCTTGTCAGGGGGAAGCTGGCATCGGGCCAACGTACCAGCGAGCGACTGAGTCTCTGGGAACCGCAGGCGATTTTCGCGGAACAGTTCCTCATGTTTTGCCGAACGGCAGGCATTGCTACCGATAGTGCGGTCATTCTCCATGAATCCCCGTGGAGGATGGGATTCGAGATTGCCGCCCACACACGACCGATCGATCAGGTATTGACGGAGATGAACAAGGAAAGTGACAATCTCTGTGCGGAATCCATTTTACGCCTTCTCGCTGTGAAGGACGGAAGTACCCGGGGCGTGAGCGCTTCCGACGGACTTCGCAGCATGAAGCGCATCCTGAGCAGGGCCGGTATACAGACGTACGATCTGCACCTGCGCGACGGATCGGGCATATCGTTCTATAATCTCGTCACCCCACGGTGCATCGGCGATCTGTTGACCACGATGGCAACGCATCCGTCATACAACCGTTTTGCGGAATCACTGGCGGTCGCAGGAACAGACGGCACACTCAAGCGCCGGCAGAGTGGTACGACGGGAACATTTCGCGGGAAAACCGGAACCATCAGCGGGGTATCGGCACTGTCCGGATACGCACAGGCGCCCGGAGGGCGCCTGCTGAGTGTGGTCATGCTGATGCAGAATTTTTCGGGATCGCACAAACCCTATCGAGAAATTCAGGACAGAATCGTGGTGCACTGCATCCAGCACAGTGCCCGCACGAAGAAGACTATACCGCCTCGATAAGGGTTTTATATTCCGTCTTCCCGTCCTTAATGAATTCATCGACGATGCGGTTGATCAGCATTTCGGTGATTTCGTCGGCATCATCCTCGATCGCGTCGTATTCATCCATCGAGTCGCAGAAATACACTTCGTTGAAGGTATTCGGACGGGTTTTGCTTTCGAAGACGGAGTATTGCTTTCCCCGTTCGTTCGTCAGATAATTTTTCAGTTCCCGGACGGTTTCCAGGTACTCCTCCCTCCGATCTTCCTTGATCGGATAGGAGATGGAAAATATCACCTTGGGCATGGATTGGACTCCGTGTTTTCAGTAGTGGGATAGTTCTGCACGTAACGGATCCGCAGAATCAGCTTCTGCGGCCTCCGCTACCACCGCGACGGTTTCCACCACCGCGACGGTCTCCACCCCGTGAGGAGCGGCCTTCACCCGAGGATTCCTTCTCTTCATATCCCTCGGGCGGTTCCATCAGCGCCTTGCGACTCAGGACCAGCTTTCCGTTGTCCTCGACACGGAGCAATTTCACGGTCACCATGTCGCCGACCTTCAGGACCTCGTCGACGGAGTTGATGCGGCGGAAATCGATCTGTGAAATATGCAGCAGTCCTTCCTTGCCCGGGAGAATCTCGACAAAAGCACCGAATTCGGCGATACGCTTGACGGGACCGGTATACACTTCTCCCGCTTCGGGGACGGCTGTGATGCGTTTGATCATCTCCACAGCGCGCTCGCTGTTCTCTCCGTTGACGGCGGCGATGATGACGCGACCGTCGTCTTCAATGTTGATCTCGGCGCCGCTTTCCGCCACGATGCTCTTGATGGTCTTGCCTCCCGGACCGATGACCGCACCGATCTGATCCACCGGGATGTACAGCGTGGTGAGACGTGGTGCATATTTGGAGAGGTCCGCGCGGGATTCGGCGATGGCTTCATCCATCTTGTCGAGGATATGCAAGCGCGCGTCGCGTGCCTGTTCGAGGGCACGCTCCATGATTTCGAAACTGATGCCCTTGATCTTGATGTCCATCTGATAGGAATTGATCCCGTCGCGGGTTCCGGCGACCTTGAAATCCATGTCACCCAGATGATCCTCGTTGCCGAGAATATCGGTCAGCACGGCGACCTGTTCCCCTTCCTTGATCAGCCCCATGGCCACTCCGGCCACGGCCTTTCTGAGGGGGATACCGGCATCCATCATTGCCATCGAGCCGGAACAGACCGTGGCCATCGACGACGAGCCGTTGGATTCCAGGATATCGCAGAGGAGGCGGATGGTGTATGGGAAATCCTCATCCGAGGGGATCATGTTCTTCAAAGCGCGCTCAGCGAGGTTGCCATGCCCGATTTCGCGACGGCTGGTAAAGCCGAAGCGGCCCACTTCACCCACCGAGAAGGGAGGGAAATTGTAATGCAGCATGAAGCGCTTGCGGGATTCCTCGAGCAGACCGTCGATGATCTGTTCGTCCTGTTTCGTTCCGAGCGTACAGGACATGAGTGCCTGTGTCTCGCCACGGGTGAACAGGGCGGATCCATGCGCGCGAGGCAGAAGGCCGACCTCGCAGTTTATGGGACGGACATCCGTCAAACCACGGCCGTCGAGTCGTTTCCCCTGCTCAAGTATCGTCTTGCGCATGGCATCCTTTTCATAGTCGTGGATGATGCGCTTGATGAGTCCTTCCTGTTCGGGGTACTCTTCCGCAAGGGCCTCCAGAATGTCGTCGTAAATCGCCTTTGTCGCTTCCGCACGTTCTTCCTTGGCCATGACGGTCTGGGCCAGATCGGCCAGACGATTCGAGGAGAGATCCCTGATCCGATCCTCGATGCCTTCAGGAAGTTCGACATCTTCCACGACCATTCGTGGTTTTCCGGCTTCCGTCGCGAACGCTTCGATGGCTGTGCAGATCGTGGCAATATGTTTGTGCCCGAATTCCAGAGCGTCGAGCATGTCACGTTCGGAGATTTCCCGGGCTTCCCCCTCGACCATGATGATCGAATCAGTGGTGCCGGCGAGGACGACCTCGAGGTCGGCGGTTCTCAACTCTTCAAACGTGGGATTGAGGATGAAGCGACCATTGACACGCCCGACGCGCACCTCGGCGATGGGGCCGTCAAACGGTGCGCCTGCGATCATCAGTGCTGCTGAGGCAGCGGTCGCCGCAAGAACGTCTCCGTCATGCTCCTGATCGGAGGAATAGACAGAGGCGACGATCTGTACTTCATTGCGGTAGTTGTCTGCGAACATCGGTCGGATCGGACGATCGATCAACCGCGCAGAAAGCACCTCCTTTTCGGAGGGTTTTCCTTCGCGTTTGAAAAATCCACCGGGAATTTTTCCGGCGGCGGATGTTTTTTCGCGGTATTCGCAGCTCAGGGGAAAAAAGTCTATTCCCTCCCGAGGTGTGTCCGCAAGGACAACCGTGGAGAGAACCATGGTTTCACCGAGGGTGATCATGACCGCACCGCTTGCCTGGCGGGCGAAGCGACCGGTTTCCATGGTGAGGGTTTTCCCGTCAATATCTATACTTTTTCGTGTAATCATGTGTGGTATTTTTGATAACCCGTTAAATGAGTGAGGTACTCGCTTTATTTGCGAAGTTCCAGGTCCTTGACGATGGAGCGGTAGCGTTCGATATCTACCTTCTGCAGATACGCAAGAAGGCGACGGCGCTTACCGACCATTTTCAGCAGACCGCGGCGGCTGTGATGATCCTTTTTGTTGACGTCGAAATGGCTGGAGAGGCCGTTGATCGTTTCGGTCAGGATGGCGATCTGCACCTCCGGTTTTCCGCAGTTTTTCTCGTTGCCGCCGAATTTGGTGACCAGTTCGTGTTTGCGTTCCTTTGTCAGGGGCATTGTGTCATTCTCCTTGAATAAAAGTTAATCGTATTTCGTC